>DVGV01000075.1 GCA_018712545.1 Candidatus Coprenecus merdigallinarum | reverse complement strand
AAAATTACACCGGAACAATGCGGAATGCCGTAACCATAAATGGGGGAAGCGTACCATTTTTACGGAAAAATTAGGATATTTCATTACTTTTGTGACAGCAAATCATTTTATTATGGCTAAGATAACAGTAAGGAATACAAATATAACCGTGATAAATTATAGCGACCACGATTATATTTCGCTGACAGATATGGCAAGCGCCAAAGATGGGGACAGCCGTGCCGCTGATGTTATCAAGAATTGGATACGTAACAGATATACGATTGAGTTCCTGGGGACCTGGGAGATGATTCACAATCCCAATTCTAAAGTGGTCGAATTCGACCACTTTAGAATGCAAGCCGTACGGGCTCCCGCAACGAGAACGGCTTAAACCAAATCGCCATACAGCAAATGCAAATATTGGAGGATATAAACAGCCGCAAATTGTTGAAGTAATCCTCACAAATATATTATGAGCAAGATACTGAAAGTAAGGAACGTCAACGACTATGCCCGCTACGTTGGATGCGTAGAGCAGCATCCGTTGGTCAGCGTCATTGACTATGCCGGGGTGTCGCCCGTGCGCCACAGCCTGAATGATTACGGTGTGTACGGCATCTTCTTCCACGATGAGGCGGAGATAGACCTGGCATACGGCTGCGGCAAGTATGATTACAAGAAGGGTACGGTAATCTGCGTGGCTCCCGGACAGGTGGGCGGCAAGGAGGACAATGGGGAGGAGGTGATGCTGACGGGCTGGGCACTGCTTTTCCACCCGGACCTGCTGCACGGCTTCCCGCTTGAAAAGCGCATCCGGGAGTATTCTTTCTTCGATTACCGTATCAACGAGGCCCTGCACATGACCGAAGAGGAGCACGACATCCTGGCCTCCCTGATGCGTCAGATACGCGAGGAACTGGGCAAGAAGCCGGACGAACTTCAGCGGGCCATCCTCGTGGGCTACATCGAACTGGCTCTCAACTTCTGCCAGCGGTTCTACAACCGCCAGTTCGTCACCCGGAAAATAGAGAACTCCGACATCCTCGTCCGCTTCGACCGCCTGCTCCGCGACTATTTCGAAGACAGCCTCCAGTATACCATTGGCCTGCCCACAGTGCAGTATTGCGCCGACAAACTCTGCATGTCGCCCAACTATTTCGGCGATGTCATCAAGAAAACCACCGGAGACACGGCGAGCAACCACATCCGCCAGTTCGTCATCCAGCTTGCCAAGAACGGGCTGGCGGCAGGGGAAACCGTCTCCCAAGTATCCGACCGCCTCGGCTTCGAATACCCCCAGCATTTCAGCCGGATGTTCAAGAAGCAGGAGGGGGTTACGCCGTCGGAGTTCTGCCAGCGACTGCGGAACTGATATAAAAAGTCTTGCAGAAACGGTAAATCATACTTGCAGGATCTTTCACGGAAGTAGGATATCCAAAAGATTCCTGTAATATCGGCAGTGAAATCAGTATATTTTGCCTAATTATCGGCAGTTTAATATCGCGAATAGTAGCGATGCCTGTATGGGAGTGGATTGTCCGTAGAAATTAAGACCCGTCATACGGCCTTTCCCATCCTGTATGCCGCCTCCACTGCCGCATGTCCTTCTATTTCTCCCGGGGCATTCACGCCTCCGGCAAATACAGAACCAGCGAACCTGGCGTTCTCAAAGCATTCGATCCAGCCGCTTAATCCTGTGACGGCGCGTTCTGGAGTCTTGGGGTCCTCCTCGGCGGCCGAACTCAGGAAATAGATGTCCCGGAAATGATAATCCGTGGTGAACAACGGGTTCGCACGGTCGAGAAGAGTCTTCAACTGGCCGCTCATCTCATAGTAGTAGATGGGCGTAGCAAAAGCGATGACATCCGCCGCATACATTTTATCCACGATGGCCGGAGCATCGTCTGCGATAACGCATCTCTGAGTTTTCTGGCACGCGAGACAGCCCGTGCAGAAATGCAGTTCCTTTCCCTTTAATGTAATAGTCTCAACTTCATTGCCGGCCTCAGCCGCACCTTTGGCAAAGGCCTCTGCCAGTGCGTCGGAGTTACTGTTGCGGCGCAGGCTCGATGTTATTACCAGTATCTTTTTCATGCTGCAAAGATAGCGGTATATGTTTTAAAACGGATACCTGTTTTACTGGGGTAGGTGACGGTTTTACGGATGACTGCCGCTGCTGCAAAAAATGGTTAGGTTTTGATGCGGAAATACCAACTTGTTGTGATTGTCTGCCTGAGCAGCCGGCGGTACCTTTGCAGCCGTAAATTCTGTAAAGGCAATAAGTATGAAATTAAGGACAATAGTTCTGACAATCACTGTCTTGACTGCCGCAGGTATGTGGGCGCCGCAAGTCTTGGCCGAAGCATACGCAGCGGCGGATACGTCTGCAAGGCAGGAAAGCAAGTGGACCAAGGCATTTTCCCGTCTGACAGTAGGCGGCTACGGTGAGGCCGTGGGAACATATAATTTCTACAGTGACAATGTTTTCCGATATCAGTTCCCTGACAGTTACCGCGATTCGAAGGGTCATGCACGCTTTGATCTGCCGCACGTGGTAATTATGCTGGGCTATGATTTCGGTAAAGGATGGACATTGGGAACTGAGATTGAATTCGAGCATGGGGGTGTGGAGGCTGCAGTGGAGATGGAGAACGAGGAAGCCGGTGAGTTCGAGAGGGAGATAGAGAGAGGAGGGGAGGTGGCTCTGGAGCAGTTCTGGATACAGAAGGAGTTCATGCCGGAACTCAATCTGAGAATGGGACATATCGTGGTGCCGGTCGGTGCGACCAATAACAAGCATCTGCCGACGGAGTTTTTCACGGCTTATCGTCCCGAGGGCGAGAACACCATCATTCCTTGCACCTGGCACGAAACCGGTATCAGCCTGTGGGGCCGCGCAGGGGACTGGAGGTATGAGGTTCAGCTGCTGCCGGGACTTAACTCAGTGTTTTTCAGTAATTCAGAATGGGTCCACGGAGGCTCGGCCTCACCCTACGAGTTCAAGCCCGCAAATCATCTTGCCGGAGCGTTCAGAGTGGACAATTACTCGGTAAAGGGTCTGCGGATGAGCCTGAGCGGTTATATCGGCAACAGTTTCAACAATGATATAGTGACTGAGGAGCGTTCCCGTTATGCCGGAGTAAAGGGCACGGTGATGATAGGAGCCTTCGATTTCGAGTATCAGGGACACGGACTTGTAGTCAGGGGCAATTACGATTACGGATATCTTAAGGACGCACAGCTGATAGGCGCCTGGAACAGTTCGTCAATGAACAGTACGGAGTCTCCCTACAAGCATACTCTTGTGGGGCAGGCCGCAATGGCAGGCGGGGTAGAGGCCGGTTACGACATTTTCTCTGCTGTGAACAAGCTTTCCGGAAAACAGAAATTCTATGTCTTCGGGCGGTACGAGTATTATGATTCCTATATCCCGGCTCCGGCCACTACAGATTATCCGTGGACGGACAAGCATCGTATCGCTATGGGTATCAACTATTATCCTATCGACGAGATCGTCATAAAGGCTGAATATTCCCACCGCTTCCTGAAGAGCCAGTATATTGACGAGCCGTCGGTTTCGATAGGCATAGCCTACGCCGGATTTTTCAAATAGCAGATACATTAACAAACAAATAATGTAAAGGAAAAATGAAAAAGTTTATCTATTTCGCGGCCGCTGCATTGGTGTTTGCCAGCGCCGCATCCTGTGAGCAGAACGGAGGAGAGACGGACATCACCAATCCCTACGATGAGCAGTTCGCCAAAATAGCAGACCGTTTTGTCAACGAAACTGTAATTCCTACCTATGAGGCTCTTTCTACATCAACGGCCGAGCTGGAGACTCTGCTGCAGCAGCTCAAGGAAGACAAGTCCCAGGCCACCTTGGAGGCCACCTGCGAGAAATTCCTTGAAGCCCGCGCCTGGTGGGAAAAAAGTGAGGCCTTCCTTTTCGGACCGGCCACGGATTTCGGAGTGGACCCTCATATCGACTCATGGCCTCTCGATGTGGACGCCCTCAATATGGCCCTGAGCAACACTGACCAGATCAATGCCATGAACGGAGAGGGCGGCGATCAGTTTGCCGGTGACAATCTCGGCAACACCGTTCTGGGTTTCCATGGCATCGAGTACATCCTTTTTGAGAACGGCGGTCCTAAGAATGTAGCCGATATCAATGAGCTGCATCTCATCTATGCCGCTGCAGTGGCAGGCGACCTGCGCAACCGCTGCTGGCAGATGGAACTCGGCTGGGCCGGTGAAGACGGAGTCGCTGCAGAGCGTCTGGAAAAAGTGGCTGACCAGCTTGAGCTCCCTTACACTGTCAACGGCGGTACTTCCTCATACGGAGACAATATGCTCAATGCCGGCAAGCCCGGAAGTTCCTACAGCAGCATGACCTCGGCTATGGAGGCTATTATCGACGGCTGCAAGACCATCGCAGACGAGGTGGGCACCATGAAGATAGGCAAGCCTTATTCGGGAGAGGACCCCAACTATATCGAGTCTCCCTACAGCCATAAGTCGATTCAGGACTTCTATGACAATATAATCAGCATCCAGAGCGTCTATATGGGCGGCATCGAGGGAAACCGTGACGAGGCTAATTCCCTTCACGGCTTCCTGGCTGAGCACAACAAGACTGTGGATGATGCGGTGATGGCCGCTATCGACAATGCTCTCGCCAAGATTCAGGCCATGAAAGCTCCTTTCGTCAACAATATCAACGACCCTTCGGCCGGTGAGGCAAGCGAGGCCTGCAAGGCTCTCGACGAGGTTCTCGGCCAGGCCAAGGATGCCGTACGCAACGTAGAGTAACAGACTATGAAATTCAGATACCTTTCATTACTGGCAGCCGCAGCCATTGCCTTGACAGCCTGCCATGAAGACCCCAACGGCAAGGATCCGGACAACAACGGAACGGATCCTGATGTTAATCCCGAGATTTACGCCGGAGGTCTTCTCGGAACTACATTCAACTCATCTGCATCGGCATTTGAGGACCCTGCTCCTGCCGTAGAAAAAGCCGGTCTCACCGACCGGTTCAAATACGGCGAGTATTTCTTTGAGCGCTCCTATACCCAGACCGCCGAGCCTTTCGACGGCCTAGGCCCGCTCTACATCCGCAATTCCTGTCAGGCCTGCCACCCTGGATACGGTCATGGCAAGCGCATGGAACGCTACCGCTGGGACGACTGGGGCAACGGCTATCTGCTGGTAGTCTATGACAAGAGTAACGACGCTTATCTGTCTTCCCTCACCGGGATGCCTCAGACTGCGGCGGTGGAGCCTTTCAAGGCCCCTCTGGACGAGGACCAGATAACCATCCAGTGGCTCACATACGTAGACGAATGGGGCAACAAGTTTCCGGATGGGGAAACATACGAGCTCATCTACCCGGAAGTGACCATACCCGAGAGCGCTTTCTACGTGCCTATCCAGTCCGGCGGCAAGGATATCCCTCATTCCCAGGTGGGTGTACGGCTTGAGACCACTATCGGAATCTACGGCACAGGTCTGCTGGACGCTATCCCCGACGATTCCCTTAAGGCCCAGTACGCAAAGGAAGAGGCTATGGGAATTCCTATCAATCCTGCTTTCTTCTCCGGAGGTGAGTGGGTGAAGCAGTATTCAAACACTCTTCAGGGTGATGGCGAGCAGCATCCATTCCGCTTTACCTACGCCCTCTCCCGCGGCGCTCTGCAGGATGGTCCCGGTGCCAATGCTATCTGGAACATCACCAATGTTACCCGCAGCGACCGCCGCTACCACTATATGACCGCGGCATACGCCACTACTGCTTCCCAGGATCCCGATGTTCAGAACGGCTTCTATGCCTTCCTGGATAACTTCGAGGCAAAGTATCCCGAAGCCAAGGACAGATGGCGTACCGGTAACGTGGAGGCCGATATCTACAATTTCCTGATGGCCCAGGACCTTCCTGTAGAAATGAGCGATGAAGAGTACACCGACCTGATGATCTGGCACCGTGGCCTGGCCGTGCCTGCCGCGCGTAACCTGGATGACGAGGATGTACAGCGTGGCCGTCAGCTCTTCCGCGAAATCGGCTGTGCCACCTGCCACCGTCCTTCATGGACTACCGGACCGGACGAGTTCAACGATCCAAACAACTTTTTCGCCCGCGGCGATACGGAGCTGCCGAAATATCCCAACCAGACTATCTGGCCTTACAGTGACTTGATCCAGCACCAGCTTTTCATGCAGAACGATATCCGCGGCGGATGGTGCCGCACGACCCCTCTCTGGGGCAGAGGCCTGTCCCTGATATGCTCGGGACACAGCGACCGTCTGCACGATGCCCGTGCCCGTAACGTGGTAGAGGCCATCATGTGGCACGGCAATGCGCAGAGTCACGCACGCCAGTCTGTAGAGAAGTTCCGCGAGTTGAGCAAGGAGGACCGCGATGCTGTTGTAAAATTCATTGAAGCCATCTAAGCAATTGGACAAGATAGTAAAATACACTGCATTCGGGACAGCTGCAGTCCTGACTGCAATTCTGATCCTCGCTACCGTACTGGAGAAATCCTGCGGTAGCGGGGTTGTTTTTGAGTACATATACCGCTCGCCGGTATTTGCCCTGCTGTGGGTGCTGGCCGTGGCTGCATGCACTGTTACCATGGTGCGCTGCGGCCATACTCTTCCCTTGGCGGTCAGCGCCATGCACCTGTCATTTGTCTTCATACTCATGGGGGCGCTCATGACATTTCTCGTGGGGGAGAAGGGGACCCTGCATCTGCGCACGGACGGAGAGACTGTAAGAACATTTGATTGTGATGACGGGAGCACCAAGGCACTGCCATTCGATGTCTCCTTGAAGGAATTTAAGATAGACTTTTACCGCGGGACAACCGCCCCGATGGATTACCGCAGCCTTATCGTCATACACGATGCCGGGCAGGAACTGGAGCGGGAGGTGTCGATGAACCGTATATGCCGTCACCGCGGATACCGTTTCTACCAGGCGTCCTACGATACCGATCTGCAGGGGACGACTCTGTCAGTGAGCAGGGACACCTGGGGCATTGCATTGACCTATACCGGATTTATTTTACTGATAGGAAGCATGATACTGCACTTCTTCAATCCCTCGGGGAGTTTTCGTACTGCACTGAGGAGAGTATCCAGAGGGATAGCTGTCTGTGCCGTGGCGCTGCTGCTGGCCTCCTGTTCATCAGAACGAGGGAATGTTCCCAAGACACTCCCAAAAGACCTTGCAGAGGATTTCGGAGAGCTGTATGTCTATTACAATGACCGGGTTACCTCCGTCCGAACTCTCGCCCGCGAATTTACTATGAAACTTACCGGACGTCAGTCATACAGGGGGCTCACTCCGGAACAGGTGCTTTCCGGCTGGATGTTCTACTACGACAGCTGGAAACGGGAGCCGATGATAGAGGTGAAGGGCCGCGGACGGCTGCCTCTGACGGAGCTGAATCCGGAGGAGGAGCTGTTTCAGGTGGTGAGTATGGCTGCTACATGGTCTATAATCAGGATTTTCCCATACGTCGGGGAGGATGGGAATGTGATGTGGTACGCATCGACGGATACGCTTCCATTTGACATGGACAGCGGGGAATGGCTTTTTGTCCGCAAGGTGCTGGGACTGGTGCGGGAAGATGTGGTTCTCGGGGACTATGACGGGGCTTCGGAAGTGCTTGCGAAACTACGGCTGTGGCAGGAGGAAAAATGCGGAGCGGACAATCTTCCCACCAATACCGTATGGCAGGCGGAGCAGCTGTACAATACCGTTGACCGTCCCAAGCCTGCGGCGATGGCGGCCCTCACCGCTGGGATTCTGCTCTTCGTTCTGACCTGTGCAGGTATGACGTCTCCGGCCTTGCGCAGAGTCTGCAGCAGGAGCGTGCGCCCCGCGGCGATACTGACGGGCGTGTTTTTTCTATATCTGACCCTCCTGTTGATACTCAGATGGGTGGCTTCGGGGCACGTGCCCATGAGCAACGGATTCGAGACCATGATGATGATAGCATGGTCATCATGCGTGCTGTCCCTCGCTTTGTTCCGGAAGCTACCGGTAATACAGCCTTTCGCCATGCTGATGTGCGGTTTCGCACTTCTGGTGGCATCGATAGGGGAGTCCGATCCCGGGATGACTTCGCTGGTGCCGGTACTGTCCTCACCTCTGCTTTCTGTCCATGTAGCCTGCATGATGATATCCTATTCTCTCCTTGGGCTGCTGGCCCTCAACGGGGTGATGGGTATATGGGCTGGACGCGGCTCTTCTCCTGAAGCGCAGGAAGCGTCCTCATCCCTTGCGGATGTAGGCAGACTGCTGTTGTATCCGGCGCTATTTCTGCTGGTTACCGGTACTGTCATCGGTGCGGTATGGGCCAATGTATCATGGGGGCGCTACTGGGCCTGGGATCCAAAGGAGGTGTGGGCCCTGATTACGATTATCGTGTATGCGGCCGCGCTGCACTCCCGTTCCCTGAGGTTTCTTGCTGCCCCTAAGGCGTTCCACCGGTACAGCGCAGCCGCATTCCTGTGTGTGCTGATTACCTACTTCGGAGTCAACTTTTTTCTCGGCGGTATGCATTCCTACGCTTAGCGGACGGATTGCTCCGTTTGGGTATTGTTCTGCAATTTCCATCCGGATGTGTTTTCCTGAATGTCCCACAGATGAGCGTAAAGCCCTTTCTGCTGAATGAGTTCGTCATGAGTTCCCTCTTCCTTTATCCGGCCGTCGTCCAGAACGATGATGCGGTCGGCATCTTTTATGGTCTTGAGCCTGTGAGCTATGGCAATGACGGTGCGCCCTTTGATCAAAGAGTCGATGGCTTTCTGCACCTCTACTTCATTTTCAGGGTCTAGAGAGGCGGTAGCTTCGTCCAATAGGATAACAGGCGCGTCTTTCAGTATGGCGCGGGCGATGGATATGCGCTGCTTCTCGCCTCCGGACAAGGTACAGCCACCTTCGCCAACCATCGTGTCGTAGCCTTGCGGCAAGCGCATGATGAAGTCGTGGCAACAGGCTTTCTTGGCGGCGGCAATGATTTCCTCGTCCGTAGCATCGGTCTTGCCGAAACGGATGTTGTTGCGTATGG
>DVGV01000074.1 GCA_018712545.1 Candidatus Coprenecus merdigallinarum | reverse complement strand
ACCACACCCTGTCATGGCCGCTGTATAGGGGCTTTTAATGTCCGTATTCATCTTGCGTCTGTAAATTCTGAATTTACTGCAAAGTAACATAAAAATCCGGATAGACAATCGTGGATTCACGAATAAAATATTTGCTCCTGGAAAAATAAGTTCTATCTTTGTCACCGCAATGAGAAAGCACTCCAACATATCCATGATGTCCATGCGAATGCATCGCTCTTCGATGCATGGCTTTCTCTTTTGCCGGTAAGTCAAGCGGGATGCGGGCTCCGGCGTATTAATCCGAAAACATATCAAGTTGACTCCACAGTCCCGAATCTGCCCCGGGGCTGAGAATGGATTTGACGTCAGGGCATCAATGGACATCGACAATCAATGATTCAGGCGGAATATATCCACGAAGAACCGTTCCGGTGCGAGGCCGGAGGTACAATCGACAATCTCAGAATAGTCTATCACATATCAATGCCGGGCGGCGGGCCCAGCAAGGTCATCTGGATCTGTCATGCGCTGACGGCCAATTCGGACCCGGAAGAATGGTGGCCGGAGATGGTAGGCCCGGGCCGGCTCATAGACACGGACCGCTACACGGTGGTCTGCGCCAATATGCTCTGCTCGGCCTACGGCTCCTCCAGTCCGGCGCAGGGCAGGTTCCTGGATTTTCCGAAGGTGACAGTCAGGGACATCGTACGCACCGAGGCTCTCCTGCGCAGGCATCTGGGCATAGTCCGGATAGACCTGCTGATAGGCAGTTCCATCGGCGGTTTCCAGGCTCTGGAATGGACGGTGATGGAGCCGGATGTAATCGCGCGGGCGGTCATCATGGCCTGCGGCCCCCGGGTTACGCCTTGGCTGACAGCATCCAACGAGGCCCAGAGGATGGCCATCGAGGCCGATCCTACGTTCCGCGAGTGCCGCACTCTGAAAGGCGGAGCGGCAGGACTCCGCACGGCCAGGGCCATAGCCCTTATCTCGTACCGCAGCTATCAGGGATACAACAGTACTCAGGCCGAGCCGGATGAGGATACCCTCTTCGCGGAGCGTGCCGCTTCCTACGAGCGGTATCAGGGCCGCAAGCTCTCCGACCGTTTCGACGCCTATTCCTACTGGTACCTGACACATTCCGTGGACAGCCATAACATCGGCAGGGGCCGCGGGGGAGTGGAGGCGGCTCTCAGGAGCATCAGGGCCCGCTGTGTCATCGTAGGCATAGACAGTGACGCCCTTTTTCCGACTCAGGAGCAGAAGTTCATGGCCCGCAACATCCCCGGGGCCGAGTACCACGAGATAACCTCGGCTTTCGGTCACGACGGTTTTCTGCTCGAGTACGGGCAGCTGTCGGCTGTCCTGGGACCGGTGCTGGAAAAAATAAATCAATAAAAAAACATAATACATCATGCAAGTACTCAAATTCGGCGGCTCCTCAGTCGCCAACGCAGCCAACATGGCCCGGGTGGCGGATATCGTCACCAAGGCAGTGGACCGGGACCGGACCATCCTTGTCTGCTCGGCCATCAGCGGCTTTACCGACGCTCTCATCCGCACCGGCAGTCTTGCCGCGGCCAGAGACGAGGGCTACAAGGCCATCATAGACGAATATCAGCAAAAGCATCACGACATCATCCGGCAGCTGCTTCCGGAGCAGAGGCAGGTGCAGGCCCAGGAACAATGTGACGGCATCTTCGACTCCCTGCGGGGCATAGCCCATGGCGTCTACCTGCTCGGAGAGCTCAGCGAGGCCAGCCTGGATGCGATACAGGGTACCGGAGAACTGCTTTCCACCCGGATTATGGCCCTGTTGCTCGCCTCAGCCGGCATAGCTGTCAAGTGGGTGGACTCCAGAGAGATAATCAAGACTTTCAAGAAGGCCGGGACGACGGTCGTGGACACCGCCGCGTCCTACGCCAACATGGCGGCTATGCTGGAGCGCAACCCGGTGACCTCCCTGTTTGTACTTCCCGGATTTATTGCCTCCGACAGTCAGGGCCGCACCACGACCTTAGGCCGGGGCGGCTCCGACTACTCGGCCTCCCTGCTGGCCGTGGGTTGCGGAGTGCGCCGGCTCGAGATCTGGACGGACGTGACAGGGATGATGACCGCCAACCCGAGGATTGTCCCCTCGGCCCGGACCATCAGCAACATATCCTACCGTGCCGCCCTGGAACTCTCCCATTTCGGCGCGAAGGTCATCTATCCTCCTACCATACAGCCGGTGGTGTCGGAGGGCATTCCTATCTATGTGAGGAACACTTTCTGTCCTGACGCCCCGGGTACCCTGATAGAGAAGAACCCGCCCCGGAGCAAGGAGAGGCTCGTGGGCATTTCCAATTCCGACAAGATAGCCCTCATCTCCCTGGAAGGCAGCGGTATGGTGGGAGTGCCCGGCTTCTCCGCCCGCCTTTTCGAGAGCCTGAGCCGCAGCGGGATAAGCATCATCCTCATCACCCAGGCATCTTCGGTGAACACTATGTGTGTGGCCATATCTGAAAAAGACGCGGCCAAGGCCAAGGAGGCGGCCGACAGCTGCTTTGCCTACGAAATATCCCTGGGCAAGCTCAATCCGCTGAAGGTCGAGAAGGGTTTCTCGATAGTCTGCCTGGTGGGAGACGACATCATGAGCCAGTGCGGCACTACGGGCCGGATGCTCGCAGCTCTTGGACGTCACGGCATATCCATAAGGGCCACGGCGCAGGGCTCTTCGGAGCGGAACATCTCCGTGGTGGTGCGCTCTGAGGAGGCGGACCGGGCCATCCGCTACATTCACAACGAGTTTTTCGACAGGACTCCGGCCCGGGACATCAACCTCTTCATCGCCGGTTACGGTACGGTCGGCAAGGCGCTGGTGGACATCATCCGCCGCAACGGAGACGCAATAGCAGCCCGCACCGGCAAACGGCTGCGGATCGCGGGCATTTCCAACAGCCGCCGCTATGTGCTGGATACCGAGGGCATTTCTCCCGAGTGGACAGGTGAGCTGCTTGAAGGAGGGGTCAGTGCTGCGGACGATGCTTATTTCGAGGCTCTTGCCCACACGTCTCTGGAAAACTCCGTGTTTGTCGACTGCACTGCCAGCGAGGATGTGGCCTGCAAGTATCCGCTGCTTTTCCAGCACGGCTACTCGGTGGTGGCCTGCAACAAGATAGCCTTCTCGTTCCCGTACTCCCAGTACCGTGCTATCCGCAGCTCGGCCTTGGAAAACGGCGTGAGCCTCAGATATGAGACAACTGTCGGGGCGGCCCTGCCCGTGCTCGATGCCGTATCCCGGTGTGTATGCAGCGGGGACCGGATTCACCGGATAGAGGCCGTGCTGTCGGGGACGCTCAACTATATTTTCAGTACTTATGACGGCGGTGCGGCGGTGACGTTCGCCGATACCGTGCGGCAGGCCGTGGCTGCCGGATACGCCGAGCCGGACCCCCGCATTGACCTCAGCGGCCGGGACGTGCTCCGCAAGCTGCTGATCCTCGCCCGGGAGGCCGGATTGCCTATAGAAGAGGAGGATGTGGCGGTGGAGCCCCTGCTGCCGGCAGAATATTTTGAGGGCGGCACGGAGGATTTCTACTGCAGGCTGCAGGAGCATGAGCCGGAACTGGCGGCCCGGTACAGGGATGCTGCGGAGAAAGGGCTGCGGCGCCGGGTCGTGGCCTCACTGGAGCATTGTACCGATGCGGCGACCGGGTACCGCGCCTCCATTGTCCTGAAGGAGGTGGGGGAGGACCATCCCCTGTTCAACCTCTCCGGAACGGACAACGCCGTTCTCCTGGAGACGGATTTTTATCCCTCGCCGCTGGTAATCCAGGGTGCGGGGGCGGGAGCATACCAGACGGCTTCCGGTATATTGAACGATATTTTAAAATAAACATACCTTATGAAAAGAAATTACAGATTCGAGACCCTGCAGGTCAGGGCGGGACAGGAGATTGATCCGGTGTCCAAGGGCACGGCTGTGCCTATCTATCAGAGTACTGCATACGTTTTTGACGACATGGAGTACGGCAAGGAACTGTTTGAGCTCAAGAAGGCGGGCAATATCTACACCCGCATCACCAACACTACCAACGAGGTGTTAGAGAAGCGCATGGCGGCTCTGGAAAACGGCGTGGCGGCCACGGCGACGGCTTCGGGTCAGTCGGCGGTGCTGCTGAGCATCCTCAATATCGCCGGCCCCGGGGACAATGTGGTGACTTCCCCCTTCCTCTACGGCGGCACCTTCACCATGTTCGCCATCACCCTCAGGGACATGGGCATAGAGATGCGTTTCGCAGCCAGCGACAGGACGGAGGACCTGGAGGCGCTGGTGGACGGCAGGACCAAGGGCATCTTCATAGAGAATCTGGCCAATCCGGCGTTCAGCATCCCGGACTTCGAGCCGATAGTGGAGATGGCCCGCCGTCACGGCATCTGCGTCCTGGTGGACAATACCTTCGGTATGGCGGGGTGGCTGCTGCGGCCGGTGGACTGGGGCTGCAACGTGGTCATCCATTCGGCGACAAAATGGATCTGCGGTCACGGCACGGCTCTCGGCGGAGTGGTCGTGGACGGCGGCAATTTTGACTGGACTCCGGAGAAATACCCTCTGCTGGCGGCTCCCTCGGAGAGCTATCACGGGGTGGTGTACACCGAGGTGTTCGGGTGCGGGGCCTTCGCCGGCAGGGTGAGGGTGGACGGCCTGCGCAATCTCGGTCCGGCTCCCTCCCCGTTCAACTCCTTCCTGATGCTTCAGGGCCTGGAGACTCTCTCGCTCAGGGCAGAGCGCTGCTGTGACAATACCCTCGAAGTGGCCCGTTTCCTCCAGCGTCATCCGGCTGTGGAGAGTGTCAATTACCCCGGGCTCGAGGACAATCCCTATCACGCACTGGGCCGCAAGTACCTCCGGGGCGGATTCGGCGGAGTGCTCACTTTCAGGGTCAAGGGCGGATTCAACGCCGCCGCGGCTCTGGTGGACCGTCTGGAACTGATCCTGCACGTGGGCAGCGTCGGGGATGCCAAGTCCCTGATAGTGCATCCGGCCTCGACGACCCACTCCCAGCTGAGTCCTTCCGAGCAGGTGGCCGCCGGGGTATATCCCAACATGCTGCGGCTGTCGGTCGGTATCGAGCATGTGGATGA
The DNA here is from genome assembly GCA_018712545.1 of Candidatus Coprenecus merdigallinarum. Taxonomy (GTDB): domain Bacteria; phylum Bacteroidota; class Bacteroidia; order Bacteroidales; family UBA932; genus Coprenecus; species Coprenecus merdigallinarum. The sequence goes on along the minus strand of DVGV01000074.1, from coordinate 28,262 downwards.
CCTGATCTATGATCTGGAGAATGCGTTGAACTCTTTGGGAAAACAGGAGGTACGGAAATGAAAGTGGCAGTAGTAGGCGCCACCGGACTGGTAGGTGCCGTTATCCTGAAAGTATTGGAAGAGAGACAATTCCCGGTGTCGGTGCTGCTGCCGGTGGCTTCGGAGCGGTCGGTGGGGCGGACGGTGCGCTTCGCCGGCTCCGAAGTGCCGGTGGTGAGTGCGGAGACAGCCCTGGCGGCCCGGCCGCAGATAGCCCTTTTCTCCGCCGGGGCCGCGGTCTCCCGGAAGCTGGCTCCCCGTTTTGCCGCCATCGGATGCCGGGTGGTGGACAATTCCTCCTGCTGGCGGATGGACCCCTCCGTCCCGCTGGTGGTGCCTGAAATCAACGGCGGTGTGCTGGGAGCGTCGGATATGATCGTGGCCAATCCCAATTGTTCCACCATCCAGATGCTCCTGCCTCTGGCTCCCCTGCACCGCCGCTGGGGTATCCGCCGTATCGTGGTCTCCACCTACCAGTCGGTCTCTGGAACGGGCTACAAGGCCCTGGCGCAGATGGAGGCGGAGCGGGCCGGCCGTCAGTGGGGAGAGTATCCGGCGGTCTATCCCCATCCGATCGACCTGAACATCCTGCCGCATATCGACGATTTCCTGGACAGCGGCTACACCAAGGAGGAGATGAAGATGGTCAATGAGACGCATAAGATCCTGGCCGATCCCGGTATAGCCGTGTCTCCGACGACAGTCCGGGTACCGGTTACCGGTGGCCATTCCGAATCCGTCAATGTGGAACTGAGCCGGGATTTCGACCTTTCCGAAGTGCGTTCCGTCATTGCATCCACCCCCGGTTGCGTCCTGCAGGATGACCCGTCAGCCGCCGTTTATCCTATGCCGTTGTACGCCCAGGGCCGGGACGAGGTCTTCGTAGGCCGCATCCGCCGCGACCCCACCGTCCCCTACGGCCTTAGCCTCTGGTGTGTGGCCGACAACCTCCGCAAGGGGGCCGCTGTCAATGCCGTGCAGATTGCGCAGCTGCTGTTGCAGTACGTGTAGGAAATTTTGCTAACTTGCAGGAAATTTCAAGTACTACCTATTATGAAAAATCTATTTTCAGCAGCATTTATCGCAGCCGCAGCCGTTCTGTTGTCCGGCTGCACATCTGGGGGCAAGTATGTAATCGAAGGCTCAGGTGACCAGCTGGTGGACGGGCACTGGATGTACGTCACTGACGGAGTGGACTGGTCGATGCTGGACTCGGCACTGATAGAGAACGGGACGTTCAGGATAGAGGGTGCCGATATGGGGTCGGAAGTGGCATATCTCTATATGGGGGCCAGTTCCGCGCCTTCGGGACTGTATCAGATGAGCGAGATGATTTTCCTCGAGCCTGGAACCGTGTCGCTGGAGTATGTCCCGGACTATGAGATGTATTTTGCGCATGGAACACCTATGAATGACCTCTACTATGAGCTGTCTTTCGGAGACGCCGGGGATTATGAGGATCCGCTGGACATCATCCGGGACAATCACAACGTGCTGGGTCTTACACTCCTGCGGGGTGTGCTGGTGATGTCCTCCAAGCCGGAGATCGAGACGGTCCTGGCGGAGTTCCCGGAGAGCATGAAGACACATCCGCTTTATATCCAACTGGAGGAGATGCTAGAGCCGATCAAAGCCGACCTCGGAATGCCCTACTGGGACATCGAGGGCAAGGATGTGGAGGGCAATGCGGTGCGGCTCAGCGATGTGGTGGAGCGTGACGGCGTGCGCTATGTGCTGCTGGACCTGTGGGCCTCGTGGTGCGGTCCGTGCCGGGAGGAGAATCCCAATCTGGTCAAGCAGTATTCCCGTTTCCGCAGCTCAGGTTTCGAAATATACGGCATGTCTTTCGACAGTGATCCTGAAAGTTGGCGTAAGGCGTTGAAAGAGTTCGGCATGAACTGGACCAATGTCATTACGGAATTCCCGGGAGGTCCACGTACAAGCCCTATCTGGACCGGCTACGGCATGGACGGCATTCCCTGGAACTACCTCATCGACGCCTCCACCGGAGAGATCATCGCCAAGAACCTCCGCGGTGAAGCCCTTGCCGCCGAGCTCGAGACCCTCTTCACAGAACAAAAGTAAATCGTTATGAATAATTCCCTAAAGCTGTTTTTCACAATCACGATATTATTGTCAGTGTCTATGCTCATAGTGTCAGCTCAGACGCCTGTCCCGGAGTCTGAGCTGATAATATACAAAATGCAGAATTACCGTGACCACAATCCCCTGTATTTCATGGAGGCGGATGAAGTCTACAGAGGTGTGAGGATGATGGCCGACAGCTCATACTCGGCTCATAAGGACAGTCTCGGTAATCTCGTCCTGGACCGCAAGCGCGGCGGTAATGAATATACCTATGATACACTTGGACGTATAACCTCCAATCCCGGAGTTTGGGTCAGCTATCAGTACGAGGGTAATGTTCTGGAAATTAAGGGAGTGGCGAAAGAGGACTGCAGCCTGTCTTTCAAGTATAGGATAGAATATGCCGGAAAGTATCCGGTCCGCAGGAGTATGGTCCATATCAATTATAAGGGAGATGAGGTAAAATCGGAGGAGTGGTGGACCTATGACCGGTTCGGCAGAATGACAGGATATACGGTAGTGGATGAGGGATCGACATTGTCTGATTCCATTTACGCAGTGATAAGTTATAACGGTTATCACACCTATGACCGCAGGAATATAACTGTGTGTCTAAGTGAGGGTCTGCTGTACTACAACCGTCTTGACCAGTATGATGACGCCGGCAGAATAATCCGCTCGTACGTATGCGATGAATATGACTGGACGCAATGTGTCGAGGAATACGAGTATGCGGACAGTCTGAATGCTGCGCCCTATGTCCGGACCACCTCTATCATTCAAAGCAGCTCTCATCCCGCCAATAAGAAAATCAGGGAGACCTATGACTCCAACGCTTGGCTTGTCCGTGTCGAGGAATCGGGAGACGGGGTGATGCCATTTTCAACCAAAGAGGAAATCAAAATAGAATACGATGACAGGGGCAATGTCGTAAAGTGGTTCTTTATCTCCCCTTGGTGGTGTCAGTGCGATTTTGTCGAGTACGAGTATTATTAGAGTTGTTGATGCGTAGGTCAGGATGTATGGCAGGGCATGGCGGTAAATCCTCAGTGCAGATATGACTTTAATGCTTCGACGTACGCGGCGAAGGCACGCGCCCCCGTCTCCGTTATCCTGCACACCGTCCGCGGCTTCTTCCCCGCAAACCCTTTCTCGACAGAGATGTACCCTGCCTCGGAGAGCTTGTCGATCTGCACGCTCAGATTGCCGGCAGTGGCTCCGGTGGCCTCGCGCAGGTACACGAAGTCGGCCTCTTCCATGGTCAGCAGGGTGGACATGACGGCCAGACGCAGTTCGGAGTGCAGCAGCGGGTCGAGTTTTGCAAATTCTCCCATGGCCGCTACTGCAGTTTACTGGTTTGACGGTTGAATATCAGGCCTGGGATGACCAGGGTCATCAGCGCTGCGATGGCCATGATCAGCGGAGTGGGTATGTTCAGGAAGTAGTCGCAGGGCAGTCCCGCTATTCCGCAGATAATGCTGAGAATGAATACGGTCCATGAGCTGCAGAGGACCCCGGTGACTGCACCGGCCATGCCCAGAAGCAGTATTATGACACCGTTTGTCGGTATGGGAATGAAGAACGCCATGATGCCGACGGCTATTGCCAGGATTCCGAATATGCCCCATACGATGCCCACGGACCTGGATACGAAATTCTCGCCCTTCCCCTTGCTCTCGATGCGTTTGAATACCAGCTGATTCAGAGGCCAGCCGATAAATGGAATCAGAAACCAGGCCAGGTTCCACAGATGATTGTTGTCCGAAAGTGTCAGCCCCAGCAGGACAATCCCGGATACGAGGATTACGGTCGTTCCCCAGATGAGCATTGCGGTGCCGCCGCGCCGCTGAAAGTCCTGCCGACTGTTGTTGATGGCCTCAGAGATGATTTCCAATGACTTTTCTACTGAAAGTCCGTTTTTGTCGAAGTTGTTTTCCATTGCTTTAAAATACTTTAAAAAATAAACCAAGTTCTGCAAAAAGAAGAGGGGCGCCGGTCTCCTCTCTTTGTTTACGATGCAAATATAAACCGATTTATTTTATAAACCAAATTTTGTGAAAAATTTTTCGCAAATTTGCGGAAAGAGAAAATGTCCTATGATATCAAGAGTAAAAAAGTATTCAATGGAAAATGAATGGCCGGGCAGTCCGTGCCTTATCCGTTCGGGAAACCGGTACCTATGTATAGTGGCGCTCGCCGCTGTGGCAGCCCTGTCCTGCGTCGGATCTGATGTGGTGTGCGCCCAGACTTCTTCCGGGGATGTGCGGGCTGCGTCCGGGCAGTCCGTGGCTTCGGGTCAGGACCTGGAATCTGCCGGGGTGAGACCCGGATGGCGTCTGGTATGGGAGGAGAATTTCGAGTCGGAGAGGATGGACTGGAGCGTGTGGAGCAAGACGGTGCGGGGGACGGCGGACTGGGCGGATACTCAGTCGGCGGATGAGCGCTGCTACGGTTTCCGGAACGGCAATCTCATACTCAGGGGAATAATCAATGACGACCTGGAGGCGGACACGGCCAGGTATCTGACCGGCGGGGTGGTGACGCAGGGGAAAAAGGCATTTGCCTTTCCGGGCCGAATCGAGGTCCGGGCGAGGCTGCAGGCGGCTACCGGAGCCTGGCCGGCTATATGGCTGCTGCCCTCGGATCCCGCTGTCCGCTGGCCTCAGGGCGGAGAGATAGATATCATGGAGCGGCTTAATTATGACGGTTTCGTGTACCAGACTGTACATTCGAACTACACTTACGTTCTCGGCCACAGGGACGAGCCGGCCAATTACAGTACGATGGAGATAGACCCGGAGGGATTCAATACCTATGGCGTGGATGTCTTCCGGGACAGCGTGGTGCTTTATGTCAACGGAGTCCGGAATTTCTCGTATCCGAGGGTGCCGGATGCCGCTGACACCTTAGGGCAGTTTCCGTTCTTCCAGCCGATGTACCTGCTGATAGACATGCAGCTCGGCGGCAGCTGGGTAGGGGAAACGGACCCGGAGGACCTTCCCGTGGAGATGGAAGTGGACTGGGTACGCTATTATGTGCCGGAGGACGGGCGCCCGGACAGTCCGGAGATCCGGCCTGCGGTGAGCATTGTGCCCCGGCCCGCTGTAATGCGCCTCTCAGAAGGAGCGCCGCTCCGTATTTCCTCCCGCAGACTGTCGGTCTATGCTGCGGACAGACAGCTCCGGAGCACCGTGCGGACGTGGGCCGCATCGCTGGAGAAGCCTTACGCTCCCGGTGTCACAGAGCTCCAGACAGGCTTTACGAGAGTGGTCTCCGAAACCGTCCTTCCCGGAATACGCCTGACTGCTGCTGCGGAAAAGGCTGATATCATATTGTCCCTGGACAGGTCCCTGCCGGAAGAGGGATATGTCCTGACCGTTACCGCTGAGGGGATCCGGATTACCGGAGGAGATGCCGGCGGAGTGTGGTGGGGACTGCAGAGCCTCTCGCAGATACTGGTGCAGAGTGCGGCTGCCGCTCATCCGGGAGATTCCCTTTCTCTGCCCCTGCTGTATGTCGAGGATGAGCCTGTTTTCGGATACAGGGGCGCGATGCTGGACTGCTGCCGTCATTTCTTTACTGTGGACGAGGTGAAGCAGTACATCGATATGCTGGCCCTGCACAAGCTCAATGTGTTTCACTGGCACCTTACCGATGACCAGGGCTGGCGGATCCGGATCCGGAAATACCCGCTTCTGACCCGGACCGGCTCTGTCCGGAAGGAGACGAAGACCGGACATTACGGGGATGCGGCGGCCGGATATGACGGCACTCCCTACGGTGAGGGCTGCTGGTATTCCCCGGAGGATATACGGGAGGTGGTGCGGTATGCTTCGGACCGCCATATTACGGTGATTCCCGAGATAGAGATGCCGGGACATGCGCTGGCTGCTCTGGCGGCGTATCCGTGGCTGGGATGTACAGGCGGTCCCTATGAGGTGAGGACTACATGGGGGATAAGCGACGATGTGTTCTGCATCGGCAAGGAAAGTACTTTCGGGTTCCTGACGGATGTCCTGGACGAGGTGTGCCGGCTTTTCCCCGGGGAGTACGTGCATGTGGGAGGAGACGAGGCTCCCGCAGTGCGGTGGGAGACTTGTCCGGACTGTCAGGCTCTGATGCGCAGGGAACAGCTTGCGGACGAGAGGCAGCTGCAGGGCTATCTCCTTCACAGGATAGAGGAATTTCTGAACGCCCGTGGGAAGAAGCTCATCGGCTGGGACGAGATACTGGAGGGAGGCGTGACACCCGGAGCTACCGTTATGTCCTGGAGAGGACCGGAAGGGGGTATCAGGGCTGCCGGCCAGGGCAATGACGTGGTGATGGTGCCCAAGCGCTATTTCTATTTCGACTACTATCAGACCGCATACCCATCTGCCAACGGAGAACCGCTGGGAATCGGAGGATATGTTCCGCTGGAGCGGTGCTATTCCTTTGATCCGTTCGACGGCCTGGACGGGGAGGCAAGAACGCATATAAAGGGTATTCAGGCCAATACCTGGACGGAGTACATCCCCTGCTTCGACCATGTCCAGCACATGGACCTGCCGCGTCTTTCGGCTCTTTCGGAGGTGGCGTGGGGCAGGTACGGAGCGGATTACGGCGACTTCACGCACCGCCTGGCATCCTCGATGAAAGCCATGTACGAATATTATGGCTGGATATACGCTCCGTATGTGTTTGATGGTGTGAAATAGAGTAATTATGATTATCTTTGGATGCAATTAATCCGGAAGAATATGAAAAGACTGTTGCTCATAATCATGTCTGTCGTCCTGCTGGCCTCGTGCGGGGAGGGACAGAAGATAAAAGTGGCTGTGTTCCAAGGAGACGGAGGTGCCGCGACGTGCATCCGCGAGACGGTGGCGGCTCTCAGTCTGGACGAGGATATGGAGGTGCGGATCGTGCACAGCAGCGATATTGCTGCGGGAGTTCTGGACAGCCTGGATGCTATCGTGATTCCCGGAGGCGGGGGCAGCCGTCAGTATCTCAGTCTGGGTCAGACCAATATGGCTCTGATAAAGGATTTCGTACATCGCGGAGGAGGGGCTGTCGGCATCTGCGCCGGAGCCTATCTGTTCTCCAATACTCCGGACTACACCTGCATGGCCCTGACCGGTGCCCGCGCCATCGACCGCGAGCATGACAACCGCGGCCACGGTATGGCCAAGATGACTCTGAACAAGGAAGGCAGGAAGATATTCCACGAGCTGGCGAAGGAGGACACATCCTACGTCTTCTATTATGAAGGTCCCGTCTTCGTGGAAAGCGACGTCCCCTACACGTCTTTCGGAACAATGGAGAGCGACGTACACGAGGAGGGAGGCGCTCCGGCAGGTATGACAAACGGCAAGCCCTTCCTGACGGGCAATGACTACGGCAAGGGCAAGGTATTCACGGTGGTGGGACATCCTGAGGCGACTCCCGGCAAGATGTGGATGGTGCCCCGTATGGTGCGCTGGACCCTCGGCAAGCCGCTGAAGACGTATCCGGCAGAGGTGCTTACACCACCGGTGGCTCCCGAGGAGATACTCATGAGCGTGGACGACCTGCGCTACGAGTCGCAGTGTTTCCAGACCTTCCTGTACGGTACGGCTCAGGAGAAGGTGGCGGCCCTCGGGTGGCTCGAGGACCATTATTCCTGGGACTGCAGGACCTGGCTGCAGGGGCTGCTCTACGACGCCTCTCCTCAGGTGAGGGCGAGGGCCGCGAAGTACATCGGGGCGCTACAGTACCTGCCCTATGAGGCTGACCTGAAGGCAGCTCTGCTGAGGGAGAACGACACGAAGGCCCGTGCGGCCATGCAGCAGGCGCTGGACGCGCTGGCGGCTCTAAGACCATGGAAATAGTTTCAATTTTATAAACGTAATACCTAAGTTATGATTAAACAAGTATTGACTATCTGTGCGGCTGCGGCTGTGTCCGTGTCCGCAATGGCTCAGGGCGGCATCACCGATGAGATGATGACTCAGATCCGTCAGGGCTGGCAGGGAACTCCAGAGGAACTGGCTCTTCGCAACGCCATCTCTGCAAACGACATCAACAGACTGTCGGTAAGGCAGGGTATCGAGTCCACCTACGATTTTTATTTTTCCGATGAGGTGAAGTCCAAGGGTATCTCCGACCAGGAGTCCAGCGGCCGCTGCTGGCTCTTCTCCGGTATGAACGTGCTGAGGGCCGCCATGATTGAGAAATACGGTCTCGGCCCCTTCGAGTTTTCCCAGAACTACATCTTCTTCTACGACCAGCTCGAGAAGGCCAACCTTTTCCTCCAGGGCATCATCGACACCCGTGACCTGCCCATGGACGACCGCAAGGTGGAGTGGCTCTTCCGTCATGCGATAGGGGACGGAGGCCAGTTCACTGGAGTGTCCGACCTTATCACCAAGTACGGTATCGTGCCCTCCAACGTGATGCCCGAGACCTATTCGAGCAACCACACCTCCGGCATGTCCCGTCTGCTCAACCTCAAGCTGAAGGAGTTCGGCCTGGAGCTCCGTGAGATGACCGGCTCCAAGAAGGAGCTGCCCTCCCTGCTCGAGGCCCGCAAGGTGGAGATGCTCGCCTTCGTGTACCGCTTCCTGGTGCTCAATCTGGGCGAGCCGCCCGCAGAGTTCACCTGGACTATGTATGACGCTGAGGGCAAGCCGGTCAGCACTAAGACCTATACTCCGAAGTCTTTCTATGACGAGTATGTGGGCGTGGATCTGAAGAACAACTACGTGATGCTGATGAACGACCCTACCCGCGAGTTCTACAAGGTCTACGAGATAGAGTACGACCGTCATCAGTACGACGGCAAGAACTGGCTGTACATCAACCTTCCCATCGAGGAGATCGAGGCCATGGCCATCGCATCCATCAAGGACGGCACCATGATGTACTTCTCCTGTGACGTGGGCAAGTTCCTAGACCGCACCAACGGTGTCCTGGATGTGAACTACTACGACTACGGCTCATTGATGGGCACCACCTTCGGTATGGACAAGCGTGAGAGAATCCTCACCGGTTCCAGCGGCTCCTCCCACGCCATGACCCTCATGGCAGTGGACCTCGACGAGAACGGCAATGCTAAAAAATGGATGGTAGAGAACTCCTGGGGCATGACCGGCCACAACGGACATCTCGTGATGACCGACGAATGGTTCGAGGAGTACATGTTCCGTCTCGTGGTGGAGAAGAAGTATGTGCCCGAGGATATCCTCAAGCTTCTGGACACCACTCCGATCATGCTTCCGCCCTGGGATCCCATGTTCGCGGAGGAACTGTAATCCGAGATGTCATGGAACGCCTGCGCAGGATATGGCTATTCTATTATGAAGGCTTCAGGGACATGTCGTCCCTCGGGAGGACCCTGTGGATAGTGGTCCTCCTGAAGCTCTTCATTATGTTCGCTGTCCTGAGGGTATTCTTTTTCCGTCCGGCTCTGGCCGACTGTGAGACGGACGCGGAGAAGAGTCAGACGGTGATTGAGAATCTTATAAAATAATCGTTAACCAAACAAAACCTTAAGCAAATGACATTATTAGCAACGCTGGTAGACCTTTCGAGGTGGCAGTTCGCCCTGACGGCCATGTACCACTGGCTGTTCGTGCCCCTGACCCTCGGCCTCGGCTTTCTGATAGCCTTTATGGAGACCCGGTACGTGATGACCGGCGACGAGTTCTGGAAGCGGACTACGAAATTCTGGATGAAGCTCTTCGCCGTCAACTTCGCAATGGGAGTGGCGACCGGTATCATCCTCGAGTTCGAGTTCGGAACCAACTGGAGCAACTACTCATGGTTCGTGGGCGACATCTTCGGCGCTCCGCTGGCCATTGAGGGTATCTTCGCATTTTTCATGGAGAGTACCTTCTTCGCGGTGATGTACTTCGGCTGGAACAAGGTGAGCAAGAAAGCTCATCTGGTATCCACCTGGCTCACGGCCATCGGAACCAATCTCTCCGCCGTCTGGATCCTCATCGCCAACTCCTGGATGCAGTATCCCGTGGGCATGGAGTTCAACCCCGATACAGCCCGCAGCGAGATGACGGACTTCTGGGCGGTAGTCTCTTCCCCCGTGGCCATCAACAAATTCCTCCACTCGGTGACCAACGGCTACGTGCTCGCCTCTGTATTCGTAATCGCCGTATCCTCCTGGTTCCTGCTTAAAAAGCGGGAGACACTCCTGGCCCGCAAGTCCATCCGCGTGGCCTCCGTCTTCGGAATCATATCCCTCGCCGTGCTCATCGGCACCGGTGACGGCTCGGCCTACAACGTGGCCAAGGTGCAGCCTATGAAACTTGCCGCCATGGAAGGCCTCTACGACGGCTCAGAGAAGGCTCCGCTGGTAGCAGTCGGCATCCTGAACCCGGACAAGGACATCGTCGGTGAGGACGGCGCGGACGAGGACCCCTACCTCTTCGAGATATCCTTCCCCAACATGCTCTCGTTCCTGGCCACCCGTCAGGCAGACGGCTTCGTGCCCGGCATCAACGACATCATCGAGGGCGGCTACGAGTTCACCGACCGGGAAGGCAATACCTACATCGAGCCTTCCTTCGTCGAGAAGAAGGCCATGGGTACCGCCGCAGTCATGGCACTGGCTGACTACCAGACAGCAAAGCAGGCCGGAGACACTCAGGCGATGGCCCAGGCGGAGGCCGTTCTCGAGCAGAACTTCGACTACTTCGGCTACCACTACATCGAGGAGCCGGAGGACCTGGTGCCCAATGTCCCGCTGGTCTTCTACGCCTTCCATATCATGGTGGCCCTCGGCATGTTCTTCATCCTGCTCTTCGTCCTCTACATCATCTTCGAGTGGAAGAACCTCATCGTCAGCGACAAGCACAAGTGGCTCCTGTGGCTGGGCATCATCAGCGTGCCCCTGGTCTACATCTGCTCCCAGTCGGGCTGGATCGTAGCCGAGGTCGGCCGTCAGCCCTGGACCATCCAGAACCTGCTGCCCGTGAACGCGGCAGTATCGGGAGTCGAGCCGGGCAACGTACTCACGACCCTGATCATCTTCGCGGTGCTTTTCACCGCCATGCTCGTCGTGGAAATCAGCATCATGCTCAAACAGATTAAGAAAGGAGGAGAATAATCATGGATACACTGTATTTTCTGCAACATTACTGGTGGGCGCTGGTAGCCCTCCTCGGCGCTATCCTCGTTTTCCTGCTCTTCGTTCAGGGCGCTCAGGGACTGCTGCTGCGCACCGCCTCCTCGGAGGATGAGAAGGACCTGGTAGTCAAATACGCCGGGCACAAATGGGAAATCACCTTCACCACCCTCGTCACCTTCGGCGGAGCGGCCTTCGCCTCCTTCCCCCTGTTCTATTCCACCAGCTTCGGAGGAGCCTACTGGCTGTGGATCTGCATCCTGCTGCTCTTTGTGATTCAGGCGTTCTCCTTCGAATACCGCAAGGCAGCCGGCAATATTTTCGGGGCCCGTACCTTTGAGATTTTCCTCTTCCTGAACGGAGCCCTCGGCACCTTCCTCCTCGGAGTGGCCGTCGGCACCTTCTTCACCGGAGGCGCCTTCACCGTGGACAAGGTCTCCATCACCGATGCCGCCTCCCCCGCCATTTCGACCTGGGCCAACGGCTGGCACGGCCTGGATGCCCTCGCCAACCCGATGAACCTCCTGCTCGGAGTGGTGGTGTTCCTGGCCGCCAGGACCCTCGGCCTGCTCTACCTGCTGACCAAGCCGGATGTCGGCGCATTTGCGGATAAATGCCGCAGACGGCTGATGATCACCGCCCCCGCATTCGTCCTGACCTTCGTGGCCTTCGTCCTCTGGCTCTTCCTCAGGACCGGCTATGCGGTGGATCCCGCGACAGGCGTAATCTCGCCCGAGCCCTTCAAATACCTGCACAACATCCTGCACACCTGGTGGATAGCCGTGGTATTCCTGCTCGGCGTTGTCCTCGTGCTGGCAGGTCTCGGAAGGCATTTCCTCGGCAGGGGCCTCAGACAGAACTTCTACATCGTAGGTGCAGGCGCACTGCTCGCTGTCTGGGCCATTCTGCTCATCGCGGGCTTCAACGACACAGCCTATTATGTCTCGACCGTGGACATCCAGGACTCCCTGACCCTCTACAACAGCTCCTCCAGCCTGTTCACGCTCAAGGTGATGGCCTGGGTATCCCTGGCTATCCCTTTCGTTATCGCCTATATCGTCTGGATGTGGCGCAAGATGCGGTAAAACACGCAGAAAGGGGCAAAATGCCGCGTTGCCTTCGGTCCCTGGCTCAGTCATTTACGTCCAGCAAACTCCTTCGCCAGGAACATAGGAAGCAGGTGCCTCTTATGCAGGTCAGCTGATAACGAAAATGAGAAGGTGGTGGCGATATGCCGTTTCTCCCGGCACCTTCCTGACAGGGATTCCGGACAATGCTGGTGAGATAGGCTTCTGAGGCGGGGAGTTTCATAACGAAATCGAGAAGGTGCCGGGAAAACGGCGCTTTTGTCGGCACCTTACGAGAGGAGGTACTTATGAAAAAAGTTCCGATGGAGGATTCCACCGGAACTTTTTATGTTGAGTGATGTGCCGCAGGATGCTAGAAGAGCTGGGCGCGGGCGGTCTCGACTGCGTCTTTCAGCTCGGTGAGCTGGCTGCGGAGTTCATTCGCGTTGGTGGCGTTGAGAACCTCGAGGGGCTTGAGGATGGTCTGGATCTCTTCGAGCTCAGGTTCGTAGGGAATCAGGGACTTGATACCCTCGTGAACGAGAATCAGACGGTAGGAAACTTCGGAAGCGGTCTGGTCGTTGAACAGGGGCATGAAGAGGTCGATGTTCCGGGTGATGATGTAGAGGTGCTCGAGGGAGCCGGCGGCCATGGTCTCCCAGAAGTAGGCCACGGTGTTGCTCTTTACGCTCTCATTGTAGTACTGCTGGACATTGGGGCCCATGTTGTTGAGCAGACTGGCGCTTTTCTCGACGTCAGTCGGTATGGCAGGGTCGTTGATGTCCACGATGAGTTTCGCGAGTGTCTGCTTGTAAGCATCCAAAGGCATGTCGAAAAGTTTGGCGAACCTCATGTCCACGTAGTAAACGATGAGTGCCCTGTACTTCTCGCTCAGTGTAACGGCCTCGGAAACCTTGTCAAGGGGCATCAGGTAGTCGGGTCTGTTTTTCTTGACTGCGGCGCTGAGGTTTACCTTACCGTTGTCGATGTTTTCAACGATGGGAGTTGCATTGATGCGTCCCAGCTCTGAAACAAGTGAGTCGAGCTTAATCTTGATGTCGGCCTTGATGTACTGCTCCTCCACGCTTTCGGTGTCGGCGGCCTTCGTCTCGGATTTCTTCTTGTTCTGGTTGTTTCCGCATGAGCAGAGAAGCACCAGCGAGGCGGCCATCAGTATGATGTATGTCCTTTTCATCAGTCCCGGAGGTTAATAAATAAGTTAAATAAGCTGCTCGCGTGCGTTCTTGATGGCACCCTTGAGCTCGAGGAGCTGGTCGCGGAGCTCGGCAACGTTGGTGGCGTTGATTACCTCGAGGGGAGCCAGAACGGTATGAATCTGCTCCATCTCGGGATGATAGGGAACGAGGGACATTACGCACTCGTGAACGAGTATGAATCGGTAGGATATTTCGGAAGCTGCCTGGTCATCGAAGCAGGGCAGGAACTTGTCGATGTTCTGGGTAAGGATGTAGAGCTGCTCTACGGTTCCGGCTGCTATTGCCTCCCAGAAGAGATTGAGGGTACCTGCCTTTACAGACTCCTCGTAGAATTTCATTATTCTGGAATCGAGAGAATCCTGGGACTTTGTCTCAGCAATGGCGTTGAATGCAGGATTGTTGATGTCCACGAGCAGTTTGGCGATAGCCTGCTTGTAGTCATCAACGGGCATGCCGTAGAGATTGGCGATGTTCATGTCGCAGCTGAGCATAGTGAAGATCCTGTATTTCTCGACGAGTGTGATAGCCTCGTCAGCCTTGGATGCAGGAAGAAGGTATGAGGGCTTGTGCTGTTTCTCTTTGTCGGTCAGGGTCAGCGTTCCGTTCTGAATGTCGACCATGACGGGGGTAGACAGGCGTCCCATCTCCTTTACCAGGGAGTCGAGCTTGATCTTGAGGTCTTCCTTGATGTACTGCTCTTCTATGTTCTCGGCAGTCTTGGTCTCGGATTTCTTCTTGTTCTGGTTGTTGCCGCAGGCGCAGAGAAGCACCAGAGAGGCGGCCATCAATACGATAGAGATTTTTTTCATCGTGTTTATTATTAGTAGTAAGTATATTCGTATATAAAACCTTGCAAAGGTAAGGTATCCTATGAAAAATCGCAACTAATTTCCCCGTTTTCTCATGAACCTTCCCGGAATATCCAGAAAGAGCAGGACGCCGGCGCACAGGCACATCAGCAGCAGGATTCCTACGTTGAATGTCAGAGTGCTGATTTTCATATTGCCCAGAATCTTCGTGGAGCTGTAGAACGGGGCCCTTCCGTTGTGGGAGGGAGGGTCGAGCCACACCTGCCCGACACGGGGCACGATGGTGCCGTCGATGACTGTGTAGAGCTCCTCAGAGGCTGAATTGATGACCAGGGATTCCAGGAAATTGTTCCAGTTGTCCCTGCGCAGTTCCAGCAATGCTTCCCGCCCGTGTATGTCCCGATAGGCCGTGAGCAGCCGGTCAGCGGCCAGTGTGGCTCTGGACCCCATTTCCCCCAGAGTATCTCCGGCGTAGGTGAGCCATTCCTGGATTCCGGCCCGCATAGTGGTGTCGAATGCCCCGTGCCTGATGTATTCCAGCCGGCCTTCATAGGGCCTGATGCCGAACCGCTCCCAGAGTACCGGCATCCCCCGGCGGACGATTTCCAGGTCCGCGCTGTCGGCGGTCTCCAGCCTGGATTCCAGCTCGCCGATATATGCGTTGCGGTAGTACTGGGTCTGGTACTTGACCTTGTCATATCCGAAGATGTTCCGCTCGAAGTCATTGTAGGCAAAGGAGCTGACGGCCAGTGCCTCGAAGGCCCACCGGGAGGGTATCACGTCGCCTATGACAGGTACGTTGCCGGTGGTGGAGCGGGGAGTGAGGTCCTCGAACTTGACCACCAGGCCGCAGAGCAGTATCTGGGGTATGAGCAGCAGGGGGATGGTGATGTATATCGAGACTATCGAGCTGAGGGACTGGGAGAGGATGAGGCCGGTGAGGTTGGCCAGCACGGCCGAGAGGAAGAGAATCAGCCACCAGAACCAGAATCCGAAGCTTACGCCCATGACCGTGTTCCCGACCAGGATGAAGAGCAGGGTCTGGAGCAGGGATACGCCTCCCAGGTACAATATTTTGGACCATAGGTAGGAGGAACGGGACAGCCGCAGGAATTTCTCACGCTTCAGCAGGGCCCTGTCCTTGAAGATCTCCTCGGCGCTGACGCTCATCCCGGCGAAGATGGCCACGATGACGGCCATGAAGATGTAGGATACGAAATTCTTGTTGTCCATCACCGTATAGCCTGTCTCCGGGGCGTACCGGGTCAGCAGGGCTACTATCAGGGCGAGCAGCGGGGTCTCGGCGAGGGTGATGAGCAGGTACTGAGTGTCTGGCAGCTTGGTCCGCAGGTTCCTCTGCAGGAAAATCAGCAGCTGCCTCAGCTTCGACGGACGTTTCTGCTCAGTCTCCGGAATCTCCTTCTGTTCCACGGGGGCGCTGCTGTCCGCCCGCTCGAGGTACATCCTGTGCCATTCCTGGGGCGATACTTTGCGGCTGTCAGTAATCTTTCCGCTGTCGTCCAGGGCTTTCTCGTCTATGATGTTGAGGATGATCTCAGGATTGACGTTGCCACAGAGGGAGCAGGTGCTGACCTCGGCGTCGGCGTAGTTGGCCGCTCGTTTGAAGTAGGTGACGGCCTCGATGGGGTTGCCGTCGTAGACCGGATAGCCGCCTCTGTCCAGGAGCCACAGCCGGTCGAAGAGCTTGAATATGTCTGAGGATGGCTGGTGGATATTGACCACTATCAGCCGTCCTTTATAGGTCTGTTCCTTGAGCAGGTTGATTACCTTCTCGGAATCGGAGGAGGAGAGTCCGGATGTGGGCTCGTCGAGGAAGAGGACGGCGGGCTCGCGGATGAGCTCCAGGGCTATGTTGAGCCGCTTGCGCTGGCCTCCGGAGATGTATTTGTGGATGGGCGAGCCGACTTTAAGGTGCTTGGTGCTTTCTAAACCGAGGTCCCGGAGTATGGAGTCAACCTTAGCTGATATCTCCTCCCTGCTCAGGTCTGCGAAGCAGAGGCGGGCGGTGAACATCAGGTTCTCGTAGACGGTCAATTCCTCTATCAGCAGGTCGTCCTGCGGTACGAAGCCGATCAGGTCCTTGACCTTGGGGTCGGAGATGTCCCTGCCGTTGAGGGTGATGGAGCCGCTGTCGGGCGGTATGGTGCCGTTTAGTAGGGACAGCAGCGTGGACTTGCCGGTTCCGCTGCCTCCCATGACGGCTACCAGCTGTCCGCTGCGTAGGTCGAATGTGAGGTCGTGCATGCCGTTGTCGCTTCCGGGAAAACGGAAGTTGATGTCTCTGCCGGAGAGGACTATCTCGTGTTTCCGGCATCCGGTGTCGTACAGGGCGGAGATGTTGCTGTAGTAGAGCGGGAGCATGTGCCTGCTTTTGAGCACGCCGCTCTGCTGCCATACGAGGAATGTGCCCGGAAGGACGGGGATGTCGTTCATCAGCACTGTGTCGGGACCATTGTAACTGAAGAGAATCTTGTTGTATCTCTCAAGGTTGATCAGGCGCAGCTCGCCGTTCATCCCATCGCGGGTGAGGGTGAGCACATGTGCGTTGGTCTCTCCGGAAACATAGCATACGAAGTCCGCAAAGATGTCTCCGTCCACTTCGAAGAGCTCCGCCACCTTTCGGAATATCTGCAGGTTCTCCTCAGATATTCCGGCTCCTCTCTGCGAGCCGGGAGTGGGATCGCAGAATTCCATCAGACGCAGCAGCATCAGGGTCTGGTCCTCGCGGGATATCCTGTGCTTGATGTTGCTGCAGATACCTTCTATGATGGCGTCCTTGTCCAGCTCCGGCGATATGTCGTAGAAGTCCCTCAGGTCGGAGTACAGCGGCAGATAGTCGTCCAGCATCCTGACGCCGAAGTGCTTGGTCAGGTAGTTGGAGAGCATCTGCAGGGACCGGCTCTTGTCGGTCCGGTTCACTGCGCCGAAGAGGGCGAAGAGGTTCAGGAGTCCGGATAGAAGGATGTCATTCATAGGAATAAGGGGTGTTTGATTAAATTGAAAATGAGGCTGTGTCCGAAATGTGTTTCCAGACACGGCCTCATTGATTGAATCGCAGGTGTGCCCGTTACTTCACTACTGGAACGAGGTTGCGGTCACCGTAGCCGTTGTCCACCCTGGCGCATGCGGGCCAGAACTTGTTGTCGCGGATCCACTCAAGGGGATAGGCGGCCTCCTCGCGGGAGTAGGGATGGCTCCAGGAGTCGGAGCATACCTCCTCGGCGGTGTGGGGCGCCATCTTCACGACGTTGTCGGCCTTGTCGGCCTTGCCTTCCTTGATGGCCTCGCACTCCCTCTTGATGCTGATCATGGCGTCCACGAAGCGGTCGAGCTCCTCGAGGGACTCGCTCTCGGTGGGCTCCACCATCAGGGTCTCGTGTACGGGGAAGGAGAGGGTAGGAGCGTGGAAGCCGTAGTCCATCAGACGCTTGGCGATGTCGGTGGCGTCCACTCCGTAGTCAGCCTTGAAGTTCTGCAGGTCTACGATGCACTCGTGGGCCACACGTCCGGTGACTCCGGTGTAGTAGATGTTGAACTCCTTGGACAGGCGGGAAGCCAGGTAGTTGGCATTGACGATGGCCATCTCGGTAGCCTTGCGCAGTCCGTCGGGACCGAGCAGCTTGATGTAGGCGTGGGTGATGGGGGCGAGCAGGGGGCTGCCGTAGGGAGCCGATGCCACTGCAGTCACGTCATGACCGCCGCACTGGGGCATTACGGGATGTCCGGGCACGTAGGGCGAGAGGTGGGCTGCCACGCAGATGGCTCCTACGCCGGGACCGCCGCCGCCGTGAGGCATTGCGAAGGTCTTGTGCAGGTTGAGGTGGCATACGTCGGCGCCGATGAAGCCGGGGTTGGTGATGCCGACCTGGCCGTTCATGTTGGCTCCGTCCATGTAGACCTGACCGCCGTTCTCGTGGATGATGTTGCAGATCTCGCGGATCTTGACCTCGAATACTCCGTGGGTCGAAGGATAGGTGATCATGATGCCGGCCAGACTGTCCTTGTTGGCCTCGGCCTTCTGGCGCAGCTCGTCCACGTTGATGTTGCCGTGCTCGTCGCAGCCGACCAGGACGATGTTGAATCCGGCCATGGCGGCGCTGGCAGGGTTGGTTCCGTGAGCGGAGGTAGGGATGACGACGGTGTTGCGCGAGCCCTGTCCCTGAGCCTCGAGATAGCGGCGGATGGTCATCAGGCCGGCATACTCGCCTGCGGCGCCGGAGTTGGGCTGCAGGGAGCAGCGGTCAAATCCGGTGATGACGCAGAGGTCATGCTCCAGCTCGGAGAGTATCTGGTTGTAGCCCTCGGTCTGCCATGTGGGTGCGAAGGGATGCACGTCGGTGAGCTCGCTCCAGCTCAGGGGCAGCATCTCGGCTGCGGCGTTGAGCTTCATGGTGCAGGAGCCCAGAGGTATCATGGAGTGGGTCAGGGAGATGTCCTTGCGCTCGAGTTTCTTGATGTAGCGCATCATCTCGGTCTCCGAGTGGTACTTGTTGAAGATGCTCTCGGTGAGGATGGCGCTCTCCCTCTTCATGGGCACGGGATATTCGGTGCCGCGGGCGCACTCGGCCTTGACTCCGAAGATCTCAGCGATCTTCACGGCCTCGGCGCAGTCGGACAGCTCGTCGAAGGAGATCTGTACGGTCTGGTCGTCGGGATAGTAGAAGTTGAAACCTGCGGCCTCGGCCTTCTCGCGGATCTCGCCGGCGTTGACTCCGAGCACGCGGATAGTGTCGAAGAAGTCCTCGTTGGCGAGCTTATAGCCGCCCTTGCTGAGCAGGGCTGCCATCGCATGGGCGTAGTTGAAGGCGTTCATGGCTATCTCGCGGATGCCCTCGGGTCCGTGGTATGCGGCGTACATGCCGGACATCACTGCCATCAGGGCTGTGGCGGTGCAGATGTTCGAGGTGGCCTTCTCTCTCTTGATGTGCTGCTCGCGGGTCTGGAGGGCCAGACGGAGGGCATTCTTGCCGAGACGGTCAACGGATACGCCGATGATGCGGCCGGGGATATTTCTCTTGTACTGGTCGCGGGTGGCCATCCAGCCTGCTGTAGGACCGCCGTAACCCATGCCGAGGCCGAATCTCTGGGCAGTACCGACAGCTACGTCGGCTCCCCATGCGGCGGGCTCCTTCATGACTGCCAGTGCGAGAATATCGCAGTGGGCGGCCACGAGCATACCGGCCTTGTGGGCTGCGTCGCAGAATGCGGTGTAGTCGCGGACCTCACCGTCAGCTGCGGGATACTGGAGCAGCGCTCCGTAGCACTCGGGGTCGAAACCGGCAGCGAGGACTTCCTTCCAGTCGCCTACGGTTACTTTTATTCCCAGACCCTTGGCCCTGGTCTCGATGACCGAGAGCACCTGGGGGAAGATGTTCCTGTCCACGAAGAAGGTGTTCTTTCCGGCCTTCACGGCGTCGCGGGGACGGAGCTCATGGATCATCCTCATGGCCTCACCTGCGGCAGTGGCGTCGTCCAGCATGGAGCAGTTCGACATGGGGAAGCCGGTCAGGGAGGAGATCATGGTCTGGAAGTTGATGAGAGCCTCCAGGCGGCCCTGGGATATCTCGGCCTGATAGGGAGTGTAGGAGGTGTACCACGAGGGGTTCTCGAAGATGTTGCGGGAGATTACGGGCAGCGATGCGGTGCCGTAGAAGCCCAGACCGATCATCGAGCGGAAGTTGCGGTTCTTGGATGCTATTTCCTTGAGACGTGCCAGATAGGCGTGCTCGGATACGTGTTCATCCAGCTTGAGAGGCTCGCTGAGCAGGATATCCGAAGGGATGGTCTGCTTGATGAGCTCGTCTATGGAGCTGACTCCGATAACATCCAGCATCTGCTTGATCTGAGACTGTCTCGGACCGTTGTGTCTGTCTACAAAATTGAGTGGCATAGTCAGTGTTTTTTATGAATTTTAAAGTATTTTCTAACAAACTTCAAAATTAGTAATTTTTTCAACTCGCACCGCTCCTATTTCCATCTTTCGAGGTCAAATCTCAAGTGAATGAACAGCAGCAGTGTGAATGTCAGGAAGGACGAGCCTCCGTAACTGATCAGCGGCAGGGGAATTCCCACTACCGGCATGATCCCGATGGTCATGCCTACATTGACGAAGACGTGCATGAATACAATTGATGCCACGCAGTAGCTGTAGACCCGGAATCCTCTTTCCTTCTGTCTCTCTGCCGAAAAGATTATGCGCAGGATTATGGTAAGGTACAGCCCCAGGACAGCGATGCATCCCAGGAATCCCCATTCTTCCCCGATGGTGCAGAAGATGAAATCGGTGCTCTGCTCCGGGACGAAGTTGAACTTGGTCTGCGTCCCTTCCAGGAATCCCTTGCCGGTGAGTCCGCCCGAGCCGATGGCTATCTTGGACTGGTTGACATTGTAGCCGGCTCCCATGAGGTCCTGGGAGATGCCCAGGAGGTTCTCGATCCTGTCGCGGTGGTGCGGCTGCAGGACATTGTGGAAGATGAAGTCGACGGAGAATATCAGTACGAAGGAGACGATGAGCGGGATGACATAGGCTCTCCAGCGGATCCTTGAGCGTATGCAGTGGATGACGTAGCCGGCCGTGCAGAGGAGACAGATGATCAGCAGCCAGTATTCCGGTTCCAGGGGATTGATCCTGTCGATGGACTCAATGGCCAGGAGACGCGGGATGAAGGCAGAGGCAGTGATGAACCCGGCGAAGATGAGGAAGGTGCGTACAGGGGTTCTGGAGTGCAGGGCCATGATTGTGCCGGTTACTCCGACAGCAGCAAGGATGGATACGGAGGGGGAGAATTTGAGGGTGAGCAGGAAAAGCAGTATGGCGAATCCGGCGAAGGCCAGGATCTGACCGGGCAGCCCCTCGCGGTAGAGCATGAATGCCAGGGAACAGTACACCAGTATGGTCCCGATATCCGGCTCGAGGGCGATAAGTCCGACTGGAACAATGATGATGGCGGCGGCTTTAAGGAAGTCGACGGTTCTTGAGAGCTTGAATCCGAACGATCCCATTACCCTGGACAGGCACAGTGCTGTAGCGATCTTCGAAAATTCGGAAGGCTGTACGGCGAATCCTCCTGGCAGGCTGAGCCAGGACTTCGAGCCGTTTACCTCGTGTCCGAAGAGCAGCACTGCCACCAGCAGCATGGCTGACAGCACGTACAGGGGCCAAGCCATACTGTGCAGGAACCGGGAGTTGAACAGCAGCAGCAGAATGATGCCTGCTGTGGCCGACACACCGATCCACAGCAGCTGGTTGCCGCTCCGTGAAGCCAGCGAGAAGATGCCGGCCGCCTCGTCGCTGTAGGTCGAGGCGTAGATGTTGAGCCATCCGAAGACCGCCAGTGCGATGTAGCAGCCTATCAGGACCCAGTCCAGTTTTTTATATGTGCTTTTTACAGGGCTCATGGCGGATCAGTCTTTTACGGGCGGAACATAGTCGGGACTGGCCGGTACCTTATGCAGCAGATTGGCATCGAGTATCCTCTGTTCGACCCATTTCCGGCTCTCAGAGATGTCTCCCCTGAGATATTTTTCTACCAGGAGGGAGGCGACCGGGGCTGCCCAGGTGGCTCCGAAACCGGCGTTCTCGATGTAGACGGCGACAGCTATCCTGGGATCCTCGCGCGGAGCGAAGCATACGAACACCGCGTGCTCGTCGCCGTGGGGATTCTCGGCCGTACCGGTCTTTCCGCAGATTTCAAGTCCCTCGACTGCTGCGATTCTGGCTGTGGCGCTTTCTCCCAGCGGCGCGTTGACAGCCTTGTACATGCCTTCTATGACCTTTTCGAAGAGGGTGGTGTCGATCAGCGTATAGTGTTTCTCGCGGTATTTGGAGTCAGTCGAGTCGCTGCCGTGTCCGCGTACTATGTGCGGAATATAATAATGACCCCGGTTGGCGATGGTTGCGGCCAGATTGGCCAGATGCAGTGGGGTGCAGCCCAGCTCGCCCTGTCCGATGGAGAGGGATATCACGGAGAGGGCTTTCCAGCCGCCCTTGCCGTAAATCCCGTCGTAGGTCGCGGATGTGGGGACAAATCCGGGTCTTTCTGAGGGAAAGTCCGAGCCCAGCCTGGTTCCGAACCCGAAACTGCGGACGTATTCAGCCCATCTGTCGAGGGCCTCGGCCTCTGATGAGAACCGGGGACTCTCCAGCAGGTCCCGGAACATGTAGCAGAAATAGGCGTTGCAGGAGGTCATGATGGCTTCGGTCATGTCCACGGGAGATTTGTGGGAGTGGCACCCGACGTGGATGCCGCGGGCGTAGAATCCTTCGTGGCAGGGGAATTCCGTGGCGGGCGTGATGACCCCTTCCTGCAGTCCGATCAGGGCATTGACGAGCTTGAACACCGAGCCTGGCGGCTGCGGGGACATCACGGCCCTGTTGAACATGGGTGTGAACGGGTCGGAGGCGATTTCTCCATAGTATTTGTTGATTTGCCCGAGTACCGATACGTCAATGCCGGGGGAGGATATCATGGACAGAATCTCCCCGGTGGACGGCTCGATGGCGATAACTGAGCCGACTTTATTGCGCATAAGCATCTCTCCGTAGTTCTGAAGCTCCGCGTCGATGGTCGAGACCACGTCACGGCCCGGTACGGCGGGTTTGTCGAACGCTCCGTCGCGGTAGGAGGACTGTATCCTGTTGCTGGCATCGCGCAGGTAGATGCTGTAGCCTTTCTCACCCCTTAGCATGGACTCGCAGGTCTCTTCCAGTCCAGTCCTGCCGGTGTAGTCTCCTGCTGCATAGTCAGGGTGCTTGTCCAGGAAGTCCCGGTCCACTTCCGTGACGTATCCCAGCAGATTGCCTCCGGCGTTGTAGGGGTACATCCTTGTAGTGCGCGGCACGCCCCTGAATTCTGGGAACTTGTGGGCCACGTCTATGAACCGGCTGTACTGCTCCTGTGAGACCTGGCTGAGAAATGTGACGGTGCGGTATCCGATGCGGGTACGGTAGGTCCTGTATTCCTTGAATTTATTCCTTGCATACTCGGGGTCGATGTCCAGTATGCGGCACAGTCCTAGGGTGTCGAATTCCTTGACGTAACGCGGGGTGACCAGAATGTCATAAGTGTTCTTGTTGCCCACCAGCACTTTCCCGTTGCGGTCCAGGATGAGGCCGCGGGCCGGATAGCGGGTCTGGTAGACAAGCGCGTTGTTGTCGGCGCTTATCTTGAAGCTGTTGTCCATCAGCTGTAGCCGGAAGAGCTGTGCCAGGAGGATGACGAATGCGGCGACGAGGCCGGCCATCAGGTATTGGAATCTATGCTTGTCGACTTCCATTCCTATTTCCTCCGGCTGTGGTTTTCAGTACTCAGGGTGTAGAGAAATGCCATCATGGCCGTGTTTGCCGCGAGAGATATACCCAGTCTGGCCAGGCATTGACCGGCAGGGCGGAAACCGGAGCTGTCCAGCAGGATGTATACGGTCATGTAGATGAGTATGATCGGGGCGGAGTACAGGACAAAGCGCCTGACACCCAGGCTGTCTATGGTCTGTTTGTCTTTTTCGGCCGATGCGGTGGCCAGCAGCAGGCTCCTGCGGCAGAGGCCTGCCGCAGTCATAGCGGCGGCGGACATGCCCGGTATTCCGTTGCCGAGGATGTCAGTGACGATCCCTATGGTGAAGGCTGTCAGCATCGTCGGGACCGTACCCCACCTGAACGGCAGGGTGAGGATGATGAACAGGCACAGCGACAGGTCCAGGTAGACTGTCAGGTTGACGTAGTTGTCCAGGGCTCCCTGTGCCAGTATCAGCATCAGGGCGAGGAGAATATGGCGAATGGTTCCGTTCATGGATGTTTTCCTCCTTCTGCGTCAGTCCCCTCGTCAATGAGGGCTTTCAGGGTGTCTATGTCCTTGCGCACGGCGATGTAGACGTGGCGGAGGCGCGGAAATTCCTCGAAGAGGTCGACGGTGACGTCATAGTTGATGCCGTCGCTCAGCACCCGTCCGCTGACCGTACCTATGGGAATGCCTGGAGGGTATATCAGCGAATATCCGCTGGATACGACGGTGTCTCCGTCGGAGAATTCAGTATGCACAGGAATCTCATGCAGCACGGACTGTCTGGCCGTTCTGCCGTTCCATCTCAGGACTCCGAATGTGTTGGTGCTGCTGAGGGTGGCGCTGGCCATGTTGTCTATGTCCAGCAGGGACGAGACCTTTGAGTATTTCTCGCCTGCGCTCTGGACGTAGCCTACGAGTCCTCTGTCGGTGATTACCCCCATGTCTTCCCGCACACCGTCGCGCAGGCCCTTGTTGATGATGATGACATTGTGCAGGCGGTCGGTGCTGTTGGAGACGACCAGGGCAGGGATGTAGTCGAACAGCGGGCTCTCCGGTCCCAGGGAGTCAGGCATGGACATTTCCGCTGCGGCAGCTCTGAGCCTGTCATTCTCCATGCGCAGGGTCACGTTCTCCTCCGCGAGCCGGCGGTTGACCTTGCCCAGGCTGAAGTAGCGGCCCACGTTTCCGGCCGTGGAGGCGAAAGCGTTGGTGACGGACGAGATAGTCCTGATAATCCCGGACCGCTGCACCACGCTGTTGTTGGAAATAAGCCAGAGGGCCGCGGCCTCCAGGATTATGAAGACGATAATGTTGATCAGATATAATATGTTCCTGCTCCTGCCTCTCATCGACGCTGCAAGCCTATCGCATCAGGAAAGGATACTGCGAGGGGTTCCTTAGGGCAATGCTGGTGCCCCTTGCTACGGCTCTGAGCGGATCCTCGCCTACGTGGAACGGGATGTTGATCTTGTCGTAGAGTCTCTTGTCCAGGCCTCTGAGCAGAGCTCCTCCGCCGGTGAGGAAGATGCCTTTCTCTACGATGTCCTGATAAAGTTCCGGAGGGGTCTGCTCCAGTACCTGGAGGACCGCCGCCTCGATCTTGGCTATCGACTTGTCCAGGCAGTGGGCCACTTCCTGGCTTGTAACAGCTATCTCGACGGGATGGGCAGTCATCAGGTTGGGACCGCGGACAATGAACGGTTCGGGCGCGTCTTCCAGATCGGGGATGGCTGCTCCGATGCGGATCTTGATTTCCTCGGAGGTGATTTCTCCCACCTTTATGTTGTGCTGCTGGCGCATATACTGCTGGATGTCGGAGGTGAATACGTCTCCGGCTACCCTGATGGACTGACTCGTTACGATGCCGCCGAGGGATATGACGGCTATCTCGGAGGTGCCGCCTCCTATGTCTACGACCATGTTCCCGGTAGGAGCGGTTACGTCCAGGCCGATGCCCATGGCTGCGGCCATAGGCTCGAATATCATGTAGATGTCCCTGGCTCCGGCGTGCTCTGCCGAGTCACGTACAGCCCTGATCTCCACCTCTGTGCTGCCTTTGGGAATGCAGATTACCATCTTGAGGTTGGGAGTGAAGAAGGAACGCTTGTAGTTGATCATCTTGACGAATCCCCTGATCATCTGCTCGGCGGCGTTGAAGTCGGCGATGACTCCGTCGCGCAGGGGGCGGACGGTCTTGATGTTGGGGTGCGTCTTCTCGTACATCAGCTTGGCTTTCTGCCCGACTGCTATGGCCTTGCCGTTGGTCTGGTCAAACGCTATTACCGATGGTTCGTCCACGACTATCTTGCCGTCCTGAAGGATGACGGTGTTGGCCGTGCCCAGGTCCATTGCCAGCTCCTGTGTCAGAAATGAGAATCCCATATGTCTTCTGTCGTATTTTTAGTGTTTGAAATGTCTGTGTCCTGTCATGACCATGGCCATGCCGTGTGCGTCGCAGTATTCCACGCTCTCGTTGTCGCGGATCGAGCCGCCCGGATGGATGACTGCCTTGATACCGGCCTTGTCGGCTATCTCCACGCAGTCTGCGAAGGGGAAGAATGCGTCCGAGGCCATCACCGCACCCTCCAGGTCGAACCCGAAGCTCCGGGCCTTCTCTATGGCCTGCTTCAGGGCGTCTACGCGGGATGTCTGCCCGATGCCGCTGGCCAGCAGACGGTGGTCCTTGGCCAGGACTATGGCGTTGGACTTGGAGTGCTTGACTATGATGTTGGCGAAGAGCATGTCGTCAATCTGTTCCCTGGTGGGCTCTACTCTGGTTACGGTCCTCAGATCTGCGGGAGTCTCCTTGAAAGTGTCCCTGTCCTGGACGAGCACGCCGCCAAGCATTGAGCGGAACTTGACTGCGGAGGGGCGGGCGGAAGCGCTGCGCAGGATGATGCGGTTCTTCTTTCCTTCGAGAATCTCCAGGGCTTCAGGAGAATAGTCGGGAGCAATGACCACCTCGAAAAATATCTTGTGCATCTCCTCGGCTGTCTCCTTGTCTATCGGGCGATTGGATACGATGATGCCTCCGAATGCGGAGACGGGGTCGGACTCCAGGGCTGCTGTCCATGCCTCCTTGACGGTGGCGGCTGTGGCGCATCCGCAGGCGTTGTTATGCTTGATTACGGCTACTGCGGTGCTGTCGAAGTCGGAGATGAGTTCCAGGGCTGCCTCTATGTCCAGCATGTTGTTGTAGGATATCTCCTTGCCGTGCAGCTGCTCGGGGAGGGCATCCTCGGAACCGTAGAACATGGCTTTCTGATGGGGGTTCTCCCCGTAGCGCAGGTGGGTGGGACGGGTCTCGCTGGCGGTGAAGGCGGGTATCTCCTCCTTACGGTTGAAATACTGGAAAATATGTGTGTCGTATCCGGAGCTCTTGAGGAATGCCTTGGCGGCGAAGCGGCGGCGGTCCTCAATGGAGGATATGCCCTTCTTCTCCCTGAGCAGGCTCAGCAGGTCGGCGTAAGAGTCCTTGCCGGGGACGATGATGACATCGCGGAAGTTCTTGGCCGCGGCGCGGATGAGGGTGATGCCGCCGATGTCTATCTTCTCGATGATATCCTCTTCAGGGGCATCCTTCGCCACATATTCCTCGAAGGGGTAGAGGTCCACGATGACCAGGTCTATGCCGGGAATGTCATATTTTTCCCTCTCGGTCAGGTCACCTGCTTCCTCGCGCCGGAAGAGGATACCGCCCATGACCTTGGGATGGAGGGTTTTCACCCGTCCTCCGAAAATGGAAGGATAGCCTGTTACGTCCTCAACGGCTGTAACAGGGATGTTATGAGAGGTAAGGTACTGCTGGGTGCCCCCCGTGGACAGGATCTCCACGCCTAGGTTAACCAGCTCATTTGCAATGTCTAGGATGAGATTTTTGTCATACACTGAAATCAGTGCTCTCTGAATCTTTCGGTCGGTGTTCATATCGGGTGAAAAACAATTTTGTTATGCCGTTTTCCGGCGTTCAGGCCACAAAAATAGTAATAAATGACATATAAATCGTACATTTGGGAAAATATTTGAAATCACCTGCAATGCGCGACAGATATGTCATCATACCGGCCGGAGGAACCGGCTCCCGGATGCGCTCCGAACTTCCCAAGCAGATGCTCGACCTGTGCGGGAAACCGGTCCTGCGCAGGACTGTGGAACTGTTTCTGGACCTCCCTGACGAGGTGGGCGTGCTCATCTCCATCAACCCGTCGATAAGAAGTATGTGGCTGGACTATTGCAGGGACAATGATTTCATTTTCCCGTGTATCGTAGCTCCCGGAGGTCTGACCCGCTTCCATTCTGTGAGGAAAATGATGAGGTATCTGCCCGACGGCGCCCTGGTGGCCGTCCATGACGGGGTCAGGCCCCTGCTGCGGAAGGAGGACATCGCCGCCATGTTCGCCATGGCCGAGGAACATCCGGCGGTCGTGCCGGTCATCCCTGTCGCCGACTCCATGCGCCTCTTTGACGGGGAGTCTTCCGGAACGGTAGACCGCAGTGCCTACCGTCTGGTGCAGACACCGCAGATTTTTCATACAGAAGTGCTGAAGAGGGCCTATCAGGCTGCATATTCTCCTGAATTTACAGATGATGCCTCGGTAGTGGAAAAAAGCGGCGTGCCCCTGTATTTCTGTGAGGGCAGC
>DVGV01000005.1 GCA_018712545.1 Candidatus Coprenecus merdigallinarum | reverse complement strand
ACAGATACTATGCCAACACTGAGACTGACCAAAGAATTCCGCTTCGAGGGAGCACATGCCCTCACCGGCTACGACGGAAAATGCAGGCACATCCACGGCCACTCCTATATATTATACGTGACGGTCAAGGGCACCCCCTCCAACCCTGACGGCACCCCCAAGTCCGGCATGCTCATCGACTTCACCGACCTCAAGCGGATCGTGAACGACCATATCATAGACGTCTTCGACCACTCCCTCATCCTGCGGGAGTCAGCCCCGCTGGCGGCAGAGATAGCCTCAGCCTATCAGAGAGTCATCACCGTGCCTTTCCAGCCCACCTGCGAGAACCTGATCCTGCACTTCGCCGACATCATCCGCGACTATCTGCCCGCCGGAGTACACCTGCATTCGCTCCGCCTGCACGAGACCGCCACCTCCTACGTCGAGTGGTTCGAGTCCGACAACGAATAACCTTAGCCTGAAAGACACGCCATGAACAGACTCTTCCTCATAGACGGCCACGCCCTGATGTTCAGGATGTACTACGCCTTCATCCGCCGTCCGATGATCAACTCCAGGGGCGAGGACACCTCGGTCATCTTCGGATTCACCCGCTATCTGCTCGAGATGATTGCCCGCGAAAGGCCCACCCATCTGGCGGTCGCCTTCGACCCCCCGTGCAAGACCTTCCGCCATGAGGCCTACCCGGAGTACAAGGCCACCCGCAGCGCCGCCCCCGAGGTCATCAAGGAATCCCTGGAGCCTCTGACCGAGATAGTCAGGGCCCTCGGCATACCCGTCCTGATGGTGCCCGGCTACGAGGCCGACGACGTGATAGGCTCCATGGCCCGCCGCTGGGGCTCGCCCGGCTGCGACGTGTACATGGTCTCCCCCGACAAGGACCTCGGCCAGCTCATCTCCGACCATGTCTTCCAGGTCAAGCCCGGCAAGAGCGGAGCGGAGGACGAGACAGTCGGGAAGGAGGAGATCTGCGCCAAATTCGGCATCAGCGACCCGCACCAGGTCATCGACATCCTCACCATCTGGGGAGATACTTCGGACAATGTTCCGGGCGTCAGGGGCATAGGCGAGGTCGGAGCCAGAAAGCTGGTAGGACGGTACGGCTCGGTCGACGGCATCCTGCAGCATCTGGACGAGCTGCCCCCGAAGCAGGCCGCAGCCGTGCGGGAAGCCGCGGACCATCTGGAGATGAGCCGTTTTCTGGTGACAATAAAGACCGATGTGGACGTTTCCTCCTGTTCCGAGGAGGACCTGCGGATGGACCTCACGGACGGCAGTGCCGCAGCCGCATTGTTCAACAAATACGAATGTCCGTCCCTGCTGCCTCTCCTTCCCTCCGCGGCCGCCGTCTCCACGGCATCCCCGGCCCGGAAGGAACAGCCGCGGCACCGGATGGAGATGACCTCCGACCCGGAGCGGCTGGCGGCAGCGGCGCAGGCGGCCGGAGCGGTGGGAATTGTCCTGAGGGACAATGAGGCAGGGGGCTCCTCCCGGCAGCGGCTTTTCCTCTCCGTTCCAGGAGAGGGGGACGATGCTCCCGCACTGACATTCAGCACCGCGGATCCTGCCGCCGCCAGCGGCATCCTCGAAGCCCCCGGCATCGTCAAGGCGGGCTACGGCCTCAAACGGTACATTCAGGAGCTGAGGCGGGAGGGCATTGAACTGAACGGCCCCCTGGCCGACCTGGAACTGATGCACTATCTCGTCAATCCTGAGACCTCGCACCGGCTGGACATCCTCGTGCAGTCGTATCTGGGGCTGGACCTGGAGCTGTGCCGTTCACTCGACGGTGATCCTGCCGATACCGGTGCGGCCGATGACGGCAGCAGCGCCGCCGGGACCGCCGAGCCGGATCTTTTCTCCCAGCCCTCGGACATTGGACCTGAGGACAGTGCTGCCGCTCAGCGGAGCGATGCCGTGGATGCCTCGCTGATGCTGCCGCTGAGGGACGCGCTGCTGGAGGAATTTGCCCGGGGCCCTTCCATTGAAAAGATATACAACGACATAGAGATGCCGCTGATCCGGGTGCTCGCCGACATGGAGTACTGCGGAGTGCGGATAGACACGGACATGCTGGCCGCCTACGGGCAGGAGCTCGGGAAGCAGCTGGCTGTCATCGAGGCCCGCATCCGCGAGGAGACCGGAGAACCGGGACTGAACGTCTCCTCCCCCGTCCAGCTCGGGGCCGTGCTCTTCGACAGGATGAAGCTGGACCTCAAGGCCCGCAAGAACAAGAAAGGCAACTATTCCACTGACGAGGAGACCCTTACGGCATTGAAGGACCGTCATCCGGTCATCGGGGACATCCTGCAGTTCAGGGCTGTCAAGAAGATCATCTCGACCTACATCGAGCCCTTCCCCACCCTCATCGACCCGCGGGACGGACGGGTGCATACGACATTCAACCAGGCCCTTACCGCTACCGGACGACTGAGCTCGACCCATCCCAACCTGCAGAACATCCCGATCCGCACCGAGATGGGACGGGAGATCCGCAAGGCATTCGTACCCTCGGAGCCGGGACGGGTCATCATCTCGGCCGACTACTCCCAGATAGAGCTGCGCCTGATGGCGGCCATCAGCGGGGACGCCGACATGATCGACGCCTTCCGGCACGGACGCGACATCCACACTGCCACTGCGGCCAAAGTGTTCAAGGTCAGCGAGGAGGAAGTCACACCCGAGCAGCGCCGCCGGGCCAAGACCGCCAACTTCGGCATCATCTACGGCATATCGGCCTTCGGGCTGTCGCAGCGGCTGGACATCCCGCGCAAGGAGGCCTCGGAACTCATCGAGGAATACTTCCGGCACTATCCCGCCATCGCGGACTACATGGAGAGGACCAAGGCCGAGGCGCGGGAGAAGGGGTATGTGTCCACCATCTTCGGCCGACGGAGGTACATCAAGGACATAGGCTCGCGCAACGCCACCGTCCGGGGATTTGCCGAGCGCAACGCCATCAACGCCCCCATCCAGGGCAGCGCCGCCGACATCATCAAGATGGCCATGAACCGGGTGGCAGCTGCGCTGAAGGACGGAGACTACCGGACCCGGATGATACTCCAGGTACACGACGAGCTGGTCTTCGACGCCCCTGCGGACGAGGCAGCCGCCGTCATGAAACTGGTATGCCGCGAGATGGAGAGCGTGGTGGAACTGGCTGTACCGCTGACCGTTGAATGCGGGAGCGGGGCCAACTGGCTGGAAGCCCATTAAAAGGAATTACTTACATGACTTTTACAGACATGGCAGAAGATATCAAAAACACTGGGAACGCTGATGTACCGGCACAAAAAAACGGTTCCGGCACTGACTTCGATGACAACGACATGGCCCTCAAGGCTATGTCCGGAGACACACAGGCCTTCTCCTCCCTGGCCGCCCGCTACACCGGACAGCTGCGCCTCTACATCCAGAGCATCTGCCCCAACCCCACCGACGCCGAGGACATCTGCCAGGAAAGCCTGCGCAAAGCCTACCAGCGCATCGGCAGCTTCAACCCCGAATACCTCTTCCGGACCTGGCTCTTCTCCATCGCCCGCAACACCTCCATAGACCACATCCGCCGCCGCAGCACATTCTCCACCGTCAAGCTCGGCGAGGCCGACGAGCCCGTCGTAGAAGGCCATGAGACCGAAAGCTCCCCCGAGGACCACATGATCGACGACCAGTCCTACGACCTGTTCATCCGCTCCATCGCCGCCCTGCCCGACCGCTACCGCCGGATAGCCGAGCTGCGCCTGCTCCACGACCTCTCCTACCAGGACATCGCCGACGAGACCGGCCTGCCCCTCAACACCGTACGCACCCGCATCCGCCGCGCAAAGCTCCTGCTCGAAGAGATGATGCACAGGTAATATAGAATATCACTCTTTTTCTATCGGGTCGCCTACTCTTACCTCTACTCCCGGCAATGCAGGATGCGAAAAGAAATACCGGTCTGTACTGATATAGTAAGCAGTATAACACCATACGTCTGGCCGCACACCAGACCGCCAACGGTCTCCTGAGCACGGGCACTCACGGCAAGAGTTGCCACAGACAGCAGCATAAATAATCTGATTCTCCTCATAATGTAAGTGTAAGTTTAATCATAGTAATACTCTATCGATGTAATCACGCCGTTCTTGTCATAACAAAAGTATGGATACATAGACCACATCACCTTGTTCGGATCAACTTGCTTATAAGACCAAAATAGCTCTCCACCACCCTTATCAAATTTTCTGTCCTTTAAAGTCCCTGGGAATTTACGAACTTTGTCTATCGGGTCTCCGACCCTTACCTCGACTCCTGGCACTGCCGGGTGCGAAAAGGTGTATCTATCAGTATAGATGAAATACGATATGTAATACCAACCGTCTACACCAGGGGCAAAGCCAAAGGAATCCTCTTTCGGAGCCTCCTGAACAGTACTTACCGGAGGACCGGCTACCACGGCCTTGGATTCAGTGACCGGACGCTTCTCCTTGTACACAAGAAACTCGTACATGTCATGAGACACATAATCAGGCTCACCCAGTACGGAGATTATATAATCATAGTCATACGTCTGTCCGCACACCAGACCGCCAACGGTCTCCTGAGCACGGGCACTTACGGCAAGAGCTGCCACTATTAATGTCAGAAATAATTTAATCATAATAATATGCTATTTCCTCTATCACTCCGTTTTCGTTATAGTAAAAACAGGGATACATAGACCACATTACATCGTCTGGATCCACTTCCTCTGAAGACCAATACAGTACTTGATTACTCTTGTACTCACGCACTGTCCCAGGAAATCTTCGCACTTTTTCTATCGGATCGCCTACTCTAACCTCTATGCCGGGCAATGCAGGATGCGAAAAGGAATACCGGTCTGTACTGATATAGTAAGCAGTATAACACCATCCATCAACTCCCGGAGCAAAACCGAATGAGTCCTCTTTAGGGGACTCTTCCGCACTTCCTATCGGAGGACCGGAAACTACAGCATTAGCGGACGGACGCTTTTCCTTATACACTAGTACCTCGTACATGTCATGAGACACATAATCCGGCTCACCCAGTACGGAGATTATATAATCATAATCATACGTCTGTCCGCACACCAGACCGCCAACGGTCTCCTGAGCACGGATACTCACTGTAACAATTGTCAAAGAAAGTGCTAATAATAATTTAACCTTTTTCATATTCTTATTTGTTAATATTTTCAATTACATGGGTTTGTCTGCATTCCGTCATCATCAAGGATACTGTAGATATAATCCTCGGGATTTAGATATACTGTAGAGTCATTCCTCCATATCTGCACCTGATAATGCAGATGCGGCCCGGCACATGTCGAATCCGAAGCACTGCCAGAATTACCCGACTGTCCGATAATATCTCCTGCCTCAACCACATCACCGTCCTTTACAAAAAGGTTTTGCAGATGAAAATACACTACTGTAACCGTCTGTCCGGCAATCTTGCCTGTAATGTAAATTCTATTTCAAGAATAAAACTGACAATTTTTTCATAGCACCTTACTTTTCCAACAAAGTTAGGACATTTTTGCAATGGACAGTGCATTTTTTTATTTTTGCGGCATGAACGAAGAGATTGTTTTCAAATACTTTCCGGAACTGGACGCACGGCAGCGGGAGCGGATGGCGGCCCTCGGACAGCTGTATGCGGAATGGAACGCTAAGATCAACGTCATCTCGCGCAAGGACATGGACTCGCTGTACCTGCACCACGTCCTGCACTCGCTGGCGCTGGTGCGGTATATCCGGGACAACGGGCTTGTCCTCTCCGACAGTACGGCAGCCCTCGCCGATGACCCCGATGCATCATCCTCACATCAGCCGCATCAGACCACAGCACATTTTCTGGACGCCGGCTGCGGAGGAGGATTCCCGGGCATCCCGATGGCCATTGCCATACCGGAGTGCCGGTTCACTCTGTGCGACTCGATTGCCAAGAAGATAAAGGTGGTGACAGAAATCTCAGCAGCACTGGGACTTGATAATGTGAAGCCGGTCTGGAGCCGGACCGAGGACCTGGGCCCCGAATACCGCTGCGACTATGTGGTGTCCCGGGCCGTCACAGAGCTGCGCCGGTTCGTACCCCTCGTGCGGCATCTGTACCGCAAGGGCATCCTGTACCTCAAGGGCGGGGACCTGACCGAAGAGATTGCCGCCTGTGTCAGGGAGTGCCGCATAGACCCCCGGGCGGTCTCTGTCACCGACATTTCCGGGTATTTCAGCGAAGAATTTTTCGAAAGTAAAAAGATTATTTGCATTTTCCCGCAAAAGCACTAACTTTGCGCTCCATTTTACTGACAAATAATAGATTTTAGAATATGAAACGTACTTTCCAACCGTCACAGCGCAAGCGCCGTAACAAACACGGCTTCCGCGAGCGTATGTCCACCCCCAACGGACGCCGCGTACTCGCAGCACGCCGTCGCCACGGCCGGAAGAAACTGACCGTTTCTTCCGAGGACCTGTACTAACAGATCCCTCACGTCAGCTTACAAAGCATAGACAGGTCGGTAGATTCCTCTGCCGGCCTGTCTGCGTTATGGAGGGCGCCGCCGGTTCCGTACTTCCGTCATCTTATGAATATGGCGCACGGCACTGATTGCACATGATTCTGAATGCGGCGTGTACAAGCTGACCGGAATTTGAGTATCTTCACGTCCGCAAAACGGAAACAACACAAAATTGCTCATAACAATGAAAAAGACATTTACAGCTATGATGATTCCCATGATGATGCTGGCTTCGACAGCCTGCCGGCAGCAAGTGGAGAATGTCCCCGCCATCGACATGACGGACATGGACCTGACAGTATCCCCGGGCGACGATTTCTTCCAGTATGCCAACGGCGGCTGGATCAAGAAGAATCCCCTGAAACCAGAGTACGCCCGCTTCGGCTCGTTCGACGTGCTGCGGGAGAACAATGTGGTGCGCCTCAACGACCTCTTCGCCGAGATGGCCAGGATGACTCCCGAGGCCGGTACCGTGGACCAGAAGATCGTGGACCTGTACAAGCAGGGACTCGACTCGGTCAAGCTCAACGCCGAGGGCGGACAGCCGCTCCAGAAATATCTCGACGCCATCTATGCCGCCAAGGACAAAAAAGCCCTGGCCATGGAGCTGGCTGAGATGAACAAGTACGGCGAGGGCGGATTCTTCAGCATCGGAGTGCAGGCCGACCTGATGGACAGCAAGATGCAGGTGCTCTACCTCGCTCAGAGCGGCCTCGGAATGGGTGACCGCGACTACTATGTGGACCCTGCCAACGCTGAGCTGCACAAGGGCTATACCGCGATGCTGGCCAAGCTCTTCGCTCTCAGCGGCTATGAGGACGCAGCACAGAAAGCGGAGAATGCCGTGGCCGTTGAGGACCGGCTCGCCGAGGTATCCTGGACCAGCGTCCAGAACCGCGACTACACCAAGCAGTACAACCCGATGAGCACCGAGCAGATCTGCAGCCGCTGGAACGGTTTCGACTTCGCCTCCTTCTTCAGTGCCCTCGGTATTCCCGACCAGGACAAGATTATCGTACAGCAGCCCTCCTTCTTCGACGGATTCAGCAAGCTGTTCGCCTCGGCCTCCCTCGACCAGCTCAAGGACTACCTGGCAGCCGGCCTGATCACCTCGGCCGCAGGCAGCCTGTCGGATGACTACTACGCGGCGTCATTTGACTTCTTCAGCACTCAGATGAGCGGTATCACGGAGCAGAAACCCCGCTGGAAACGCGCCATGAGCGTGCCCAACAGCGTACTCGGCGAGGCAGTCGGCCAGATGTACGTCCACAAGTATTTCCCCGAGGAGTACAAGGCCAAGGTACTCGAGCTCGTCCGCCAGCTCCAGGTATCCCTCGGCCAGCACATCGACGCCCTCGACTGGATGTCAGACGCCACCAAGGCCTACGCCCGCGAGAAACTCGCCTCCTTCACCGTGAAGATCGGCTACCCCGACAAGTGGAAGGACTACAGCACCCTGAACATCGACCCTGCCCTGAGCTACTACGAGAACCTCCGCTCCGCCAAGGCATGGTACGTGCAGGACAACCTCAGCAAGCTCGGCCAGCCCACCGATCCCGACGAGTGGGGCATGACTCCTCAGACCGTCAACGCCTACTACAACCCCACCACCAACGAGATATGCTTCCCGGCAGCCATCCTCCAGCCCCCGTTCTTCAACGCCAATGCTGACGACGCTGTCAACTACGGAGCCATCGGAGTCGTCATCGGCCACGAGATGACCCACGGCTTCGACGACCAGGGCCGCCTCTTCGACAAGGACGGCAACATGAACAACTGGTGGGCACCCGAGGACGAGGCCGCCTTCAAGGCCAGGACCGCCATCCTCGAGAAGCAGTACAGCGAAGTGGAGATCCTCCCCGGCGTCTATGCCAACGGAGCTCTCTCCCTCGGTGAGAATATCGCCGACCAGGGCGGCCTCAGCGTAGCCTGGACAGCCTTTCGGAATTCCCTGAACGGTACCGAGCCCGCACCCGTCGACGGCCTCTCCGCCGCACAGCGCTTCTTCATCGGCTACGCCCATCTCTGGGCCCAGAACGCCACCGATGAGGAGAAGGCCCGCCTCAACAAGCTCGACGTACACTCCCTCGCCGAGAACCGCGTCAATGTGGCCGTGCGCAACTTCCCGCAGTTCTTCGAGGCGTTCGGTATCTCCGAGGGCGATCCGATGTTCCGTCCTGAGTCCGAGCGCGTCATGATCTGGTAACCCTTTTTGCCAGAACTGGCGAATTGCGGCGCCATTTTCGCCAGTTCTGACAAAAAGCCTTGGCTGTGTCTGCGGTTTATCCGGGCACAGCTTTTTTTTTTGCACTAAATCACTGCTAAAATTCGAAATTGAGGCCGCCGATGACATTGGCGCCTGGCATGGGGAAGCCGGCATTGATCTCGTAGCGCTGGTTGAGCAGGTTCTCGCCGCGCACCCATACGGACATCCAGTCCAGGATGCGGAAGGAGGCGCGGATGTTCCAGAGGACGAAATCCTCCTGCACCGGGGAGTCTCCGACAGCGGTGTACAGGCCGGCGATATACTGCACGCCGGTGGACACATGCCAGCGGCCGTGGGTAAAGAGGCCTCCGACGTACAGCTTGTGCTCGGGGGCGGCCACCACGGGAGACTCCATATGCAGGAAGCTGTAGTTGGCGTCCACCGACCAGTCTCGGGCAATGCGCCAGGCGGCCTGCACCTCTACGCCGGCATTGTGTATCTCTCCTGTATTCTGATTCAGCATTCCGGCACCGGAAGGGTTTGGCAGGGTCTGTATCGTATTGTCCCCGTCGATGTAGAACACATTCAGACCGTATGACACCCTACCGTCCAGAAGTTTATGGGACAATGCCACCTCGTATGACCACAGCCGCTCGGGCTGCAGGTCCGGATTCTGCGGCGGGAACATGTACATCTCACGGATGGTGGGATAGCGGAATCCCTTGCCGGCCGAGACCTTCAGCTCGAGGGCATGCGGCAGGTGGAAGGCCAGTCCGGCCTGGGGCACCCACTCAGTCCCTAGGCGCGAATGCCGGTCCACGCGCAGGCCGGCATTGAAGGTGAGCCACGTTCCGATGTTCTGACGGAAATCCACGTAGCCGGCTACCTCGTGCTGTGTGATGTCCACGATACCCTCCCGCTCCCCGTTGCGCTCACCGGCCACGTACTGGTTCCAGGCCGAGCCGCCGAAACGGTACCAGTCCACTCCGGCTGTCAGGCGGTTGCCCCGGAACAGCCTCACGCTCTGATAGGCCGATATTCCCATCATGTCATCGCGCGAATTGAAGCGGTAGTCCAAGGGTGTCTCTCCGGCCGAAGGCATGTAGCCGTCATTGATATGATGGCCGCCCCAGTTGTAGAACACGCTGAGGGCACCCGATGTCCGTCCGTACTCGTTCTCCACGGCCAGCGAAGTCATGCCGCGGGTCACGCTCTGGTCAGCATCCACGAGAGGAGCTGAGACGGTGCCTGGATTGGAGGCATTGAAGTGCGTCACGTTGACATCAGCCCGGACCCTCCAGTTTTCGGTAAAATCATAGCCCAGCTTGGCATAGCCGCCGTACTGCCCGAAGCCCATATCCTCCCGGTGCCCGTCAGTGCGGTTGTAGGACAGGCTGACCACACTGGAGAAGCCGCCTAGGCGTATCCGGTTGGTCGCCTCGGTCTGCACGGTGTTCCAGGAGCCGTAGCCTGCGGAAATATTGGTCCGGACTCCGTCCTCATCCATCCTTCGGGTGACGATATTGACCACACCGCCCATCGCATTGGAACCGTAGAGCACCGATGCAGGGCCGCGCAGCACCTCCACCTGCTCGGCCATCAGGGACTGATAAGCGTCCGAGATGGGATGACCGAACATGCCCATATACTGCGGATGACCGTCGATGAGCACCATCACCTGACCCGAACCGCCGCTGAGACCGCGGACAGAGATATTTCCGGCTGCACCCCCGGACACTCCGTAACCCATTACTCCGCGGGAGGTAGAAAAGAAGCCCGGCACCTGCTCGGTAAGCAGCGGCAGCAGCGACGGTGTGAAGGAAGATTCTATGGACGGGCGGTCCAATATGGTGACTGTCAGCGGAAGATTCCTGATATCACTTCTGCTTCTGGTGCCTGTCACAACCACCTGCGAGAGGGTATCGCGCCATCCCGTCCGGGCAGAATCAACAGGTTCCCCGCTATTTCGGGCCGAGACCCTGATAGAGGCAGCCGCGCACAGGACAGCAGCGGCAGCCAGTACAAATATCCTGTTCATCATTGTGTCTGTTTACGCCCGCAAATATAAGCTTTCGGTGCAGCACAGATGAAAGATTTAAACGGAAAATATAACCATTTTTACATATCTTTGCGGCATGAAAAGATTCCTACAGAAACCGTTCAGGGTATCGCTGACCAAGAACATACTGCTGATCATCGGTATACTCGCCGCAGGCTACATCATCGTAAGCCTCCTTCTCACAGTCATAACCAGACACAATCAGGAGCTCACCGTCCCTGATTTCTCAGGAATGAGCCTGCAGGAGGCGGCTGCGGCAGCAGATGAGGCCGAGCTGCGCCTGGACGTGACGGACTCGGTATACATCCGGGGAATGGAGCGTGGCGTCATCACCCGTCAGAATCCCATACCCGGCAGCAAGGTCAAGAAAAACCGGCGCATCCTACTGGTGATCAACTCTGTAGTCCCCCGTCAATCCATCATGCCATCCCTCGTCGGATACTCCATGAGGCAGGCCCGCACGGAGCTCACCGCCACAGGACTCAATATCGGCAGGCTCATCTATGTCGAGGACATAGCCACGAACAACGTGCTCGCGCAGCAGTACAAAGGCAGGGACATCGCCCCCGGCACCCAACTCAACAGCGGTTCCTACATAGACCTGGTGGTGGGGCTCAACCCGGCCGACAGCACTACCTTCGTACCCAATGTCATCGGCTACAAATACCAGATGGCCTCCGAGCTGCTCCACGACAACTCCCTCAACATCCTCAACTGCGAGTTCGACAACACCGTCAGCTCCTACGCCGACTCCCTGGAGGCCTACGTCTACGGCCAGACCCCGCCGGCATCCGACTCCGTCAGCGTACGCAGAGGCTCAGACGTGATTCTGTTCCTGTCCAAGGATGTAACCCGCATTCCCGAACCCGAGACCGACAGCACCGATGTCCAGTCCCGATAACCCCATAAATACCGTTCCCCTCCCCGGTCCCGTCGATGAGGATTTCCTCAGGGAAGAGGAGGACAACCCCGACGAGGAAAACGACCAGGGTCTGTTCGAGCACTACCATGTCACTGTCGATCGCGGCCAGAGCCTTCTGCGCATCGACAAGTTTCTCACGGCCCACATCATGGGCGCATCCCGCAACCGCATCCAGCAGGCCATCGATGCCGGCTACGTCTACGTGGGCGGCACACCGGTCAAGGCCAATTACCGGGTCAAGCCCCTGGACGACATACGTATCTGCCTACCATACCGCCGCCGCGGCTACGAGATCCTTCCGGAAAAGATGGACCTGGACATCCGCTATGAGGACGAGGACGTGCTGGTGATCAACAAGCCCGCGGGCCTCGTGGTGCATCCCGGCTGCGGACACTACACCGGTACCCTGCTCAACGGCCTGGCCTGGTACCTGGGCCGCAGCCAGGGTGCCGATGCCAAGGACGACAGAATGGGCATCCTGGTGCACCGCATCGACAAGGATACATCCGGCACCCTGCTGATAGCCAAGAATGACGACGCACAGCTCTTCCTGGCCCGCCAGTTCTTCGTACACTCGATTGAAAGGGTCTATACAGCAATAGTATGGGGGGACATGGAGGGGGACACAGGCACCGTTACCGGCGACATAGGCCGTGACCCAGCCAACCGCATCCGGTTCAAGGTCGTGGAGGACGGCACGGGAAAGCATGCCGTGACACACTGGAAGGTCATCGAGAGACTTGGCTACGTGACAGTGGTGGAATGCCGCCTCGAGACCGGGCGCACCCACCAGATCAGGGTCCACATGAACCACATCGGTCACCCCCTTTTCAACGACTCCCTCTACGGCGGCGACCGCATCCTCAAGGGCACCCTCTACTCCCGCTACCGCCAGTTCATAGACAACTGCTTCGAGATACTGCCCCGTCAGGCCCTCCACGCAGGTACCATCGGGTTCATCCACCCCCGTACCCGCAAAAAAACAGTCGTCGGGAGCGAGCTGCCCGACGACATGAAAAATCTCATTTCCAGATTCCGTACTTTCACAGGAGCGCGCCAGGACTGACGTCCTGACGACACCCTCCCGGGGGAACCCAGTACTGCTACCTGTGGGGAGGCCTTGGTCCGCCCGGACCGCGGCGGGGTCCGCCGCCCATCTTGCCGAAGTTGCCGAAGCGGTAGACAAGGGATATCGTGAAATACTGTCCGAGGGTGTTATTGTAGGTATCCTCGACATAGTTGTCAGTAGTCGTACGGTAGTTGTTCTTGGCCTGGTTCAGGATATCGTAGACCTTGAAGCGCAGGGTCATCCTGTCCTTGAGGAAGAGCTGGGAGATCTCGGCGTTCCACATCAGCTCAGGCTCTCCGAATCCGGACTCATAGCCGATGTAGTAGTTGTACCTGGCGTCTGTGCGCAGCTCCATACCCCAGGGGAGGGTAGCGTTGACCTCAGCGAAGACCGAGTTGTCCCAGGTATCGGCCCTGGCCTGAGAGGCTATCTCGTACCATGCCTTGCGGTAGGATGCGCTGGCTCCCAGCCTGGTCTCTATATAGTCATTGCGGTAGACGAATGTCAGGTTCTCCGACACGCTCATCGAGGTAGTCCTGCCTCCTATGAGGTAATCCCGGATCTCCTCGAAGGTGGTAGCCTCCGGGTTGTCGCCGGTATAAGAGACAGAGCTGCTTACCGACCCGCGGGTAAAGGACATCAGGGAGAATCCCGACTTGCCGAACTGCGAGTTGATCATCAGCATCATGTTTCCGCTCAAGGTAGGACGGTCCGAGTTGATGGGCACCGTGTACTGCGTACCGGTGGAGTTGTACCAGCTGGCATTGATGATGTCGTCCTTGGTGTAATTGAATCCTCCGGATACCGAATAGGTGGAGAAAGTCTCCATGTCGGTGTAGTTGTAGCGCACCCTGAAACGGTTGTCGAACGAGGGCTTCAGGTCCATGTTGCCGACAGACACGTACAGGGGATCGGAGTTGTCGGGCACCGGCATCAGCTGGGTTATGGAAGGCTGGGAAGTGCTGCCGTTGTAGTTGATGCGGAGAAACTCGTTGTCGTTGAAATCGTAGTCAAACCTGGCCGAAGGAGCGAAGTTCCAGACAGTGTAGTTGACATTGCGCGCCTTGTTGAAGTCATCCCTGGTTATCGTGGTCGAAGGCTGCGCATTGACTCCAAGCTGGAGATTGTATTTCTTCTCCTGCTTCATGAAACTTATCTGCATCCTGTGGCGCAGGTAGGTGTTCTCCATACGGGAAGAATAGACAGAGTCCAGCTCATCGCTCAGGGTGCCGTCCTCGAGGATATCCCTGGTATCCTTCTCGGAGCGGGAGTTGCTCCAGTTGAAGCGGTAGGACCCCAGCAGGAAAAAGTTCTTGCCCAGCGGCTCGGTGTAGGTGAGGTCAGCGGAGGCCGAATAACTCTCCTCGCGCTGTATGTAATGCTGGTTGATCACCTCGGTACCGGAAAGAAGACCTCCGGAGTAGGTGTTGGTCTCAGAGTAGTTGGTTCCGTCGTAGTCACTGTTGGACAGAGAGTAATCGACATTGAGGGAAAGAGTCCTGCCGGCCTTCTCGCCTATCCTCTGACGGTAGAGCAGACGGCCGTCGGTCCTCCACGAGGTTCCGTCAGAGGAGGTCTCGCTGACACCGTCGTTGACCTTGCCGGTGCTGGAGTTGTCGGTCGCATACTCGCTGCGCTCGTCGTAGCGGGACCTGTTGTAATTGAAGCTCGGCCGGAAAAGCAGCGAAGTCTTGTCGTTGAACTTATAGTCCAGATCCAGTCCTGCGCGGTGCCCGTCACTGTACATAAAACTGGTCTCGTTGTTGGTGGTGTGCTGGCTTACGCTGTCATTGAGGAAGGTGGTACGGCTGCTGCGTTCCTCCACGTCACGCGTCATTCCGTTATAGAGGTAGTTGCCGCCCAGCTCCCGGTCGCGGTCCCCGCCTATGTTCATATTGGCGTTGACACCACCCATCCAGGTGGTCATGATGCCTCCGCGGTTGCCGCCGAAGCCCCTCATCCTCATGCCGCCGCCCATTCCCATATCTCCGAAACCGCGGTTATTGGTGTTGTTGGCGTTGAATATGATGCTTATCTGATTGTCCTGGGTGAAGCGTCCCACCATGCCGGAGGCCTGGTACCTGGCCGCATGGTCATCTGTCTGGAGATCATGTCCGCCGCCGGCCGCAATATTGCCGAACCACGACTCAAGCAGTCCTGGTTTGATACTCAGGTCGATGACCTTTTCCTCCTCACCGTCATCGATGCCGGTGAACTCCGCCTGATCGGACTTCTTGTCGACCACCTTCAGCTTCTCGATAAGCTTAGCCGGGATGTTCTTCGAGGCCAGGGCCGGGTCATCGAGGAAGAACTCCTTACCGTCTATCATCACCTTTTCGATAGTCTCGCCCTGAAACGTGATGCCGCCGTCAGTGTCCACCTCCATGCCCGGCACTTTCTTGAGGAGATCCTCCAGCATGTCGTTGTCCGTGGTCTTGATGAGGGAAGCGGTAAATTCTATCGTGTCTTTCTTGACTATCACCTGATTGCCTACAGCCGAGACCACGACCTCGTCCAGCATGGTGATGTCCTCGTTCATCAGCATCTCCCCGAGGTCCGTCACCTTTTCCTTGAGCTCCACCGGATGCGTGAGCCGGTAATAGCCCATAAGCTCGGCCACGAAGATATACTTGCCGGGCGGCACGTTGGATATGGTGCCCTTGCCTTCGCCGTCAGTCATGGCATAATACGCTCCCTTGATGCCGCCGTCCTTGGAGACATAGATAGTCGCATAGGACACCGGTTCGTTGGATACTGAGTCGGTAAGCTTCACCTTGAGGGAGAGATTTCCTTTCACCTGTGCTGAAAGACTCCCCGCCGAAAGGAGAGCGAGGAGGAAAAATAGAAGGATAC
The DNA here is from genome assembly GCA_018712545.1 of Candidatus Coprenecus merdigallinarum. Taxonomy (GTDB): domain Bacteria; phylum Bacteroidota; class Bacteroidia; order Bacteroidales; family UBA932; genus Coprenecus; species Coprenecus merdigallinarum. Next base: position 33,002 of record DVGV01000005.1, on the reverse strand, counting down.
GTCTGTGTGTCATCGCCTGTTCTGGATGTATTTGTTTTATTAACGTTCTTTTGACAAATCTGTCAGGCGATAGTTTAATCAAAGGCTCTGTTTATTTTACACGGTCCGGGTGGGCCTTTATGAACTTTGCCCAGTCCGTAGATGCGGCCGTATCGGCCAAGGGGCTTACCAGCTGGTAAAAATGGCACATGGCAATGGCGAGGGCATCGGTGGCATCCAGGAAACGGGACTGGAACTCCACTCCCAGGGTCCTCGAGAGGATGAGGGCGACCTGCTCCTTCGAGGCACCTCCCTGCCCTGTCACCGCCATCTTGACCTTGCGCGGGGCATATTCGTAGATAGGAAGGTTACGGGCAATAGCGGCTGATATAGCCGCTCCCTGCGCCCTGCCGAGCTTGAGCATGACCTGGGGGTTGCGGCCGTAGAACGGAGCCTCCACCGCCACGTCATCCGGGCTGTAGCGGTCGATGATCCCGCCTACGCCGGAGTAGATGGTGTTGAGCTTCGCGAAATGGTCCTTCTCCTTTCTCAGGTCCAGCACGCCCATGTCCACATAATGAACGCGGCTGCGGTCAATGAGAACGATCCCGTACCCTAGAATCATGGTACCGGGGTCTATTCCCAATATTATCCTCTGCCGTCCGTCCATCCGCATATCAGTCGATGCGGAAGAAACGGGTGTACTCGTGCAGCACCTTCGGAACGGTGATACCGTCGGGGGTCTGGTTGTTCTCCAGCAGGGCGGCCACTATGCGGGGCAGGGCCAGGGAGCTGCCGTTAAGGGTGTGGGCCAGCTGGATATGTCCCTCGGAATCCTTGTAACGGAGCTTGAGACGGTTGGCCTGATAGGACTTGAAGTTGGAGACTGAGCTGACCTCCAGCCACCTCTTCTGGGCTGCCGAATAGACCTCGAAGTCATAGGTGATGGCCGATGTAAAGCTCATGTCTCCTCCGCAGAGACGCACGATACGGTAGGGCAGCTCCAGCGAGCTGACCAGTCTCTCCACATGGAGGACCATATCGTTGAGAGCCTTCTCTGAGGCCTCCGGAAGAGAGAGCTGGACGATCTCCACCTTGTCAAACTGGTGCAGACGGTTAAGTCCGCGGACATCCTTGCCGTAGGAGCCCGCCTCACGGCGGAAGCAGGGGGTATAGGCAGTCATCCTTACGGGAAAGTCGGACTCGGAAAGAATCGTATCACGGTAGATATTGGTCACGGGCACCTCGGCGGTAGGCACAAGGTAAAACCTGTCCTGCGATGCAAAATACATCTGGCCCTCCTTGTCGGGCAGCTGTCCGGTGCCGAAGCCGGAGGCCTCATTGACCATGATGGGAGGCTCTATCTCGAGATAGCCGGCCTTGGTATTGTAGTCCAGAAAATACTGTATGAGCGCACGCTGAAGCCTGGCACCCTTTCCCTTGTAGACGGGGAATCCGGCTCCTGTAAGCTTTACGCCCAGGTCGAAATCTATGATATCATATTTGGAGGCCAGTTCCCAGTGAGGAAGGGCTGTGTCGGGCAGGTCGGGAATGTCACCGCCCATGCGGACCACTACGTTGTCGTCGGCGCTCTTTCCTTCCGGGACCATCTTGTCGGGAAGGTTGGGCAGAAGCACCAGCAGGTCGTCCTGCTGTTTCTGGCAGCGCTCCATTTCCTCCTCCAGCTTTTTGGACTGCTCCTTCATTGCGGCCACCTCTTTCTTGGCTGCCTCCGCCTGGTCCTTCAGTCCCTGCTGCATCAGCCTGCCTATTTCCTTGGCCTTTGTCTTCTGGGCCGAGAGTGCCGCGTCAAGCTCAGTCTGGCATGCCCTGCGGCGGGCATCCTGCTCAAGTATCTGTTCTACAATCCTGGAAGCATCGAAATTCTTGACAGCCAGCCTTTCTACTACGAATTCGGGCTGTTCCCTCAAAAGTTTTAAAGTCAGCATCTGATTCTATATTTTAAACGGATGCAAATATAGTAAAAATAAAAAGAGGCCGTGCTTCAAAACAGCATGGCCTCATCATAAATTTCTTCTGCAGGATTACTCAGCCGCAGGGGGAAGGACAGATACATAGGACTTGTTCTCCCTGGTCTTGCGGAAAGTTACAACACCGTCCACGAGAGCATACAGAGTGTGGTCCTTGCCCATTCCTACGTTCTTACCGGGATAGTGGACTGTGCCTCTCTGACGTACGAGGATATTGCCGGCCTTGGCCATCTGGCCGCCGAACAGCTTCAGTCCAAGTCGTTTGCTATGCGATTCACGACCGTTCTTGGAACTACCGACACCTTTTTTGTGAGCCATAATGTATTTCCTCCTAAACTTTAAGCGATCTCTTCAATGAGAATCTGGGTTAAACACTGGCGATGACCGTTCAGCTTCTGATAGCCTTTGCGGCGTCTCTTCTTGAAGACCAGAACTTTGTCAGCCTTTACATGATCCACGATGGTGGCCTTTACGTTGACACCCTCCACATAGGGAGTGCCGACCTTGACCGAACCGTTGTCATCGGTCAGAAGCACCTTGGAGAAATCGAGGGACGTACCCTTGTCTCCCTCGAGGCGGTTCACGAAGATTTTCCTGCCCTTCTCCACCTTGAATTGCTGTCCTGCAATGTCTACAATTGCGTACATTTACTTGAACTATAGTTTTAAAAGTTAACGGCAGTAAGCGGTTATTATCCTTTCAAATAACTCTTATTCAGCAGCTTAACAGCCTAAATCATTGTTTTTGGGAGAGCAAAAATAGTACTTTTCAATATTTTTCACAAATTAAATTAAAAAATGTTACTTTTTTTTTCATAAATTCGCTCCCGCGAAAAACAAGATGACAACATGGAATCCCCATTTACCCACAACTCCATCGCCACTGGCAACGACTTCCTTTCCAGAAAGAAAGACGTCAGCCACCTCGTATCCATTATCGCAGATGGCAGACATGCCGTCATCTACGAGCCTCCCCGCACCGGTAAGAGTTCGCTCGTACACATGGCCCTCGGCCAGTACGTGCAGAACCCCGGGTATCACATTTTTACTTTCAGTCTTCTCAACATCTACGACACCGAAGATTTCCTGCATAAGCTGGAAGAGATTTCCAGTCTGCCGCCGGAGCCTCGGCCGATTGTTCTCCTGGAAGAGTTCCAGTGTATTCTCCGGCTCGAGGGCTGGGAAAGGCTGCTCCGTATGCTTGAGAAAGAATGGCAAAGACCGGACGGGCCTGTATTCATCGTTACAGGATCCGGCGTCAACGCCATGAAGCATATATTCGAGGTGAAAAAGTTCTTCTACCGTCTCTACGACAGAGTCCGCCTCTCCCCCATTGATGAAAAAATAATATCAGACCATATTATTAAGACATTTCTCAGAGTCGGCAGGGTCGTCGAGCCCTCCCAGACCGAGTACATCTACGACATCACAGACGGACATCCCTGGTACATCTGGCAGATAGCCAACAGCTGCTTCAACCTGACCAAGGGATACCTCTCCAACAGCCTGCTCTCCGAGGCAGTCGACTCACTGCTCTACACTCACTTCGTCCGTTTCCAGGAGACCACGGACGGGCTGAGCCGCTATCAGATCTACCTGCTGAGAGCCATCTTCGACGGAGTGACCAAGGTCAGTTCCGCCGATGTCATAAACCGGTACCGCCTCAACTCCTCGGCCAACGTCCACCGCCTGAAGGAAGCCCTCTCCAAGAAAGAGGTGGTGGTCTTCGACGCCTTGGACTCACCAAGGATAATAGACCCTATATATAAGGTATGGCTGGACCGGTTCTACTTCAAGACAGAAAAGACACTATTGACAGACAACAGCTGAAAATGAAAAAACTGGCAGTACTCTCCGGAGCCGGAGTAAGCAAGGAAAGCGGCATCAATACGTTCCGCGACTCGGACGGGATGTGGGAACAATACCGCGTGGAGGAAGTCGCCTCCATCGAGGGATGGTACCGCAATCCGGAACTTGTCCTCGACTTCTACAATGCACGCAGACGGGACATACAGACCCGTCAGCCCAATGAGGCCCACCGCATCATCGCCGGCCTGGAGAAGGACTTTGACGTCACCGTCATCACCCAGAACATCGACAATCTCCACGAGCGGGCCGGTTCCTCCCGGGTACTTCACCTTCACGGGGAAATCACCAAGGCCCGCGGCGAGAGGTCGCTCAAGCCCGTCTACGACATCGGCTACAACGACATCCGCCTCGGGGACCTGGACGACCGGGGCGAGCAGCTCAGGCCGGACATAGTCTGGTTCGGGGAGGCGGTGCCGATGATCGAACCCGCAGCGGAGATTGTCTCCGAATGCGACGTACTGCTGGTCATAGGTACATCTCTGGTGGTCTATCCGGCCGCCGGTCTGGTCAACTACGTAAGGGACGGGGTTCCGGTCTATCTTGTGGACCCGAACCCCATACACGTAAGCTACAGGCATTACAGACAGATACAGGACGTAGCCACATCAGGCATGCGCAAGTTCATGGAACTGGTACCTTCGCTCAGATGAGTCAGGATTCATCCGCACCCAGAGTGCTCAGGTCACAGCCCGTAAAATGGTACGTGCTGTATACCGCCTCCAGGGCCGAGAAGGCCGTGGAGCGGCGTCTTGCACAGATGGGAGCGGAAGTGTTCCTGCCTCTGTACAGGGAGAAGCGGAAGTGGTCCGACCGGGTGAAGACCGTGGAAGTACCGCTTTACCGCTCTTACATCTTCGTACACTGCACCAGGGCAGAGCTATCGAAATACGCCTCGACAGAGGGCGTGGCCTGCCCTGTCTACTGGTGCGGAGAGCCGGCGGTGGTCCGTGACTCCGAGATCGAGGAGATACACAAGTTCCTCATAGTGACCGACCAGAGCCGCATCATCTCTGAAGGTGACATGGTACGCATCCTCGGAGGCCCCTTTGAGAAACGCAGCGGCCGTGTCACCAAGATCGACAACCGCTTCATCTACCTCACCCTCGAATCCATCGGAAACCTCACCGTCTGCGCCGAGCTGCGCATCGACAAGGAGATGGTCGGCAAGTAACTCTGAGAAAAAAAATTCCGGCAGACTGCGTGAGCCTGTCGGAATCGATATTGTAGGAGAAGTTCCCCGCGGGATTACTTCTGACGGTTCTTGTAGCGCTGGTAGAATTTGTCCACGCGGCCGGCGGTGTCGACGAGCTTCATCTTTCCTGTATAGAAAGGATGAGAGGTGTTGGAGATCTCGACCTTCACGAGAGGATAAGTCACGCCCTCGATATCGATGGTCTCACGGGTATTGACACAGGAGCGGGTGATGAACACATGCTCATTGGACATATCCTTGAAAGCTACAAGACGGTAGGATTCGGGATGTATACCTTTTTTCATTGTCTGTGAGTTTATAAATTGCCTTTTTAAATGCTGCATTCTGTTATGCGCGGCAAAAGTATATACAATTTCCTTTCCAAGCAAATTTTCCACCGCTTACTTTTAAAAGTTTTATTATCTCTGAAATCTTATTTGACACTAATCCCCTGAATAATATGAAAAATATCTTGTTTCTATTCGCAGCGGCATCCCTCATTCTGGCAACTGGATGCGAGGAGCCCGAACCCGAAAAGACTGCCGAGCCCCAAATATTCGACTTTCAGGTTCCCGAAGAGGAGATCGAGGCTTTTTCAGCCAGGATTATCATAACCTGCAGTGACGAATCGCTCTTATGGATTGGAGACATCACCGCCGAACTGACAGAAGAAGAGATCTATAAGAAGACCCTCGCTGAGGCAGATATGGAATATAAGGGCGATCCTGCACCGCTCTATATCATGAGTTACGATGAGTGCTGCACCATCTGCGTAATCGCTGTAGACGCCGAAGGCAATTTCGGAGACATGTACATGGAGGTCACCACCCTCACCGAGGAAGGCACATGCCACGATTACGCACTCTTCGATAAATACTTCAATGCTGTCAGGAGCACATCAGCTTCTGCCGCTGCTATCAGACCCCGGGTGAAAATACCCGAGCGTCCCGTTCCCGAGCTGTCATCATTTCCTAAAGACAGAATCATGAGGAGACTCCTCCGCTAGTTGATTCTGACATCTGAATAAATTTGCGGTACTGTATCTCTCTTCTTTCCATCCGTACGGGGATACCGTTCCGGCAAGTGACCCGTTCAGTCCAGTTTCCTGCGGAATCGATTTTATTTATAATGTAAGTAAGCTCCATGACACCACCGCGCCCGGTAAGTTCCTGCCTGGAGCAGAAACCGTCCGCGTCATAACTTATACGGCTGTCTATCTTCTTGAAGAACATATCGTCTGACGTGATACGGGATCTTCTGCCCATGGAGTCATACTTTATGTTTATTCGGCTGAGTAGCCTGCGACTGCCCGCTGTGTACGACGTGACTCCGGCATTACGCCCCAGACTGTCATACTCCGCGGTACGGTATCCGTTGACTGTATCGCCGCCGTTGAAAGTGCAGGCGTCCCCTCCTGTACCGGTACTTCCACTTCTCCTTCAGTGTCCCGTCCGGAAAAACTACCGACTTGGCAAGCGGCCGACCGTCACCGTCATAGGCATAGACCTCCTTGACACCGGGCTGATCGTACTTGTTGATACGCTGCATGAGGATAAGTCTTCCGGCCGTATCAAACTCAAGGTAGACATTGTTCATGGACGCCTCGATACCGGAAGCGACATATCCGTCCGCTGTGGAATCCAACGTATAGACTAAGTTTTTCATCGATGCGACATCTCCTCTCAACTCATACTTGAGCATATCCGGATCAGGGACCGGAGACCATGCCTGACAAGAGGATATAAACATAATAACAGGCAGACTCATCAGAGCTGCCTGTTATTTAGAATACCTGCTCATATTCAAAATATCATCATTAATTCTTTATAGTCTTCACACGCACCAGCTGGTCGTCGTAAAGCATATAGCGACGGGCCTTGCGGATCCACTTCTGCTCCTCCACCTTTATGTGCTCCTTGAGTTCCTCTCCGGGCACTGCTCCCTGCACATAGCCGCAGAATATCTCGTCTCCCGTAACTTCCGGCAGCATGGTGATGTCAACCGGAGCCCTGCCCGAAACCAGAGTGCGGAGAATACGCAGGGCATGGGCCACGGAATGATAGGGAACCCCTGGACGGGGCAGCAGCTGGAAACCGAAGCAGGGCTGATTCTGCCATCTCCCGAAACGCGGGGTGAATACCGTGCGCCGCAGGAACACTCCCGCATCCGAGACGGAATCCAGGCCGCACCCGCGGAGCCACTGCTCCAGATACGGGGCCCCGAACAGCTCGTACGGCCGGGACGTGCCCTCTCCCCAGCTCAGGTCGGTACCGGACAGCAGGACCATTCCACAATAAAAGCCCGAGGTAAAAAGCCCCGGCACATCCGGCCTGGGAGGAATGCTCCACGGCATCAGGTACTGGGTTGCAGGACGCACCATATAGGAAATGATGTGCAGGGGGAACTTCGCGCCCACCTCCGAATAGAAGAGGTTGGCCAGCTCCCCGAGAGTCAGTCCGTGACGGTGAGGGATGCCCTCAATGCCCGCTGCCTCGGAACTGCCCGGACATAGGGTCGTGCCCTCCACCTGACGGCCGCAGATATTCTCCCTGTCCAGAATATATACCGACAGGGACAGGCCGCTGATATGAATCATCTGGAAAATATCGTACAGGACAGCGGTCATCGAGTCATAGCGCGAGCCGGTGTCCTGATATTCAACGATAAGGGCATCCACATCCTCGAACATAGAGGGATCGGGAGCGAAGTCCTCCCCTGCTCCGGAGCGCAGGGGAATGAACCGGCATCCGGTCATACCGAAAGCCCTGTCATACTCCACATCCTTTCGGGGAGCAGTTCCGTCCGGCAGGATTTCTCCAAAGAGACCGTCCGCCGGATAGAATACCTTGCGCAGCCGTCCGCTCCGGTACAGTCCTCCGAAGAGATACTCCTGCCGCTCCGGATCCCAGGCCGACTGGTTGCACAGCACGGCCAGGGACCCCTTTCGCAGCACCAGGTCCTCCTGACGGTCCAGGGGGGTAGTTCTGAATGAGAACATGCGCTAGCCTATGATTTCCTTAGCGATACCTATCACCTCGGCGGCAATCCTCTCGGCCGATGCCTCGTCGGAGGCCTCCGAGTAGACGCGGATAATCGGCTCGGTATTGGACTTGCGCAGGTGTACCCACATCCTGTCGCGGTCGAAGTCGATTTTCACTCCGTCGATATCGGTGATGCGCTCCGAGGCGTAGCGTTTCTTGATTTCACCCAGTATCTTCTCTATCAGCGAGCGGTCGGAGAGCTCGATACGGTTCTTGGATATCACGTACTGGGGCAGGCCGGCGCGTACCTCGGTCACCTTCTTGCCGGAACGCACCAGGGAGCTCAGGAAGAGAGCTGTGCCGATAAGAGCGTCGCGGCCGTAGTGCAGGTCGGGCACGATGACACCTCCGTTGCCCTCGCCCCCGATAACGGCGCCGGTACGCTTCATCTCGGTGGTCACATTGACCTCCCCCACTGCAGAAGCGGTGTAGGTGCAGCCGTGAGCCTCTGTCACGTCACGCAGAGCGCGGGAAGAGGACAGGTTGGAGACTGTGGGACCGGGCTTGAGCGAAAGCACATAGTCAGCTACGGATACCAGCGTGTACTCCTCGCCGAAGAACGAGCCGTCCTCGCATACAAGGGCGAGACGGTCCACGTCAGGATCCACCGCGATACCCAGGTCGGCCTTCTCGGAAGCTACCCTCGAGCACAGGTCCACCAGGTGGGACGGCAGCGGCTCCGGGTTGTGGGCAAAATGTCCGGTAGGCTCGCAGTTGAGCTTCACACACTTCACTCCGAGAGCCTCCAGCAGGCGGGGCATCACGATGCCTCCCACCGAATTGACCGCATCCAGCACCACCTTGAAACCGTGTGCGCGGATACCCTCCGCATCCACCAGAGGATGAGCCAGGACAGCCTGTATGTGCGCGTCGGTGAAATCCTTCTCGACGTATGAGCCCAGGGAGTCGACATCACAGTATTCGAATCCTTCCCGGTCAGCGATCTCCACCAGCTCAGCCCCTTCAGCGGCATTGAGGAACTCGCCGTGCTCATTGAGCAGCTTGAGGGCATTCCACTGCTTGGGATTGTGCGAGGCGGTCAGGATGATGCCTCCGTCGGCCTTCTCGAAGATCACGGCCATCTCCACGGTGGGAGTGGAGGCCAGGCCGGCGTTGACCACGTCGATGCCGCAGGCCCTGAGGGTGCCGCAGACGATCTCGTCCACCATGGGACCCGAGATACGCGCGTCACGGCCGACTACCACCTTGAGCCGGCGGCCTCCCTTGCTGCGGTGCAGCATCGAGGAGTATGCAGATACGAATTTGACAATGTCCAGTGGCGTAAGCGCCTCTCCGCAGGAGCCGCCGATAGTGCCCCTGATACCGGAAATAGATTTGATAAGTGTCATAGCTATAAGGTTTTAAATAAGTTCAACATCATTTCCCTGCATCCATCCCTGCCTTCCGTCCGACAGTTCTATGCGGTACCACTCCCCGAGGCTGTCCACCACGGAGACCTTCGTCCCCTCGTGCAGGATGAAGAGGGACTGGTCTGTGGAACCGGGCGAGCTCTTGACGCTGCTCACCGGTACTGTCACCACCGCCTCGCCCGAGTCCTCGACGGCCGAGCGCAGGTTGAAGGCAAAAGCAGCGGAAATCACCATGAAGACTAGGGCCACCACCGCCAGGGCGAAAGCCGTCTTGCGCAGGGCCAGGGAGCGTCCGAAGCGGAACAGCAGCACCATTACGGCCACTGTCAGAAGCAGGGCAAGGGCAATCCATGCCCAGGAATCGGACGAAAGGGTATCGCGGAATTCCCTGAACCACGTCAGCAGGATGAAGTCCGGAACTGCCTCTATCCTGTCCAGAGTTCCCTCCCGGGCTATCTCCAGGTTGACGGCCGCGTCCTCATATGACGGATCCAGCTTCAAAGCCTTCTCGTAATAGAGAATCGAGAGACCGAGGCGGTGTCCCAGCTTGTAGCAGCAGTTGCCCATATTGTAATACAGATCGGGGGAAACATATCCTGCCTCCTCGATAGAAGTGAATGCGGCAAGGGCCGTCTCGTAATTCTCCGCGGTATATTCATTCACCGCCTGTGCCCATAGAGAGTCCACATCCCGGGCTCCTGCAGCCGTCACAGCGGATACAGCCAGCACCACAGCGGCAATCATCGTTCTTATCATCGTCTTCATACTCAACTTTCTATTTCTGAAACAACCTTAACTGCCTGCTCATAGTGCTTCTCCATGGCCTCGGAGCCGGAAGCAGGGGCATAGCGGGCATACTCGCAGGCATCGAGTATGTCGGAGAGCTCCTGTATCACGGCCCTGTCCTTGCCGCGGGAGCGGAGTTCCTCCCCTATCCTCTCGCGGGTCAGGTCGGCCACCGGCAGCATCAGCTTGTCGGAGATGTAGCCGTGCAGGGCCTTGTGCAGCTCCTCGTAGAACGCACTGTAAAGTCCCTGCTTCAGGAAGGCGGAGGCATTCCTAAGACGGGCGCGGGCCACCTTCAGGGCCTTGCGGTTACGGGTTCCGGCGATGTCGCTGCGCCTGGCGATGCTGCGGCTCAGGAACACCCACACGGCAGCCGTCGCCAGCACTATGACTATCGGGATGATAAGCATCGCGGGTGAGCTGACCATCATCCGGCCGGCCTTTTTCAAGTGAGGCACGGTGGAAATAAAGCGGATGTCCTCTCCCAGACTCTCGACGCTCCGCTTGCTCACTCCGGAGGGAATGACGGCCGCATCGGTGCGGGTGCCCTCGCCCACCTTCAGGCGCAGCGGTCCGGAAGAAAGGGTGCGGTAGCGGCCGGCCTCTATGTCATAGTAGGTAAATTCCACAGGCTCTATCTCGAAAACTCCGGGAGCCCTGGGAATGAAAGGATACTCGAAGATCAGTGTTCCGGTGGAACCGGATGCTCCCGTGGTGATGTCATCGGTCTTGCGCACATCGTAGGCCTCGAAGTCGGCGGGCAACTGAACCTTTGGAGCCTCGACCAGGTTGATGTTGCCGGTACCGGAAATCTCCACCTTCAGGGAGGTGGCCTCATGGGCCGACACGCTGTCAGAGCTGAAGCCTGCGCTCATCCGGAATGTGCCCACTCCGCCTGTAAATGATGCCGGAGCTCCGGCGGGAAGGGCCGAGACATTGACGGTCACCGGTTCGCTGGTCACCCGTTTGCGTATAGTCTGGTAGGAGCTGAAGAAATCGTCGAAGATGGATCGGGGCCCGGAAGACTCGGCCTGCACCTGGAGAAGACACACCAGCTCGGAGGGGTCGATGGTCAGGGCTCCGGTCTGCTGGGGCAGCAGCATGTAACGCCGCAGAAGTGCCGCGTTGTAGATCTTCCCGTTGTAGTTCTCGCGGACGAACTGGATGTTCTGAGGAGCGTCTATCTCCTGGCTCCAGAACCCGTCGAAGGTAGGGAAGCGCACGTCCTCGAAACCGCTGATGGCAGAAGTCTGGACATAGAGCTTGAGGGTCACTATGACCGGCTCTCCCACTACCGCCCGGGTCTTGCTGACGCTCATGCGCAGCATCAGGTCCTCACCCGCGCTCTGCCGCTGCCCTCCGGAAGCGGCTGAACCCTGGTCAGGCACTTCGCCCTTGACGGCTTCTATAGTTCTGGACTCTGTCCTATAAGTCTCCTTTCCTATCTTCACCGAAGCCGGAGCCAGAGTCACCTTGCCCTCCTGCACAGCCCTTACGGTGTATGTGTAGCTGTGAGCATGGGTAGTGGAGCTCTGGCCGTTGATACTCTGAAAACTGGTCGATGTAGACGGAATCGGTCCGGCCAGCACCTCCAGTCCCTCGAAGGAGGGAGGTGTGAAGTCCGACACCTTGCCGCCCTCGTAAGTTGCCGTGAATACCACCCTGAATATCTCGTCGGTGGAGACCACCGCCGGTGCGTCCACCGTAAAGCTGTTCTGGGCCGACGCTGACAGCGCGCACAGCAGTGCGGATACTGCCGCCGCGGCCAATTTGCTGAATTTCCTGTACATTCCTGTCATTTTATCTGTCTTCTCCCTTTTTTACCAATTTTTCTCCTTCTCTTTGGATTTCTCCTTCAGGGCCTTGGCCTTCTTGACCTTGTCCTGGGTCTGCTTCTCCTTGTCCTCTATGGCCTGGAGCATCTGCTGGGCGGCCTGAGGGGATATCTGCGGCTGAGCCTGAGGCTGTTGCTGCTGATCCTGGTTCTGCTGGTCCTGGTTCTGGTCGTTGTTCTGATTCTGGTCCTGATTCTGATCATGCTGCTGATCGTTATTCTGGTTCTGGTCCTGATCCTGGTTCTGGTCCTGCTGCTGTTGCTGCTGATTCTGACTCTGCTGATTCTGCTGCTGGTCCTTCAGCATCTTCTGGGCGTAGGCCAGGTTGGACTTGGTCTCGAAGTTGTCCGGTTCCAGGCGGAGGGACTCCTTGAACGCCTCTACGGCCTCCTGATATTTCTTCTGCTTGAGGGCCAGGTTGCCGCTGTTGTGGAAATAATCCGAGGCCTTGGAGGGCGACAGATTCTTCAGGGTGTCTCCCAGATTCCGGAAGTAAAGCTCCGCCTCATTGTAGCTCTCCGCCTTGTAGAGGGCGTTGCCCAGATTGTACTTGGCAGTGACTGATGCCGAATCGGCGATCAGGGCCCGCTTGTAGTCTATCTCCGCCTCGCGGTACATCCCCTTCTTGAAGTCCCGGTTGCCGGCGCGGACCTCGGAGCGGTCGCTCTGGGCCGAAAGCACGGCCGGCGAGAGCACCATCACAGCGGCCAGGACCGCAAGAGTCTTACCGCTGCGGCCGAAGAGACTCCTCCTGTTGCGGGTATCCGACATGAAGAACTCCAGCAGAAGGAACACGAGTGCTATTGCAAAAAAGTACATATACTGTTCGTCAAATTCTTCGAATACTACGGACTGGAACTCCTTGTCCTGGAGGGTGCGGATCTCGTCGATGACGGGATTGAGGCCGAACTCCGTATTGCCGGCCCTCACATAGAGGCCCTCGCCCGCGGAGGCGATGTCCCTGAGGGTCTGCTCGTCGAGACGGGTCACGACGATATTGCCGTCCTTGTCCTTGAGCAGGTCGCCGTCCATGGGAATAGGCTTGCCCTCGGGAGAGCCGACTCCGATGCAGAATACCCTCGTCCCCATGTCCACCGCATCGCGTGCTGCAGCCACGGGGTCGTCCTCATGGTTCTCACCGTCGGTTATCAGGATGATGGCCCGGCTGTGCTCGCTCTCGGAGGTAAAGCCGCGGATGGCGGTCCGGATGGCCTCGCCCAGGGCCGTACCCTGCACGGGTACGGACTCGGTGGTAATCGAGTTGAGGAATATCTTGGCCGATACGTAGTCGGAAGTGATGGGCAGCTGGACGAAGGACTCGCCGGCGAAGATGATCAGGCCGATGCGGTCGCCCTGCAGCTCGTCCACCAGCTTCGAGATGGCCAGCTTGGCCCGCTCCAGGCGGTTGGGCGAGTAGTCCTCGGCCAGCATGGAGTTGGAGACGTCGAGTACGACCATGATCTCGGCGCCCTTGATTTCCTTCTCCTTGAGGATAGCGCCCAGCTGAGGCCGGGCCATACCTATGGCCAGGAAAAGCAGGGCGATGGAGAGCAGGGCGAGTTTCATCCATCCCTTGCGCCGCGGGACTTCGGGGGTGAGCCGGGCCACCAGCTCCGGGTCTCCGAAACGGGCGATCCGCCTCTTCCTGAGCCGGCGCATCAGCCAGTATGCTGTAAACATCAGGGGTATCAGCAATATCAGCAGCAGATACCCGCCTTGTGCCAAATAAATCATGCTATCCTCCTTGCTGCAAAAATTCTCAAAATTATCTCTAGCAGGAACGCGGCCAGGGCCCATACGGCGAAACGGCCGAATTCCTCGGTATAGACGGGGAAGGAGTCGACCGTAATCTTGACCTTCTCCATCTCGTTGATCTCTCCGTAGATCTGCATCAGCTTGGTATTGTCGGTGGCGCGGAAGTAGGAGCCTCCGGTCTGCTCGGCTATCTGCTCCAGCAGTTCCTCGTCTATCTCCACGGGGATGTTGCGCACCTGCACTCCGAACGGCGTCATCACGGGATAAGGAGCCGTGCCCATGGCGCCCACGCCTATCGTGTAGACGCGTACCCCGTAGGTCTTGGCTATCTCGGCCGCTGTCAGGGGAGCTATCTCGCCTCGGTTGTTGACTCCGTCAGTGAGCAGGATGACCACCCGGCTCTTGGCCTTGGAGTCCTTGAGGCGGGCCACGGCATTGGCCAGACCGTTGCCTATCGCGGTACCGTCATCTATCAGACCGCACTCTATCTCCTTGATGAGGTTGATCAGGGTGGCCCGGTCGGTGGTCAGGGGCGACTGGGTGTAGCTCTCGCCGGCAAAGACCACCACTCCGATACGGTCCGAGGGGCGCTGGGAGATGAACTCTATGGCTATGTTCTTGGCCGCCTCGATGCGGTCCGGGTTGAAGTCGCGGGCCAGCATACTGGTGGACACGTCCAGGGCCAGGACGATGTCGATGCCCTCGGCGTCGGTTCTGCTGACATTGGACGAGCTGCGTGGCCGGGCTATGGCCACTATCAGCAGGGCCACGGCTATGAGCCTCAGCACTGCCGGCAGATGGCGGAGCACCCGGGCGAGGCCTGCGCTGGCCGCAGAGAACGGGGCCGTGGTGGACATGGCCACGTATGGCCGGCGGCGGCGCACCTGTTTCCAGATGTACCATGCGGCCATGGGGACGAGCAGCAGCTCCAGCCACAGCACCCAGGGATATTCGAAGAAGAGGTTATTCATCGCCGTGCCCTCCTTTTTCCAGTTCCTGCATGAACGTATCGTTGACGAAGCGCACCGCCACGGGCACAGCGTTCTCATTCTCCTGCTCCGAGGCCGTGTACTTGGCGAATTTCACGAGGTCGGCCGTACCGAAGAGGTCCTTGAGCGACTCGAAGTCCGAGGGCTGGATATCCTTGGTGGAAAGGTCCACCAGTATCTCTCCGGATGTACGCTCTATGGTCTTGACGCCGAAGCGCTTCTCTATGTAGACACGGAGGGTGTCGGTAATCTCGGTATAGTACTGCTTCTGGTTGCCGGTCTGCCAGAGCTTCTCGCCCCGGATACGGTCCAGGTCGCGCAGGGCCACGATGTGGGGAGGGTCCTGCGGAGTGGGCTTACCGAAGAGAGGACGGTTCTTCCTCCTGCGGACTATCAGCCGCCATACCGCTATGACGACGGCCACCAGGACAATACCTCCGGCCACCCACGGCAGCACCTCCGCGAAGGTCACCGGGTAGCGGAACTGCGGCCGGATGTCGTACATCTCGTAGGTCGTGGTGTCAATGGGTATCGTGGTTACCTCCAGGGGCACCTCCGGGAGACGTAGGGTGTCCACGGCCTCCTCCCCGCGGTAGACGTAGACCACCAGCGGAGGCAGGACGTAGCTGCCGCTGTCGAAGGAAGTGATGGTTGCGCGGGTCTGCACCCGGGAGAAGTCCCGGCCCCGGTCCACCGTATCTATAGTGAAGTCCCCTATCAGCTCGACTCCGGGCACCACGTAACCCGACATCGAGTCTATCCTGACGGACATGCCGCGGGGCAGGCGCATCTCGGAGGTCCACTCGATCTGATCCCCGATGAGGATAGTATCCCTGGAGACTCCCGCCGAAACGATTTCCTGCGCCCCGGCCCCGAGGACCGAGAGCAGAAGGATGGCCGCGGCCGCTGTCACTGTGCTGAATATTCTGTATCTCATATTTCCAATTGTCCTAAATTCTCCTATGCCCGCGTCTGGAACAGGGCCACCAGGCTCTTGACATAGTCCTGGTCGGTCCGGATGCTGACGGTGTCCACCTTGTACTTGCGCAGGGTCAGCAGAGTCTCCGCGTAGGCCTTCCTCGCCCACTCCCCGTAACTCTCGCGGACGGAGCGGCGGGAGGTGTCCACGTAGACGATGCGGTCCGTCTCATTGTCCCTTACCGGGAGAAGGCCCACGTCGGGCAGGGTGCGGTCCCTCTCGTCGTAGATATTGATCACCGACAGGTCATGACGGTTCACCGCCACCTTCAGAGCGTCCTCGTAGCGGGGACGGAAGGTCTGCGGGTCGATGTCCAGCATGTCGGAGAGCAGGAATGCCGTGCACTTCTTCTTCAGGGCGTTGGTCAGGAAGCGGAGGGCCTCCCCTATGTCCGTGCCCTTCTCCTCCGGGCGGAACTCCAGGACCTCGCGGATGATCCTCAGCAGATGGCTGCGGCCCTTCTTGGGAGGGATGAATTTCTCCACGCGGGTGCTGAAGAAGAGGGCCCCGACCTTATCATTGTTGATGGATGCGGAGAATGAGAGCACCGCCGCTATCTCCGCCGTCAGATCCTTCTTCGTCTTGGACGAGGTTCCAAACCAGCCGGAGCCGCTGGCGTCGATGAGCAGCATGACGGTCAGCTCCCTCTCCTCCTCGAACACCTTTATATAAGGAGTGCCCGTGCGGGCGGTCACGTTCCAGTCCATGTTGCGCACGTCGTCGCCGATCTGGTACTCGCGCACCTCGCTGAAGGCCATACCGCGGCCCTTGAAGGCCGAGTGGTACTCGCCCGCGAAGATCTGGCTCGAGAGGGCCCGGGTCTTGATCTCTATCTTGCGTACTTTCTTCAACAGGTCGTTGCTGTCCATAGACTACGGCACCTCCACTGCGTTGATGATGTCGGAAATGATGTTCTCGGAAGTCACGTTCTCGGCCTCAGCCTCGTAGGTCAGGCCGATACGGTGACGGAGCACCTCGTAGCAGACGGCCCTCACGTCCTCGGGAATCACGTAGCCGCGGCGCTTGATGAAGGCGTAGGCCTTGGAGGCCATGGCCAGGGATATCGAGGCACGGGGCGAGGCTCCGTAGGAAATCATGTCGGTCAGGGACTTCAGGCCGTAGTCGGACGGGGTGCGGGTGGCGTAGACGATGTCCACGATGTAGCGCTCTATCTTCTCGTCCATGTACACCTCGCGTACCACCTCACGGGCCTTGACGATGTCCTCGGGCTGGAGTACGGCATTGGCCTTGGGGAAGGTGCCGCTGTTGTTCATGCGGATGATCAGCTTCTCCTCCTCCTTCTTGGGGTAGGTCACCACGACCTTGAGCATGAAACGGTCTACCTGGGCCTCGGGCAGCGGGTAGGTACCCTCCTGCTCGATGGGGTTCTGGGTGGCCATCACGAGGAAGGGCTCGGGGAGCTTGAAGGTCTGGTCACCGATGGTCACCTGCCTCTCCTGCATGGCCTCGAGGAGGGCGGACTGCACCTTGGCCGGAGAACGGTTGATCTCGTCGGCCAGTATGAAGTTGGCGAATACAGGACCTTTCCTGATCTGGAACTGCTCGCTCTTCTGGCTGTAGATCATAGTTCCGATAAGGTCGGCTGGGAGCAGGTCGGGGGTGAACTGGATACGGCTGAACTTAGCATTCACACATGATGCCAGAGTGTTGATGGCCAATGTCTTGGCCAGACCGGGAACACCTTCGAGGAGGATGTGCCCGTTGGCCAGCAGGCCGATAAGCAGATTCTCCACCAGATGCTTCTGTCCTACGATGACCTTCGTCATCTCCATCGAGAGAATGTCCACGAAGGCGCTCTCTTTCTGAATTCGCTCGTTTAATTCTTTAATGTTTACGGTGTCCATATCAAAATATTTGTATTTTTGTCGTCGAAATTTTACAAAAATAATTGATTTTCTCGAAACATGAGGTTTTTCGCTTCAATATCTTACAACGGCTCAGGGCTGTCCGGATGGCAGATCCAGGACAATGCTCCGAGCGTCCAGGCCGAAGTGCAGCGGGCGCTGTCAGCCGCTCTCGGAGAGAAAATCACGGTTGTCGGGGCCGGCAGGACGGATACCGGGGTCAATGCTTCGGACTTCACCGCCCATTTCGACACAGGCAGCAGCCTGGTCGCCGGAGACCCCGCGCAGACAATCTACAAAATAAATGCCATTCTGCCGAAGAATATTGTTCTTCATGACATCGTCCGGGTGAGGGATGACGCCCACGCCCGCTTCGATGCCGACAGCCGCACCTACCGGTATTACGTCCATAGCCGCAAGGACCCCTTCGTAAGGGATTTTTCATGGTACTGCAAGTTTCCCCTCGATGTCGAGGCTATGAACCGCGGTGCTGAACTGCTGCTGGGACGCCATGACTTCAGCTGCTTCGAGAAGACCGGAAGCGCCGCTGCATCGCCAGAGTGCGAGGTGACTGCCGCAGGATGGAGCCGCTGGACACCCGTGGTGGCGCCCATGCCCGGAGACACCTCCGGATACCTGGTATTCACCATCACCGCCAACCGCTTCCTGCGCAACATGGTCCGGGCCATAGTCGGGACACTGATCGAGGTCGGACGCGGACGGCAGGAGCCCGGATGGGTCGCCGATGTGATGGCCTCCCGCGACAGATGCAGGGCGGGGCAGTCCGTACCTGGACATGCTCTGTTTCTGACCGACGTGCATTACCCTGAAGAAATATTTGATTACAACTCATAAAGAACTACACATTACATTTTACCATTATGCTGACATTACTTCAAGCCGATTCCACACAACTCCTGATCCAGGAGGCAGCCGCCCCCGAAAAGATGTCCCTCATCAAGATGGCCGTCGCCGGAGGATGGCTGATGCTCGTACTTCTGCTTCTTTCCATCATAGCCATCTACATCATCGGCAGCCGCTGGTGGGCCATCCGCCAGGCCGGAAAGGGCGACCCGCACCTGATGGGCAACATCCGCGAGCTTGTCCGTTCAGGAAAGACCGACTCCGCCATACGCCTCTGCAAGGAGAGCCCCGTACCTGCCGCACGCCTCATTGAGAAAGGGCTGGAGCGTATCGGACGTCCGCTGAACGATATCCAGACAGCCGTAGAGAACGTGGCCAACATCGAGATTGCCAAACTCGAGAAAGGCCTTCCGATGCTCGCCACAGTAGCCGGAGGCGCCCCCATGATCGGATTCCTCGGTACTGTGATCGGTATGATCCAGGCCTTCTACAACATGGCCTCGGCCGGCAGCAACATCGACATCACCCTCCTGTCAGACGGTATCTACACCGCCATGGTGACCACCGTAGGAGGTCTGTTCGTCGGTATCATCGCCTATTTCGGATACAACTGGCTGACCGCCCGCATCAACGACATCGTATTCAAGATGGAGAATGACACCATCGGGCTGATGGACCTGCTGGGCCAGTCCTCCGCGAACACATCAAAAGAGAACTAAGCGATGGCCATCAAACGAAGAACCAAAGTCGAGCCGGCGTTCTCGATGTCCTCCATGACGGACATCGTGTTCCTGCTGCTGATATTCTTCCTGGTGACCTCGACCCTGATCAACCCCAACGCACTGAGACTGCTTCTTCCCAAGAGCACCAACCAGATCTCCGCCAAGGCCACCGTCAGCGTATCCATCAAGCACTACCCCGAGGAGGGCACCTTCTCCTACCACATCAACGGAGACTCCAAGGCCATACCCTTCTCCGACATCGAGCCGGCCCTGCAGCTGCTGCTCAAGGATTCCGAAGACCCCACCTTCTCCATCTACGCGGACCGCACCGTGCCCATCGAGGAGGTCGTGAACCTGATGAATGTCGCCAAGCGCAACCAGTACAAAGTAATACTGGCCACTGCACCGGAATAGCCGATTCATGAACTCCCATGAAAAACCGTAAAGACACATACGCCGGAATACTGCTCACCGTGGCTGTTCACGCTGTCCTCCTGCTGCTGGGTTTCACAGCACAGCTGAACAACGTGGATGCGCCGCCCGCCGTCGAGGGCATGCTCATCGAGTTCCCTCCCGACGAGGAACCGCCCGTACCTATCCGTACAGCTGTCGGAGTAGAACCGCGGGCCGAGCAGGCCGATCCCACTGAAGACGTGCGTCTCGTCCAGAGGTCAGAGGCACCTGTAGCCGCTGAGGTCGAGGAGAATGTCGGTGCGGAGACCACCGTCGGGGAAGAAGGAGATGTGGAGGTGCCCGAACCTCCTGCCGAGAAGCCCATCGACCGCCGCGCCCTCTTCTCCAGCCGCCGCAACAACCGGACCGATACAGCAGCGGTCCAGGTCGCTTCCGAAATCTCAGACCGCCTCACTGCCGGACATCCCAGGGGCAATACCGAAACGGGGTCTCCTGACGGCCGCCCGACAGCCCGTCTCGAAGGCCGCACCGTCATGGGCAACCTGCCTCTGCCCGAATATTCCGTCCAGAAAGCCGGAACCGTCGTAGTCCGCATCCTGGTCGACCAGTACGGCACCGTCACCAGCGCCGTCCCCGGAGCCCGCGGCACCACCGTCCAGGACGCAACCCTCTGGGAGGCCGCTAAGAAAGCCGCCCTCAAGGCCAAGTTCAACATCTCCGCCTCCGCTCCCGCCGTCCAGGAAGGAACGATCACGTACGTGTTCACCTTGCGGTAAGCACGTACGTGATGCTTATTCTGATTAATGAAATATCAGACGGTCGTGCGTGCGAGCGCCTCATAGAGCGGTTCGCGCTCGCGGTATAGTCGCTCGATGACCTCGCGCAAGGGGGCATCGCCGCGGTTTTCCAAGAGGGTGCGGCCGCCGGTATCCTTCGACAGACGGTTGAAGATGGTGTCGATGTCGGTCCTGACATAGACGCAGTAGGTGAAGCGGGAGATGAGGTCGCGGCAGCCGGGGGTGGTGACAATGCCGCCTCCGAGGGAGAGGACGAGGGTGCAGCGGTGCATGTCCTCCAGCGTCTCGGGATGCTCCGAGATATGCTCTTCGAGGATGTCCTCCAGGCACTCCTCCTCTATCTTGCGGAAGCCCGGCTCTCCGACTGCGGCGAATATCCCGGAAATCGTCTTGCCCTCGCGCTCCTCGATGTAGGCGTCGGTGTCAATCATCGGGGCGCCGACCTTTGCGGAGAGTTCGCGGGCCATGGTCGTCTTGCCAGCTGCCATAAAACCTATAAGGGAAATAATCATCGCATTCTGTTTTTTAGAATAGAGTGAGGTCATCGTCCAGGGAGAATTCCACCACGTCGCCGGGCCTGGCACCGCTGCCGTCATTGCCACTATTGTCCTGAGAATCAGCCGAGGCGGAGGATGCCGAAGGGTAACTCAGACCTTCGAGGTCATAGGTCACCTCCCCTGCGGGAAGATCCTCCGCATCCAGGGTATTGTCCCCGTCCGGATCATTGTCCTCGGGTTCCTCCTTCTGCAGGGGCTCTCCGAAGGCGATGGAGGCAATCTTCTCCCCCGCCCTCTTGCCCTTGGCGCGGAAGCCCTTGACGGCGATGAATTCCTCTGCGTCAATGTCCGCCGGTTCCTTGGGCTTGTTGCCGGAGGGGACGAACTCGACGTGGACGGACGGCCAGCGGTCCTCCGAGACTGCCACCAGGCGGGCGCCCTCGTCGACGGGGATGAAGTTCTGGGAGGTATTGTCGCTCAGCTCGAAGCAGAAGCGCTTGATGTAGTAGTAGCCGGAGACCTTGTCCCAATAGATGGCGGTGTAGACCTTCGCGGGGTCGAATTTCTCCACTATCAGCAGATCGCCCTGGAACCTGGTGCTCAGGTCCAGGCCGGTAGTGTAGAAGGTACCGTCCTTGCAGACGGCCAGGATGTGCTCGTCGCCCCGGAACTCGCCCAGAAGCTCGCCGCGGCCGTCCTCGTTGAGCCGGTCGATGTCGCGGTCGAACCACATCTGCTTGCCGCCTATGGTCGAGACGCCGGCGGCCCGGAGCAGGACTTTCTGAACAGGGTATTTGGTTACGATGTTGCCCATCGAGCCGCGACCCTTAATGGCCAGCTGCGAGAAGTCGTAGTCGAGAATCAGGCGCTTGAGGCCCGGGCGGGGACGGAGGTAGACCTTGACGGTCTCGGCCTCGCCGTTGGGGTTGGCAGTGAGCCAGTAGACCTGCGAGCCGGGCGTGCCCTTGGTCAGGTCGTACCAGCGGTCGCGGATGATGCCGGTGACTGCGAAGCGCTTGGCGTACATGGTGCCGCCCTTGCCGTCGCGGTACACGGCGTTGTATATGGTGCGGGTGTCGCCGCGCTTGAAGACTGCGGCGTGGATGATGCCCTTCTCCACAAACTGCTTGTCGGTCACCTTGCGGAGGGTGTAGCGGCCGTCTTTGATGAAGACGATCACCTCGTCGATGTCGGAGCAGTCGCTCACGTACTCGGCCTCCTCTATCTTCTTGGCCGAGGTGCCGATGAAGCCCTCGGAGCGGTTGATGTAGAGCTTGGCGTTGGAGGCGACGACCTTGGTGGCCTCGATGCTCTCGAAGGAGGTTATCCTGGTGCGGCGGGGATACCTGGCGCCGTATTTGTCCTTGAGGGACTGGAAATAGTCGATGCAGAACTCCGTCAGGTGCTCGAGATGGTAGCGCAGCTCGGCTTCTTTCTTCTCGATGGCGCGTATCTTGTCGGTGACGGCCTTGATGTCGAACTTGGATATCTTGCGGACCGGCTTCTCGACCAGCTTCAGGATATCCGCGTCGGTAATCGGGCGGCGGAGCAGGTGCTGGTACTCGAGCATGGCGGCCTTCACGTCCTTGAGCTGCTTCTCCCAGGTGCGGGCGTCGTTCTCGAGGACCTTGTAGACCTTGTTCTCGAAGAAAATCTTCTCAAGGGAGGTGTAGTGCCACTCGCCCTCGACCTCGTCCAGACGGATGGTCAGTTCCTGACGCATCAGCTCCCGTGTCCGCTCTGTGTTATAGCGGAGCACATCGTCCACGCCCATGAAGTGCGGCTTCTTGTCCTTGATCACGCAGGTGTTGGGCGAGATGCTGACCTCGCAGTCGGTGCAGGCGTAGAGGGCGTCGATGGTCCGGTCGGGGGATGTGTCGGCGTAGAGCTGGATCACTATCTCCGCGTGCTCGGCGGTGTTGTCGTCAATCTTGCGGATCTTTATCTTGCCCTTGTCGTTGGCCTTGAGTATGGAGTCTATCAGGTCTCCGGTGGTGGTACCGTAGGGTATCTCGGTGATGACCAGTGTATTCTTGTTGACCTTCTGGATGTTCGCCCTTACGCGGACTTTTCCGCCGCGCAGCCCGCGGTTGTAGGCCGAGGTGTCGGCATAGCCTCCAGTAGGGAAATCCGGTTCGAGAGTGAAGTCCTCGCCCTTCAGCACGGCTATCGAAGCGTCCAGCAGCTCGTTGAAGTTGTGCGGGAGTATCTTGCAGGCCAGTCCTACGGCAATACCCTCCGAGCCCTGGGCAAGCAGGAGGGGGAACTTCACGGGCAGATTGACCGGCTCCTTGTTACGGCCGTCGTAGGAATTGACCCACTCGGTGAGCTTCGGATTATAAAGCACCTCGTTGGCAAACGGTGTCAGACGGGCCTCGATGTACCTGCCGGCGGCCGCAGGGTCTCCTGTCAGAATGTTGCCCCAGTTACCCTGGCAGTCGATGAGCAGGTCCTTCTGGCCGAGCTGCACCAGGGCGTCCTTGATGGAAGCGTCTCCGTGAGGGTGGTACGGCATGGTGGCGCCGACGAGACTGGCCACCTTGTTGAAACGTCCGTCGTCCTCCTCCTTCATCGCATGCAGAATCCTGCGCTGCACCGGCTTCAGACCGTCCTCAATATGGGGCACGGCCCTCTCCAGGATTACGTACGAGGCGTAGTCCAGGAACCACTCCCGGTACATGCCCGAGAGCTTGTACTTCTTCGTGCCGTCGGAGATTACCTTGTCGAACTTGCCGGAGATCACCTCTTCCTCGCCGTCCTGTTCCAACGCACTCCCGCCGGACACATTTTCTATTTCGTTCCCAGAGGTCTCCAGGCCATCTTTTTCTTCGTCTTCTCTGCTCATCATTTTTCGTTTTTCAGCCGACAAAGATATTAAAAAAATTCAGATACGGGAAATGGAGGTGCGCTCTCCCATCCCACCTTCCGAAGGTGTGCAGAAATGACCGGAAAACAGCCCACCTTCCGAAGGTGGGAGAGGGACAATACGATGGGATGCACGGCCACAGGCACCTCTCGCGGGCATGCTGCAGTCCCTCACCTTCCGAAGGTGAGTAGAAACGACGGCAAAACGGCCCACCTTTCGAAGGTGGGAGACGGACAATACGATAAGATGTACGGCCACAGGTGCCTCTCGCGGACATGCTGCAGTTCCTCACCTTCCGAAGGTGAGCGGAAATGGCCGGAAAACAGCCCACCTTCCGAAGGAGTGGCTAATACCCGAATGCTGCGAGCTTCCGCTTGTCGTCCCGCCAGTGGGGGTCGACTTTGACGTAGAGCTGGAGGAAGACCTTCTTCTGGAAGAAGTCCTCCATGTCGATGCGGGCCTGGGTACCGACACGTTTCAACGAGGCTCCGCGGGCGCCGATGAGGATGCCCTTCTGGGAGTCGCGCATGACGTTGATGACGGCCCGGATGTCATAGCGGTCGCCCCGCTCCTTGAACTCCTCGATGACCACCTCTGTGCAGTAGGGAATCTCCTTGTCGTAATTGGTGAGGATCTTCTCGCGGATGATCTCGGAGGCGAAGAAGCGGAGGTTGCGGTCGGTGAAGAAATCCTTGTCGTACCAGGGCTCGCCTTCGGGCAGCAGCTCCACGATACGGTTGAAGATGGGCTCGAGGCCGAAACGCTCCTGAGCCGAAGCGGCAAAAACCTGGGCGCGGGGCACGGCTGCAGACCACTGCGCGGACAGGGCAGATACCTTCTGCTGGTCGCTCAGGTCGATCTTGTTGATAACGATGAGCACGGGGCAGTCCACACTGCACAGCCGCTCGACGTACTCCCGGTTCTTGTCCCACTTCTCCACCACATCCGTGACATAGAGGATCACGTCGGCATCGCCGATAGCCGTGTCCACATACTCCATCATGCTCTGCTGCAAGGAGTAGGACGGCTTGAGTATACCCGGAGTGTCGGAGTAGACTATCTGGTAGTCGTCCCCGTTGACTATGCCCATGATACGGTGCCTGGTGGTCTGGGCCTTGGATGTGATGATGGAGAGGCGCTCCCCGACGAGGGCGTTCATCAGCGTGGACTTACCCACGTTAGGGTTGCCTATGATATTGACGAAACCGGCGCGGTGCGGATTACTCATAGAAATTGAGTTTGAGCATGGTCACCTCCTCGTCGCTGAGGAACCTCCACTGGCCGCGGCGCAGGTTCTTCTTGGTAAGCCCGGCGAAATAGACGCGGTCGAGCTTGCGTACCCTGTAGCCGAGGGCCTCGAACATACGGCGGACGATGCGGTTGCGGCCCGAATGGATCTCTATGCCCACAACACTGCGGTCATCCCCATTGTAAGCCACCTCATCGGCGTATGCGGGACCGTCCTCAAGGTCCACTCCCTGTACGAGCCGGTCCATATCCTCGGGCCTGAGGTTCTTGTCGAGGGTCACCTGATATATTTTCTTCTTCTGGAATGAAGGATGAGTGAGCTTCTCTGCAAGCTCTCCGTCGTTGGTCAGCAACAGCACACCGGTCGTGGAGCGGTCCAGCCGTCCTACGGGGAAAATACGCTCCGGGCACATCTCCCTGCTGATAAGCTGCATCACGTTCTTCTCGGCATGGGGGTCACTCATAGTAGTGACGAAGTCCTTGGGTTTGTTGAGCAGGACGTAGACCTTCTTCTCGCCGCGCAGACGCTCTCCGTTGAAGCGGATATCGTCCTGGGCGGGATTGACTTTCACTCCCATCTCCGTAACCACCTCACCGTTGACCGTCACCAGGCCTGCAGCGATATATTCATCTGCCTCGCGGCGGGAACATATTCCGGAATTGGCAATAAATTTATTGAGACGTACCAGTCCGTCATCCTCCTTCACCGCTGCGGGTGCCTGAGGTACGCGGGGTCTGTCCATTCCGGGACGCTCCGAACGGATACGGTGCTCAAAACTACGGTGTTCCGCTGTTTGACGATCCGGACGCTCTCCGTCCCTGAAAGGCCTGCCGCCCTTGCCGTGAAATCCCGGCTTCTGTCCCGCTCCGGGCTTTCCGCCGAATCCGGGCCTGGCTCCATATCCGGATCTTCCACCTGAACCGGGCCTGCCGCCGCGGCCTCCTGTCCTGCTGTCACTGCGGTATCCGGGTCTGTTCCCGTGTTCCGGTCTGCCTGCATGCTGTCCTGGTCCTGCGGACCTGCGTGGGCCCGATACCGGCCTCTCACCGGAAGTCCTGTTGTAACCTGTTGTCCTGTTGTCTTTGCGGTCCTGCCCCTCCCGGGTCTCCGACCGCCTGATGCGTGGTCTCATGTCGATAACTGTCTGTTTTTATTCAAAATTGTGGTCGCAAAGGTATGTCAATCGAAGATAATTTCCTATTTTTACATCTGCAATTTAAATTCAATTTCTTAAACGTGTGAAAGTCATGAAGAGGAGAACATCTGCCCGGCCCCGCCGCAACCGCAGCCTGACCATGGCCGCCGAAAACATCGACATGGCGCTGAGGGCCGTCAAAGCCAACAGACTCAGGTCGTCCCTGACCATTGCCATCATTGCCCTGGGGATCACTTCCCTGGTGGGCATCCTGACCGCGGTCAGTTCGATGGATGCCACCCTAAAGGAGGCATACAGCCGTATGGGAGCAGGCATCATCAACATCCGCTCACTCTATTCCATACCCTCCGACATGCGCCGCATCCGCAATTCCCGCGAGATATCCCGGGCCCAGGCCGAACGCTTCGCGGACTACTACAGGACGCCTGCCGCCGTAACGCTGTTCACTACCGTCCTCTCCGGCACCAGGGCCGAGGCCGGACAGAGACGCACCAACCCTACTGTCGACGTCATCGCCACGGACGGCGGCTATATGAAATTCAACATGCTGGATATCTCCTCAGGGCGCAGCCTCTCCGCCGCCGACGTGGAGGGAGGCAGATTCTATTGTGTCATCGGGGACAATGTGGCCCGCACCCTCTTTGATGAGCAGCGCGACCCTGTGGGCCAGACGGTACATATCTCCGGGCACAGCTATATAATAATAGGTGTCGCCGCCCCCGTCGGAAACAACGCAGGAGGCAGCATGGATGACAACATCCTGGTACCCTACACCAATGCTCTGGCCAACCTGGCATCCTCCTCCCCAGATTTCACCATCGGCATCCTTCCCGACCCCTCAGTCAGTCCTGAGACAGCAGCCACCGAGGCCGAGATGACTTTCAGGGCTGTCCGGCGGCTGGCACCCTTCGATGACGCGGACTTCCGCATCACCCGCAGCGAGGCGGTCATCGAGGAGCTCGACTCCACGATGCGCACCCTCACGATAGCCGCCATCGTCATCGGCCTGGTAACCCTGACCGGAGCAGCGGTGGGACTCATGAACATCATGCTGGTGTCTGTCCGCGAGCGAACCCGCGAGATAGGCACGCGCAAGGCTCTGGGAGCCGCATCGAAACGGATCAAGGCACAGTTTCTGATGGAATCGGTAATCATCGGCCAGACCGGCGGCCTGATAGGCATCGTCGCCGGCATCATCATCGGCAATATCATCGCCGCAGTCATGCAGGCTTCATTCATCATCCCATGGCTCTGGATGCTCCTGGCCATCGCCCTATGCATGGCCGTCGGCATCCTCTCGGGCTACATTCCCGCAAAACGCGCCGCCGCCCTCGACCCTATCGAGTGCCTGCGGTATGAATAACTGTCCCCGGCAGAAGTCTAAAGCAGCGCGAGCAGCGCATCGACATCGGCCGTGACAGTAGCCCAGTCAGTGACGAAGCGGATTACGCTGCGGTGGTCGTCGAGGTGCTCCCAGAGAGAGAAAGTGACCTGACCGCGGAGACTGTCTACGACCGTGTTGTCAACGATGACGAAAAGCTGATTGGTCTGAGGAGGAGCGAGAAAACGGTAACCCTTGGCGGTCAGTCCCGCGGCCAGACGGTCGGCGGCGGAGAGAGCTGCCTTGCCCACACGCTCATAGAGACCGTCGGTGAAAAGGGCTGCGAACTGGACACCGAGCAGACGGCCCTTCGCCAGGAGTGCTCCGCGCTGCTTGATGAGTGAGAAGAGGTTGCCTACCAGACCGGGTCTGGGAACTACGAGGGCCTCCCCGAAGAGGGCTCCGCACTTGGTGCCGCCTATATAGAACATATCGCAGAGGGCGGCAATATCTTTCAAGGATATATCATTGCGGTCAGAGGCAAGGGCATAGGCCAGACGGGCTCCGTCCAGATACAGCGGGATGCGGAACTCCCGGCAGACGGCGGCCATCTCCCGGAGCTCAGCCAGGGAGTACAGACCGCCCTGCTCCGTGGGATGGGTGACATAGACCATGCCTGGCTCGACCATGTGGGCATAGTTCTCGTCGGCCCAGTAGGCACGCAGATATTCCCGGACCTCAGCCGCACGCAACTTGCCTCCGTCGTGGGCGGGCAAGGCCAGGACCTTGTGCCCGGTGGCCTCGACGGCTCCCGACTCGTGATGGTTGATGTGGCCGGAGACGGGCGAGATGACTCCCTGACAGTGGCGGAGCACGGCGCAGGCCGAAAGGGCATTGACCTGAGTACCTCCGATGAGCAGATGCACCTGGGCTTCGGGTGCACCGCAGGCCTCCCGGATTCTATCAGCGGCAGCCTTGGTGTACGGGTCGTCCCCGTAGCCCATACTCTGCTCCATATTG
Source organism: Candidatus Coprenecus merdigallinarum (assembly GCA_018712545.1). Taxonomy (GTDB): domain Bacteria; phylum Bacteroidota; class Bacteroidia; order Bacteroidales; family UBA932; genus Coprenecus; species Coprenecus merdigallinarum. The sequence continues at coordinate 4,446 of DVGV01000005.1, read as the reverse complement.
GTGCGGACTAGGGCCTGCATCACCTCCGGGCAGGCGCCCCGCATATAGTCGTTCTCGAAGTTCAGCATGATCAAAACAGTTCTTTCTTATGTATATCCTTGACACGCAGCTGGATGTTGGCGATGCCGCGGTAGTAGTTCTCAGCGATGGAATAGCAGATGTCCACAGGATTGCCCGCATGCAGGTGCTCGAAGTGCTCGGCGCGGTTGAAGGCTATCGCCGATATATGGCGGTAAGGCTCGTCCTCCTGTATCAGTTCCAGTTTCATGTGTCCGTTCTCCGAACCGACGAGACGGCCGTTACCGTTGTCGTAGACATTCTCCGTTATGAACACCGGCGAGAGATTTCCGGGGCCGAATGGCTGGAACTGCTTGAGGATACGGAAAAACTTAGGCGTTATCTGCTTGAAATCCAGATATGTGTCGATGAGCACCACCGGAGTGAGGATGTCCTCGGTGATCTTGGCGGCCACGACCTTCTCGAATTTCTCCGCGAACGGTTCCAGATTTTCCTTCTTGAGCGTCAGGCCCGCCGCATACATATGACCTCCGAAATTCTCCAGATACTCGGAGCACTCCTCGATGGCTTCGTAGAGGTCGAAGCCGGCGATACTGCGGGCAGAGCCGGTAATCAGGCCGTTGGACTCGGTGAGAACGATGGTGGGGCGGTAGAATGCTTCCACCAGTCTCGACGCCACAATACCCACCACGCCCTTGTGCCACTTAGGATCATAGACGACGGTCGACTTGCGCAGGGGATAGTCCTTGGAGCGCTTGACGAACTCTATCGCCTCGCGGGTAATCTCCTTGTCCACGCTCTTGCGCTCCTTGTTGTGGGTATCGATGGCCTTGCCGATGTTCTGGGCCTCCTCGTCATTGCGGCTCACCAGCAGATGGACGGCCGTGCGGCCCGACTCCATGCGGCCCGCGGCATTGATCCTGGGACCTATCTTGAATACAATGTCATCGATGGTTATCTTATGGTTCTCCAAGCCGGAGAGCTTAATGATCGAGAGCAGGCCCTTGCTAGGAGATGTGTTGAGCCGCTCCAGGCCATAGTAGGCCAGAATTCTGTTCTCTCCTGTCATCGAGACCAGGTCAGCGGCTATGCTCACTGCCACCAGGTCCAGGAATGACTCCACCCAGGCGAATGGAAGGCCTTTGCGCAGGGCATAGGCCTGAACCAGCTTGAAGCCTACTCCGCAGCCGGAAAGGTCGTCGAACGGATAACGGCAGTCGTGCCGCTTGGGGTCCAGGATGGCCGCGGCAGGCGGGAGGGTCTCGTCCGGAAGATGATGGTCGCAGATGATGATGTCAATACCTTTCTCCGCGGCATAGCGCACTTTCTCCACGGCCTTGATGCCGCAGTCGAGTGAGATTATCAGGGTGTATCCGTTGTCGTATCCCCAGTCGATACCCTTGTACGAGATACCGTAGCCCTCGTCGTAGCGGTCGGGGATGTAGTATTCGACGTTGGGGTTGAAATTGCGTATGAAAGTGTACATCAGGGCTACGGCGGTGGTGCCGTCCACATCGTAGTCCCCGTAGATGAGGATATGCTCCTCGGAGGCTATGGCCTTCTCGAGACGGTCAACAGCCCTGTCCATATCCTTCATCAGGAAGGGGTCGTGAAGTTTCGAGAGGTCTGGTCTGAAGAACTCACGGGCCCGCTCGGCTGAAGTGATTCCTCTTTGCACCAAGAGGTTGGCGAGGACCTGGTCAATGCCCAGCTCAGAGGAGAGGGCGCGTACCAGGGCGGGGTTGCCCTGTTCCTTAACTATCCATTTTTTTTCGATTGACATGACCGCAAATTTACAAAATTTATTGTATGGTGAAAATGTTTCTTAAATTTGCCGTTTGAACTAAACATACCAAAATGGAAAATATAGAACTGAACGAACAGGAGCAGAACCGGCGCGAAGCGGTCACCAAGCTCAGAGAACTCGGGATAGAACCATATCCCGCAGCACTTTTCGAAGTCAACACCACTTCTTCAGAGATAAAGGACAAATACGATCCGGAGAAATGTCCGTTCCCTGAAATATCCATAGCCGGCAGGATGATGAGCCGCCGTATCATGGGCGCCGCCTCGTTCATCGAGCTGCAGGACTCCGAAGGCAGGATTCAGGTCTATATCAAGCGCGACGAGATCTGCCCCGGCGAGGACAAGACCATGTACAACACCGTCTTCAAGAAGCTCCTCGACATCGGCGACTTCGTGGGCATCAAGGGCTACGCCTTCATCACCCAGACCGGCCAGCTCTCCATCCACGCCAAGAGCCTGACCGTCCTCTCCAAGTCCCTGAGGGTACTCCCGATAGTCAAGGAGAAGGAGGGCGAGGTCTACGACGCATTCTCCGACCCCGAGCTCCGCTACCGCATGAGGTACGTGGACCTGGTGGTCAATCCCCAGGTAAAGGACGTCTTCGTCAAGAGGACCCGCATCATACAGACCATGAGGGAGTACTTCAACTCCTTCGGCTACATGGAGGTCGAGACCCCCATCCTCCAGCCCATACCCGGAGGCGCCAACGCCAGACCCTTCATCACCCATCACAACGCCCTGGACATCCCCCTGTACCTGCGTATCGCCAACGAGCTCTACCTCAAGAGGCTGATCGTCGGAGGCTTCGCCGGCGTCTACGAGTTCGCCAAGGACTTCCGCAACGAGGGCATGGACAAGTCCCACAACCCTGAGTTCACCTGCATGGAGATCTACGTGGCCTACAAGGACTACATCTGGATGATGGAGTTCGTGGAGAACCTCCTCGAGAAAGTGGCTGTGGCCGTCAACGGCAGGACCAACATCACCATCGGCGGCAACGAGATAGAGTTCCGCAAGCCCTACCGCCGCCTGCCCATGCTCGAGGCCATCAGGGAATACGCCGGAGTGGACGTACGCGGCATGGACGAGGAAGCCCTGCGCAAGGTCTGCGCCGACCTGCACATCGAGGTGGACAACACCATGGGCGTAGGCAAGCTCATCGACGCCATCTTCGGCGAGTACTGCGAGAAGCATCTGATCCAGCCCACCTTCATCACCGACTACCCCTGGGAGACCTCGCCCCTGACCAAGCGTCACCGCAGCGATCCCTCCCTCACCGAGCGCTTCGAGCTCTTCGTGAACGGCAAGGAACTGGCCAACGCCTACAGCGAGCTCAACGACCCCATCGACCAGCTTTACCGCTTCAAGGAGCAGCTCAAGCTCAAGGACAAGGGCGACGACGAGGCGATGTACATCGACATGGACTTCGTCCGCGCCCTCGAGTACGGCATGCCCCCGACATCCGGCCTCGGCATGGGCATCGACCGCCTCACCATGTTCATGACCGGAGCGCCTTCCATCCAGGACGTGCTCTTCTTCCCGCAGATGCGTCCCGAGAAGAAGCCCGCCGCCCAGGACAATACCGAAGCTTCCACGGCAAATGAAAAATAACCGGCACGACCCGGAAATCATCACCTCCCTCCAGAACCCCCGGGTCAAGGAGGTGACGGCCCTACAGAGCAGCTCCTCTCTCCGCCGGGAGAAGGGGCTGTTCGTCGTGGAGGGGCTCCGGGAGGTGGAGCGCTGCCTGGAAAGCGGCTTCCGCCTCCGGTCGGTGTTCTATTGTCCCTCCGTCTGCCGGCACGTCCCGACTCCTTCCGAAGGAGTGAGGATATTCGAGGTCTCCGAAGCGGTATATGGGAAAATGGCCTACCGCGGGGGCACTGAAGGAATCCTCGCGGTGGTCTGCGGCAATGCGGGGGACCGGTCGCTCGAGGCCCTCGACCGCACATTGTCCGAAGACACCTCCGCCCCCCTCATCGTCGTCGTCGAGTCCGTCGAGAAGCCCGGCAACCTCGGGGCAATGCTCCGCACCGCCGACGCCTCCGGAGTCTCCGCCGTCCTGGTCTGCGACCCGCACACGGACCTCTACAATCCAAACCTGATCCGGGCCAGCCTTGGAGGAGTATTTACCCGCAACATCGCCGTCTGCTCCTCGGAGGAGGCCATCGCCTGGCTCAAGGCCCGCGGCATCAGCATCCTTACCGCCCAGCTGCAGGACTCAGAGCTGTACTACGACACAGACATGACGCGACCGACAGCCCTGGCCTTCGGGGCCGAAGCTGACGGACTGTCCGACATCTGGAGGCAGGCCGCTGATGCCCATATCCGCATCCCCATGCTGGGTGGCATCGATTCGCTCAACGTTTCCGCCTCCATGGCCGTTCTCTGCTATGAAGCCCTCCGCCAGCGCCGCACCGCCGGCTCACTCCGCAACCTTTAACCTTTCACCTGACTGTTCATGGCACACGACACATCCAGCAGCACTTTCCCGGCAGACCGTCTGCGGATAGGCCTTATCGGCAATCCGATCGGACACAGCCAGAGTCCCGCGCTCTTCCGGGAGTATTTCGCCGACAGGCCGGATATATTGCATCACTGGAGCTACGACCTGATAGAGCG
>DVGV01000073.1 GCA_018712545.1 Candidatus Coprenecus merdigallinarum | reverse complement strand
TGGGTGGTTCCTCTGGGGCCCAATGTGAACGGGTTCGAGGACGACCTGAGGAAGTTTGTGGGCGAGGGTAAGGAGGTGGTGGCCCTTTCGGCGGGTACTGCGGCGGTGCATCTGGCGCTGATAGCCTGCGGGGTTGGGCCCGGGGATGAGGTGGTGGTGCAGAGCTTCACGTTCTGCGCGTCGTCTCATCCGGTGACCTACCTGGGGGCGCGGCCGGTGTTCGTGGATTCGGAAAAAGAATCCTGGAATATGGATCCCGGGCTGCTGGAGGAGGCTATAAAGGACCGTATCGCTAAGACTGGACGTAAGCCCAAGGCGATCATCCCGGTGGCTCTGTACGGCATGCCCTACAGGATCGATGAGATAATGGAGATAGCCGGCCGTTACGGTATCCCGGTGATAGAGGATGCTGCTGAGGGCTTCGGCTCCAGGTTCGACGGCCGGGTGCTGGGTACGTTTGGAAGGTACGGTGTGCTGTCGTTCAACGGCAACAAGATGATTACGACCTCGGGCGGCGGTGCGCTTATCTGCCCCGACGCAGCGGCCAAGAACGAGATCATGTTCTACGCGACCCAGGCCCGCGAGGCCTATCCATATTACCAGCACGAGCGCATCGGCTACAACTACCGCATGTCGAACATCTGTGCGGGTATCGGCCGGGGTCAGATGACGGTGGCGGACGCACACATCGCTCATCACAAGCACATGTGCGCCCTGTACCGGGAACTGCTGAAGGACGTGGACGGCATCATCCTCCACGAGAACCCGTCGTCCCGTTACGACAGCAACTACTGGCTGAACACTGTGACCGTCGACCCGGAGCTGCGCATAAAGGGTCAGGAGAATGCCTACCGCAACGCCATAAAGGGTGCGGTGGGAGGCGCCGCCGGAGTGACCCACGCAGCCGACACGACCCACACTGACTGCGAGCCTAACGCCAACGTGGAGGCCCTCCGCATCGGCCTGGACGCCCTGGGCATCGAGTCCCGCCCTTTGTGGAAGCCGATGCACCGGCAGCCGGTGTACGCGGACTGCCCGGCCTACCTCAACGGCGTGAGCGAGTCCCTCTTCAAGGTGGGCCTCTGCCTGCCGAGCGGCCCCTGTGTCACCGACGAGGACGCCCGCTACATCGTGGACGGCATCCGCTCGCTGCTGCTGTAGCGGTCTGCCGGCCGAAGCGCTGAATGAAAACGGATATCCCGCTGATTACGTCATTGACGGAGTCAGCGGGATTTTGTTTGCACAAAAGAAAATAAAGTCCTACTTTTGTGGAAGATGAATGAAATTCTATGCGATTGAGTAAGCGGGAAATAGAAGTTATTCTGCAAGTAGCGGAAGATATTTACGGAACAGATGTGAAGGTCTATCTGTTCGGTTCGCGTGTGGATGATTCCAGGCGCGGAGGAGATATCGATCTGCTTGTGAGAACGACTTCTGCGAAGAAGGGTATATTGGAAAGGGTCCGCATGGCATCGCGAATCAAGAGTCTGATCGGGGACCAGAAGATAGATATCATAGGAGATTACGAAGATAATCAGGTGGTGCGGGAAGCACTTAAAAATGGGATATTATTGGCGATATGAGCAGGCGGGAAATCATAGAAAGACTTGAGAGGGAGTTCGGAGTGTGCGACAGGCACATAGTCCGGATAAACGAAGCATTGGACAGTCTCGGACTGGATGGTCCGATGTCTGTTGAGCAGTATGTAGATTTGAGTGCTGAACAGATCCGCTGTATCGACCAGTTTATATTCAGGTTTGCAAAGCTTCAAGATGCTATGGGCGGCAAATTGTTCCGTTACATTCTTGAATATCTTGATGAAGACGTTTCGGAGTTGCCGATGCGGGATATCCTCAATAAACTGGAACGTTTTCAGATAGTTCCTGACGCTCATGAGTGGGTGTATATCCGTGAGTTGAGGAACAACGTGGCCCACGACTATCCTCAGTCAGACAATGAGGTGGTCAGTGCCGTAAATGAACTCATATCCAAACTCGATACGGTAGCAAGCATCTATGACAATCTTAAAAAGACCTACAAGGGTTGATTCAGACTGCCTCTGCCTGCCGAATCGCGGAATGAAAACGAATATCCCGCTGGCTCCGTCATTGACGGGGTCGGCGGGATTTTTGTTTGTGGAATGAAGTTATTTCGTAAATTTGCCTTGATTAATAGAATGAGATATATGGCATCACTTCATATTAAGAACTTCGGTCCTGTGTCGGACTCAACTAAAGTAGAACTGACTCCGTTGATGATACTTGTCGGTCGTCAGAGTTCGGGTAAGAGTACCTTTATGAAGGTGCTCTGCTTCTGTCGTTGGATTGAGAAAAAGATTATGGTCTCAACTGATGATATAGTGAGCCAGTATACTCATAATAACCGATTTATAAAGGAATTGAAGTCTTTTTACCGGTTGAATGATGAATATTTTAAGGTGGATACAGAACTGAAGTATGACGGGGATGCGGTGAGCATTGAGTATTCCGGCGTGATGGGTAATGCAAGGATTGGGCGTAAGCAGTCATTTTTAGAAAAGAGGTATAACAGCAAGTTGTGTTATATCCCGTCGGAGAGGAACCTGGTTTCTGCCATTCAGAATGTGGATAAGACATATAAGGCTACTGAAAGAGATGTGTTTTTCAACTTTCTATACGAATGGGATGAGGCTAAGGGACCTTATACCAGTGAGCATCCTTTCAGACTGGCTGCTACGGGAGGTTTCAGCTATGTGAACAAGTCCGGAGCAGATGTGCTGGTGAGGGAAGACGGCAGTGAAACGCCGGCATTCTATGCCTCGAGCGGTATGCAGAGTGTCATGCCGATGGATGTGATGACGAACTATATTACTGGTTGTGTCGGGGAAAATGCGTCGCTCTCCATGCGTGATCGCAACGAGATAAGTAAGGCTGACAATGATTCTCTCCGCAGACTGGTTTACCAGTCTGCTCAACTATTTATAGAGGAACCGGAGCAGAATCTGTATCCGGAATCTCAGAAGATGGTGATAATGAGCATTGTGCGTTCGTTGAAAAAGGCCTTGGGAAATGGGTCTGAGCAGAGTCTGGCAGTCGTTACTACTCACAGTCCTTATGTGATGTCGGTGGTGAATGTGCTTCTGTATGGCTCTGTGGTGGCTGGTAGGGGATTGAAGCAGGATGTGGTGAGCGATGATTGTATTTTGCCTCCATGTTCCATCTCCGGTTATTACATTGATGGAGAAGGTGTTTTTCAAAGTATTCTGGATACTGAGGTGCCGATGCTCAGCGGCAATCACCTTGACGGTGTGTCGGATTGGGTGGAAGACAGCATCAGCAGGCTGAACGAAAAGTTGTTTGAGAAGTGATGGCATTCAGTATGACGGCATATAAATCGACTTATGAACTGTTGGCTGCCGAAGGTTTTTCTCCTGAGCAGCGGCTTATGACCCGTGCCCGGATCAGCACATCTGAGAAGGGTAAGCGGTATGTGCTTGTAACCAATGGTGTTGAGGAGTCGGTAGTTTATGCCGTGGATGGTAATATCGTGAAGGAAGGCCAGCGCTGTGATAAACTGGTACTTGTAAAACGTTCTGCCAAAGATGCGGTACCGGAACACTGGACTGAGACTTTCGTAGAACTTAAAGGCGTTGATGCCGGTCATGCCATTGGACAATTGCGTGAGACGCTGAAAAACCGCATTTTTATGCATCCTTCGAACGATGTCATCCGGGCCCGTATTGTGGCACACTCATTTCCTTCAAACAAGTCTAATCCCGTAATGGAAAAAGCGAAGCAGGAGTTTCGCAAAACTTTTAACTGTGATCTCCGAGGCATGAAATCCGGTCAGGAAGATAAGTTATAGTACCCCGCGTCACTTAGTGGATTGATCAGCTCGGCATCGTCAGCGGCGTCTGTTCGCTGCAGCTGTAGACGGATATTCGGCATTTTACGTCACCGGTGATATGGCGGGGGATTATGAAATGTATTGTGATGAGAACGGAATGCTGGTATTTGAATACAGTGAGTCTATCTCGGCTGGAGGCATCACTACGAGTGGAGAGATAGTCATGACAATCAAACGCATAGATTACGGCAGTATATCTGGGACTATTTCGGGAACAAGTACAACGAGAGACGAAGATGAAGTGATACATCTTAATATATCCGGTGAATTTACCGGTAGCATGATATAGGGCTTCGGAGGCATTGCTCAGTTACAGCAGCCGGCGTACAGTATCATGGACGGTGTCCTGGGATGCGAAGAATGCTGCGCGGGCGGCGGGCTCCGTGACGGAGGTCTCCAGGCAGCGGTTGCGGCGCAGGACGTCTTCGTAGGTCATTTCCAGGCGGGTACAATGGATGCGGGAGAAGAATTCGCGGCCCTTTTCGGTATTGACCAGGACGGCGCTGACTCCGCGGTCGTCGTCGAACTCGGGGCGGAGGTCGCCGATGCCCCAGAAGTCGCCGATGGTCAGGTCGCTGCCGCTGCGGAACTCCCGGGCGGGGCAGCGGTAGCAGCTCGGGCGGGAATAGAAGTCGGCCAGGAATCCCCGGATGAACAGGTTCTCCGCCTTGCCTTTTTCGCTCAATACGGGGCGGCAGAGGGCTCCCGAGGGGTCCGTGGCGCGGAAGAATATCTTGAAATTGTAGCCTTTCCATCCGGCGCGGCCTTCCTCCTTGTCGCGGAAGCGGACTTCTTCTATGCTCACATCACGGTAGCCCTGAGCCTCGAGGGCGGCCTTTTCCTCCGCGAGGTACCGTCTCCATACCCCCGGCGAAGGCGCTCCGTGGCAGATGAGATCCACCGTCAGCAGTCGGTCTGTCGGGACTCTCCCTGCTCCGGAGGCCAGAAAATGGTTGAGGCCCGCCACCTGGCAGGGGGTACCGGTGAACAGCACCGGACGCCCCTCGCGCAGAGCCGTCCTGACCCTCCCACAGCAGTCCTCCATCCGGCTCTGCAGGTATTTGGAACCGATGAATGCCGCCGCTTCCGACGGGGTGGCGGCGCTGTCGTGAACCGCCTCATGGGCATTGTCATAGCGGGAGCCGAAGACGAGGCCTCCCTCTTCCAGTATGGCGGAGGCCAGCAGGGGGTAGGCCCCTCCCGAGGCGCTGCCGTCCCTTACCGTTCCGTCCGGGTGCTTCACGGCGTGGACCTCGAGCGGCCTGCGGGCGGGGAATTGCGTGATGACGGGGCAGACCCTCGCGCAGATGCCGCATTCGATACAGGTGCTCTCATCCACAGAGGGATAGAGGAAGCCTTCGGAATCGTCCTTCATGGTGATGCTGCCTCTGGGGCAGGCCGACGCGCAGGCGGTGCAGCCACAGCAGTCGTGCGGGTCGGTGATGATGATGTGTCGTATTTCTCTCATAAGCGGCTACAAAGTTTGTAAAAATTTTCTATATTTGCCGTCCAATAAGAATATCTCTCAGGGCAGGGTGCGATTCCCTACCGGCGGTGATAGTCCGCGACTCCCTGATAATCAGGGACTGAATCGGTGAAATTCCGATACCGACGGTGACAGTCCGGATGGAAGAGAGGTCTTGGCCGGAAGCCGTGGAAGCGGTACCGGCGCTTGTGATTGTCGGAATGACAGACTGCCCTGAGTGCCATTGTGGTATTCGGGTTTTTTGTTATGTGTAACGACGAAGATATCAAATACATGCGGATAGCTCTCGCGCTGGCTGAGCGCGGCAGGGGGCACGTGGGGCCGAACCCAATGGTGGGGGCGGTGATAGTCCGCGACGGAAGGGTTCTCGCTCAGGGCTGGCATCATGTCTGCGGCAGCCTGCACGCCGAGCGGGATGCGCTGGCCTCCTGCAGTGAGTCTGTGGAGGGTGCGACGATGTACGTGACTCTCGAGCCCTGCTGTCATCACGGCAAGCAGCCGCCCTGTACGGACGCCGTCATCGCTGCCGGCATATCCCGGGTGGTCATGGCCATGACTGATCCGAACCCTTTAGTGGCCGGACACGGAGCCGCCATCCTGCGGGAGCACGGCATCGAAGTGACCTCAGGGGTACTCGAGGCCGAGGCCCGCCATCTCAACCGCATATTCATCAAGTACATAACCACGCGCCGTCCCTGGGTCGTGCTCAAATGGGCCATGACTCTCGACGGGCGCATAGCTGCTGTCTCCGGGGACTCCAAATGGGTGAGCGGAGAGCAGTCCCGCCGCCTGGTACACGAGCTCCGGGGCCGGTATATGGGGATCGTGGCCGGCAAAGGCACGGTTCTGGCCGACGACCCTATGCTCAACTGCCGCGTGGACGGGATGCGTCAGCCGGTGCGGATCATCGTGGACTCGAAGGCTTCCATGCCTCCGGACTGTCAGCTGGCTCGGACTGCGCGGGAATACCGGACTGTGGTGGCGCATACGGATGCGGCAGAGGCTCATAGGCTTGAGGCTCTGCGCTCCTGCGGAGTGGAAACGCTGCTGTGCCCCTGCGGTGCCGACGGTATGGTGAATCTGGAAGACATGCTGGGGCGGCTCGGGGCCATGGGGCTCGATTCGGTGCTCGTGGAGGGCGGCGGGGAGCTCAACTGGAGTTTAGTCCGCTCCGGGCTCGTGGACGAGTTCTACGTCTTCGTGGCTCCGAAGATAGTCGGAGGACGTGCCGCCAAGGGGCCGGTCGGAGGCTCCGGCTTCGGGACAATGGCAGCGGCCTGCGGGATGCGGGTCGATACGGTCGAAATGGTCGGGGAGGATATACTGATACACGGATTTTCAAGTAAATACGATAAGTCTAAATGTTTACAGGAATAATAGAGGAAATAGGGACGGTCCGTTCCATCCGCGGAGGCGGATCGGGAGTGGTGCTGGATATCGAGGCCTCTAAGGTGCTGGAAGGCACTGCGACAGGGGACAGTATCGCGGTCAACGGGGTATGCCTGACGGTGACTCCCGGCAGCGGGCATTTTACGGCTGACGCAATGCCGGAGACGCTGCGGCGTACGTCCTTAGGCGGTCTGAGGCCCGGCTCGAAGGTCAATCTGGAACGGGCCATGGCCTGCGGAGGCCGCTTCGGCGGGCATCTCGTCTCGGGGCATGTGGATGCCTGCGGACGGGTGGCTGACCTTGTCCGGGACGGCATAGCCTTAGTTATGAGGGTGTCGGTGCCGTCCGATGTCCTGCGGTATGTGGCCCGGAAGGGGTCGGTGACTCTCGACGGGGTGAGCCTGACTGTGGCATCGGTTTCGGATGAGGACAGCAGTTTTACGGTCTCGCTCATTCCGCACACTATGGCTTCGACGACGCTCCACCTTCTGAAACCGGGCTCTCCGGTCAATGTGGAGGTGGACATGCTGGCGCGGTATGTGGAGCGGCTGTTGGCTGCCGGGGATGCTGCACCCGCTTCCGCACAGGTGGACAGCGGCTCTGCCGGGGGCGGACTTACAGAAGAATTTTTGAAAAAATACGGATTTTAATATATGGAACGTAAATTCAATACCATCGATGAGGCGGCCGAGGCTCTCCGCCAGGGACAGATTATCGTGGTCATCGACGATCCCGACCGGGAGAATGAGGGAGACCTGATCTGCGCCGCCCGTCACGCCACCACTGCCAATGTCAACTTCATGGCCTGCTACGGCAAGGGCCTGATATGTATGCCGATGAGCTCTGATCTGACCCAAAAACTGGGCCTGGGACAGATGGTCTCGCACAATACCGACAATCACTGCACGGCCTTCACCGTGTCCATCGACCACGTCTCGACGGGTACGGGTATCTCGGCCATTGAGCGGTCGATCACTGCGATGAAATCGGTGGAGCCGGATGCCAGGCCGGAGGATTTCCGCCGTCCCGGGCACATGTTCCCTTTAGAGTCGCGTCCGGGCGGAGTGCTTCAGCGCCGCGGGCACACTGAGGCCACTGTGGACCTGATGCGCATCGCCGGACTGGAGGAGTGCGGACTGTGCTGCGAGATCATGCGGGAGGACGGGGACATGATGCGCACTACCGAGCTGATAGCCTTCGCCGCAGAGCACGGTCTTAGGATTATCACCGTGGACGACCTGGTGTCCTACCGCAAGCACCACGAGAAGTGGATGGAGAAGGTGACGGACGCGGCCCTGCCTACGAAGTACGGCAACTTCCGGATTATGGGCTACGTCAACCGCATCACCAAGGAGCATCACCTGGCGATAGTAAAGGGCGACATCACCACTCCCGAGCCGGTACTGTGCCGGATGCACTCGGAGTGCCTGACCGGAGACGTTCTGGGCTCACTGCGCTGTGACTGCGGCGAGCAGCTGGCCGAGGCCCTAAGACGTATCGAGAAGGCCGGACGCGGAGTGCTGCTCTACCTGCGGCAGGAGGGACGCGGTATCGGGCTGATCAACAAGCTGCGGGCCTACGAGCTGCAGGACCAGGGCATGGATACCGTGGAGGCCAACCTGGCCTTAGGCTTCAAGGCCGACCTGCGCGACTACGACGTCGGCGGCGCCATCCTCTCCGACCTCGGCATCCGGAAACTGATACTGATGACCAACAACCCGATGAAGATCTTCGGCCTGGACCACTACGGCATCGAGGTGGTGGGCCGCGACCCCATCGAGATGACCTGCAACGAGAAGAACGAGGCCTACATGTACACCAAGTACAAGAAGATGGGCCACCTCCTCCATTTCGAGCAGAAGGAGCACTTTAAGTAGAAATAGAAAACAATAAATACAAAGTCAACCATGAAAGTAATAGAAGGCAATCTGTCAGCCGCCGGCCAGAGGATAGGCATCGTAGCGGCCCGTTTCAACGAATTCATCACTTCCAAGCTGCTCGGCGGGGCGGAGGACTCGTTCCTGCGTCACGGCGGTGCGGGGGAGAATCTCGAGGTGGCCTGGGTGCCCGGAGCGTTCGAGATTCCGTTTGTGGCCAGGAAGATGGCCCTCTCCGGCAAATACGACGCCATCGTCTGCCTCGGAGCCGTGATCCGCGGGGCTACACCTCACTTCGATATGGTCGCCAATGAGGCCACCAAGGGTATAGCCCACGTCGGTCTGGAGTGCAACGTTCCCGTCATCTTCGGCGTCCTGACCACCGACTCCATCGAGCAGGCCGTAGAACGCGCAGGTACCAAGGCGGGCAACAAGGGCTTCGACGCCATGACCACCGCCATCGAGATGGTCAATCTCGCCCGCCAGTTCTAGTAGTTGTAGACTTTCAGATTCGTGATGCGGCTCTGGAAGTCTCCGGCCTGCTGCAGGGGGAATACGAGGGTGGGGACGTAGTACATCACGCTCTCGCCTTCGTTGTGCCAGCGCTTTTCGGTTTCGAGGCGGTCGATGACGCGGCCGTTGATGATCAGGGTCGTGGAGCGGTTGTCACCCTTGACCGTGACTTCGAGCCGGTCGCCGTCCTGGATGCTGTAGCGGAAGGTGTTGAGGTAGCCGTCGCGGGCGAAGCCCATCATGCCGCTGACCGGGTCGCTGAGATAGAATACGGCGTCCTCTGAGCGGAACAGCTCTGTGCCGGGTTTCTCGGCGGCACCCTCGACGGTGAAGCTGACGGTGTAGTCATAGCCGATCTCGGGATAGGGCATGACGGTGCCGGGAGCCACCTCTGCCATCTCCAGCACGCAGCCGGGCTCAGTGCCGATGCGGCCGGCGAAGTTGATGCCGGGAGCCTCGCGCACACAGGAGCGGGTGCTGTCGAAGTCAGCGTAGGGCAGGGAGGTTTCCGCACCGGTCCACATCTTCACGGACAGAGTCTGCAGGGCGGGGAAGAGCCGGTAGTGGATGTCCTTGACCGATATACCGTTGCCGGCATGGTCGTTCCATACGGCGAACATGCCGCCGAGGATGGACGTGTCGCGCTCGGCGAAGACGGCATCACCTACATGGGCGGGAGTCCAGTTCTCGTAGAGATATTTCTCGTTGAGGTAGTCGTAGTAGTAGCCTGCTGCCGGTACGATGTAGACCAGTCCGTCGGGTATGGAGATGAGCTTGTAGCCGTCCTCGACCATCTGCTTGGGATCGGCATAGCCGTTGTACCAGGCGTTCATGATCACGTTCTCCGACTTGACCGGAGTCTCTCCGTCAGCGTGGGTGAGGGCACCCCAGACTACGGCCTGCTTGCCGTAGCTCTCAACGAGGCGGATGTAGTGGTCGGTGAAGTAGCGGAATTTCTCCACGACTTCCTTGTCCTTGTTGGAGTACTCGTCTGTGCCGATATGCACCTTGGGACCACGGAAGACCGGCTCGTCACCCTCGAGGTATTCCTTGAAGAGGGCGTCCACGAACTCGTAGGTCTCGGGCTTGAACAGGTCCAGATGGTCCATGCCGTACTCCTCGGAGCCTATCTCCGGCATGTAGCGGGTGAGGGCCAGGGAATGGGCGGGCACGTCTATCTCCGGGATAATCTCCACGTACATGCCTGCGGACTCCTCCTGGAAGTCGATGAACTCGGCCTTGGTATAATGACCGTCACGGGCGGTAAGTCCGGGATAGGTGTCGCACTCGAGGCGGAATGCGGCGTAGGTGCGGTCCCAGTCCCCTCCGAAGTACTGCTTGAAGCCGTTGTCGTTGAGGTGAATCTGGAGGGTGTTCATCTTGTAGTAGGCCATGATGCGGGAGAGCTTGCGCAGGTAGCTCATCGGAATGTACTTGCGGCCGCAGTCCATCATGAAGCCGCGGATGCCGTAGTCGGGCCAGTCGAGAATCCTGCCGCAGGTCAGGTCAATGCCTCCGGTCTCAGCATCAGCCTGCAGGGCGCGGTCAGCCAGCTGCAGCAGGGTCTGCGTCCCCCAGTACACGCCGCGGGCAGTTGAGGCGGAAAGCCGCACGCGGTCAGTAATATTGAGCGAATAGCTCTCGGTGCTGCCGCCGCTGAGCTTGTCCAGCTTCTTGTCGGTCTTGATTTCCAGGACAATATCTCCTTTCCCACCTTTCCCGGCGACAACCTCCGGCTTAAAGCCGGCAACAGTGTTCCAGTCCTCTGCCAGCATTCCGGCTATCCGCAGCAGCTCCTCGTCCCCGGACGGCACGGCTATCCGCATCGTCCCGGAAATGGTCAGGTCTCCTTTGCCAGCCTCCCATGTCTTCAGCTCCGGAATAACAAACGGTTTGGAGTTCTCCGCAGTCGCGGCAAAAGCATTGACGGAACATAATACAGCAGCGAGTACGCTGATAAAAAAATACATAGGTCGTTTCATGTCTCTGTTTTTGATTTCAAGATGTTGTTATTGAGTTATGTTGACTTGACGACAGATATAGGACATCTGGAAAAGACTTGCCGCCCTCGGCACTAGAGGGAGGGGCCCGCCGCAACGCGGTGGGAGGGCCTGGTCTTTTCCAGATGTCCTATATCTGTCCTGAACGTCATTGTTATATATGGCTTGAACTATTTCAGTATCTGGGCGGTATGGTTCTTCGTATCGACCTTGGAGATGATGTCGGTGATGACGCCGTTCTCATCGATGACGTAGGTCTTGCGGAGGGTTCCCATGCTGACCTTGCCGTAGTTCTTTTTCTCGCCCCAGGCCTCATAAGCCTGGAGAATAGCAATCTCCGGATCGGAAATCAGGGGAAACGGCAGCCCGTACTTAGCGATGAACTTCTGGTGCGAGGCCGTACTGTCCTTGCTGACACCCACAACTGCATAGCCGAGGTCGAGAAACCGCTGATAGTTGTCCCTGAGGTCGCAGGCCTCGGCCGTACAGCCGGGAGTGCTGTCCTTGGGATAGAAGTAGAGGACGAGCCTGCGTCCTGCAAAGTCACTCAGACGGATGATGTTACCGTCCTGGTCCGGGCCCTCGAAGTACGGGGCCTTGTCTCCTTTCTGAAGCATAGTATTGTGCATTTAAATTACATTATTTGTCGAGCAGGCAGTTGCCGGCCTTGAGGTAGATGGCTGCGTCGAGGGACGCCAGTGTCGCCAGGTTGACAATCTCCCGCACAGGAGCATCCACCGAAATAAAGTGCACGGGCTTGTTGAGTCCTATCTGGATAGGACCGATGGCCTCGCCCGCTCCCATCTCCATCATCATGCGCCAGGCGGCGGAGGAGGAGTTGAGGTCCGGGAAAATCAGAGTGTTCACGTCCTTGCCCTGCAGGCGGTTGAAAGGATAGGTGCGGTCGCGCAGCTGCTTGTTGAGCGCCACGTCGACACGCATCTCGCCGTCCACCACCATATCGGGGTACCGCTGGTGCAGGATCTCGACGGCCTGATGGACTGCCGACGGGGTTCCGCAGGTTCCGGAGGGACAGGCGGCGGATGCACCTTCCTGGAGATTGGAACCGAAGTTGCTGTAGGAGAGCATGGCGATGACGGGGTCGAATGCGTAGTATTCCACCGCACCGGTAGTAAGACGGGCGATGTCCACCAGGGTGGAGGCATCGGTGCGCTCATTGATCATAGTGTCGGCCAGGAAGAACACGCCCCTTTTGGTGTTGAGGATGTGCATCGTCGCGAAGGTGCTGTATCCCTGACGGATGCCGATGATGTCACGGGCGATGGAGGCTACCGCCACGTTGTTGGTGTAGGTGCCGGCGATGAAGGCGTCCGCATCGCCGCTCTCGACCATCATCATGCCGAAGTAGTTGCGGTCGAACATCTTCTCGTAAGCGTCCTGACGGGTGTACCCCTTGCGGGCGAGCTTGGTGGCCAGGGCCTCCGCGTAGCTCTCCCTCCGGGCCTTCTCGTCCGGATGCCTGGGATTGACAATCTCCACACCATCGAGCGACAGCCCGAGACCTGCGGCCCTCTTGCCGATAAGCTCCGCATTGCCAAGCAGGACGGGGCGGCAGAGTCCCTCCGCGCCGGCCTGTACGGCTGCCTCCAGCATATTGTCCGTATTGCCTTCCCCGAATACCACCCGCATGGGCTGGCAGCGGGCCACATCGGCGAAACGGCGGACGAGCTTGTTGTCATAGCCCATCATCTCCTGCAGGTGCTCCTCGTATTCGTCCCAGTCGGTGACGGGTCTACGGGCCACTCCGGAGCTCATGGCGGCCTTGGCTACAGCCGGGGCTACTGCCGAGAGCAGCCTGGGATCCAGGGGCTTGGGCAGGATGTAGTGGCGCCCGTAGCGGATATTTTCCTCAATGTTGTATGCGGCGTTGACCACGGAGGGGACGGGCTGTTTGGCCAGTGCGGCTATGGCGTAGACGGCGGCCAGCTTCATCTCCTCGTTGATGGCTGTAGCGCGTACGTCCAGGGCTCCGCGGAAGATGTAGGGGAATCCGAGGACGTTGTTTATCTGGTTGGGATAGTCCGAGCGGCCGGTGGCAAATATCAGGTCGTCGCGGGAGGCCATGGCCTCGGAATACTCTATCTCGGGGTCGGGATTGGCCAGGGCAAATACGACCGGGCGGTCGGCCATCGTGCGGATCATCTCCTTGGTCAGGACGTTGCGTACGGAAAGGCCCAGGAAGACGTCAGCGCCGACAAGGGCTTCGGCCAGGGTGTGCACGTCGCGGTCAGTGGCGAAGGTCCGCTTCATGGCGTTGAGGTCGGTGCGGGAAGTGGAGATGACTCCCTTGCTGTCGCACATTACTATGTTCTCCCGGCGCACACCGAGCTCGATGTAGAGGTTGGTGCAGGCGACGGCGGCGGCACCTGCTCCGTTGACCACCAGCCGGATGTCCTCTATCTTCTTGTTCTGCAGCTCCAGGGCGTTGAGCAGGCCCGCGGCCGAGATGATGGCCGTGCCGTGCTGGTCGTCGTGCATCACGGGGATGTCGCACTCCTCCTTGAGCCTGCGCTCTATCTCGAAGCACTCCGGGGCCTTGATGTCCTCGAGGTTGATGCCTCCGAAGGTGGGGGCTATGGCCTTGACGGCGGCGATGAATTTCTCCGGATCCTTCTCGTTCAGCTCTATGTCGTAGCAGTCCAGTCCAGCGAATATCTTGAACAGAAGGGCCTTCCCCTCCATCACGGGCTTGCCGGCGAGGGCTCCGATGTCGCCCAGACCGAGGACGGCCGTGCCGTTGGAGATGACGGCCATGAGATTGCCCTTGTTGGTGTATTCGTAGGCGTCTTCCGCGCGGTCCTTGATCTCCAGGCAGGGGTAGGCCACGCCGGGAGAATAGGCCAGGGAAAGGTCATGCTGGGAAGAGTAGGGTTTGGTGGGCAGGGTCTCTATCTTGCCCGGACGGCCGAGACGGTGATAGTCCAGGGCCGCTTTCTTATTGTTGTCTGACATGGTTTCAGGATGTGGTTATAAATTAAGATTCAAGAGTATGTCTCCGGAGGTGCCGAGCACTTTAAGGGTCATCTCCCCGCCTTTCCGGCTCAGAACCATCACGGTGGCGCCTTCCATGGAGTATCCTCCGCCGACTACTACCGGGAAGTTGTTTCCGACAGAGCCGGCAGGATGGTATGCGTGTCTGTGGGTGTGGGCGTTGATGCAGATGTCGAAGGGTGCGTCAGCGAGCAGCGGGCCCCACAGCTCCAGACAGGGATTGTAGGCGTCGCCCATCGCGTAGATCGGAATGTGATGTATGAGTACCCGGCGGGAGGCACTGCGGAACTCCTCCGAGGCCAGCTCCCCGCGGAGAAAATCCACCTGTTCCGCCCTCAGCCCGGAAAAGTCGTTGAGGCCGTAGTAGACCCAGTGGTCGTCGGGCTTGTCCTCCCCGCAGTCGAGCATGACGATGCGGGTATCGCCCCAGTTGAATGCTCCGTAGGTGCGGTTCCCTACGTAGTCGAAAAGTTCGCGCAGGCCGATGGAGTAGGCGTTGCGTATCTCATGGTTGCCTCTGAGGTAAAATACAGGGACATCAGTGGCTCCGACGGTGGAGTTCAGCTCGCTGAGGAATGCCGTGGCCTCGTCGTGGGAGGCGGGGTCGTCGATGCAGTCCCCGTTGAAGACCACGAAGTCGTAGGGAATGTCCCGGACGTGGGAGTACAGGGCCTGAAGGGTTTCGGAATGCTTGTGCAGGTCGTTGAAGATGAGGGCGGTGAAGTCTCCGCAGTCATCTGAGGGAAGGGTGAATGAGTGCATGGGGGAGACGGCCGTCTCTCCGAATTCTTTCTTATATGCCTGGTATAGGAGAATTTCCCGGGAGCATACTCTGTAATAGTAGGTGCGTCCGGGTTCCAGCCCTTCGATCCGGATCTTGTTCTGTGTCCCGTTGCAGATGACCTGCCCGTCCACTATGGTGCGGGCTTGCTGCCAGGACTCTGTATCGGTGGTGTCAGTGCCGTACTCTACCCAGCTGTATGCGGGCACCCATGTCTGCCACATGACGGTAATCCCGCCGCCGACGGGGTTCTGGAGGTATGGTTCGGTCCGGAAAATGGAATCTGCGGGAGCTGCGGCGGAGGAAGTCAGGGCAGTCAGGACTGTCAGGGAAAATGATAGAATGATAATTCCAGGTCTCATTGGTGTATTCGCGAAATAGTGTTTAAAGTATTCGCGAAGATAGTGATTATCCTGGAAAAATAAAAGAGCCGGCTGAATGATGCCGGCTCTGTGAAACTTGCTGTTTGTAGCGGAGAGAGGACTCGAACCTCTGACCTCCGGGTTATGAGCCCGACGAGCTACCAACTGCTCTACTCCGCGGTGTGAGATTGCAAAAGTATGTAAAATTTTATAAAAACCAAAAATATTTTATATAAAAATATCCGAAATCTTAATTTTTGTCTGTTCTCCTTTTTGAATATCTTTGATTGTCAGTTCATTAGCGGCGGCTTCTTCCTCTCCTGCAAGAACGATATATTTTATGCCTTTTTTGTCGGCATATTCGAATTGTTTGCGGAGTTTCGCAGCTTCGGGGTAAATCTCGCATGTGCGGCCGGAGGCTCTGCATCTGGAGGCGGCACCTATAATATAAGGTATGGTGGCCGGCCCCATGTTGGCGAAGAGGTATTCGGTACCGCAGACTGCCTCCTTGGGAAATTTGTCCAGGCCGGAGAGTACATCGTAGATGCGGTCCGCGCCGAAGGAGATGCCGACTCCGGAGGTGTCGCCGAGACCGAAGATGCCGGTGAGGTCATCGTAGCGTCCGCCTCCGCAGATGCTGCCGATGGCGAAGTCCAGGGCCTTGACCTCGAAGATGGCTCCGGTGTAGTAGTTTAGTCCGCGGGCCAGTGAGAGGTCGAATTCTACGGGAGTGGTGATGCCTGCTGCGGTGATGAGGCTAAGGAGCTGCTCCATCTCGTCCAGACCCCGCTGACCGGTCTCGGAGCCGGCCAGGGTTTCTCTCATGACCGCGATCTTTTCAGCATTGGTGCCGGAAAGGGTGAGTACCGGCTCTATCCTGGCGATGCTTTCCGGCAGCAGGCCCCTCTCGGCAAGTTCGGCCTTGACTGCGTCCAGCCCTATCTTGTCGATCTTGTCGATGGCCACCGTGATGTCCGTGAGCTTGTCGTTCTGACCGGTGATCTCGGCGAGTCCTGAGAGGACTTTGCGGTTGTTGACCTTGATCAGCACGCGTACGTCCATGGACTTGAACACCTCGTCGGCGATCTGGACCATCTCCAGTTCGTAGAGCAGGGAGCGGGAGCCGATTACGTCCACGTCGCACTGGTAGAACTCCCTGTAGCGGCCTTTCTGAGGTCTGTCAGCCCTCCATACCGGCTGTATCTGGTAGCGTTTGAAGGGAAACGTCAGCTCATTGCGGTGCTGGACCACATAGCGGGCGAAGGGCACAGTGAGGTCGTAGCGGAGGCCTTTCTCGCATACCTTGAGAGCCAGTGCGTTGCTACCGGCCTCTGCGAGCTGTCCGCCGTCCATCTGCTGTATCTCCCTGAATGCGTCCCCTGAGTTGAGGATCTTGAAGAGGAGCTTGTCCCCTTCCTCGCCGTATTTGCCCAGAAGTGTGGAGAGGTTTTCCATCGCCGGGGTCTCGATGGGGGCATATCCGTATTTTCTGAAAACGGCCTTGACCGTGTCGAAGATGTAGTTGCGGCCGGCCATCTCGGAGGGTCCGAAATCCCGCGTGCCTTTTGGTATGGATGGTTTCTGTATCATGATGTCAGATTTTTGTGGTGCAAATTTAGAAACTGTTTTCTACATTTGCGCATAAATTTAAAAATGATGGAAATTATTAAAACAGATATCGAGGGGCTTCTGATCATCGAGCCCAGGGTGCACGGCGATGCGAGGGGCTATTTCATGGAGATTTTCTCGGAAAGGGATTTCCGTGCCGCTACAGGGCTGGACGTGCATTTTGTACAGGACAATGAGTCGATGTCGGCCAAAGGGGTGCTGCGCGGCATGCATTTTCAGAAAGCGCCCCATGCCCAGTCAAAGCTGGTCAGGGTCGTGAGCGGGGCGGTTCAGGATGTTGCGGTGGATCTCAGGGCCGGTTCGCCTACCTTCGGCAGATACAGCTCGGTGGTGCTCAGCGGGGAGAATAAAAGGATGTTCTACATTCCGGAGGGGTTTGCCCACGGTTTTCTGACTCTGGAGGAGAATACTGTCTTTCAGTACAAGTGCGGCGCATTCTACGAGCCTTCGTCCGAAGGGTCGGTCCGCTGGGATGACCCCCGGATAGGAGTGGAGTGGATGCAAGTGTCCGGCAGCGGGTGGATCCTGTCGGAGAAAGACCGGAAGGCCCCGCTGCTGTCAGAACAGCCTTATCGCTTTTGACAGGCTCCTCTCCCACAACGGTACTTTCACTCCGAAGACGGTGCGGATCAGAGATTTGTCCAGCACCGAGAAGGCAGGACGCCGGGCGGGGGAAGGAAACTCGGAGGAGGGTACTGGGATGACCTCGCATTCTGCCCGTTTGAGGTTCAGGATCTTCTGGGCCCATTCCGCCCTGGTGCAGCATCCCTCATCGGTGTAGTGAAACACCTCGCCGTAGCGGGGGACTGCGTCGAGCTGCGGAATGATGTGCAGGATGGCCTCGGCCAGGTCCCTGGCGTAGGTGGGAGTGCCCTTCTGGTCATAGACTGCCTTTATGAAGTCCTCTTCTTCCCCGAGGCTCAGTATGGTCCTGACGAAATTCTTTTTGCCGAAGGGAGAGTAGAGCCAGGCGGTGCGGATGATGATGGAAAGGCAGCCCGAGCGCTTGACGGCAATCTCTCCGGCGAGCTTCGTGCGTCCGTATTCGGACAGGGGGGCCGGACGGTCGCTCTCGTGGTAGGGCGATGTCCGGGTGCCGTCGAACACGAAATCGGTGGAAATGTGTATGAGGTAGATGCCGTGGCGGGCTGCGGCTGCTGCCAGGTTCATGGGACCGTTGACATTGACTCTGATGGCGTTGTCGGTGTCGGTCTCGGCTCCGTCTACATTGTTGTAGGCCGCGCAGTTTATGATCTTTGTAATGGAGTTGGCCGATATGAAGTTCTCGACTGCTTCGGGGTCAGTTATGTCGAGATCCTGCCTGTCCGTGAAGAAGCAGTGAAAGTCGTCTCTTTCTCCGGTAATGCTGCGGAGCTCGCAGCCCAGCTGACCGTCGGCGCCGGTAATCAGTATGTTTTCCATCTTTCTCAAAATTGTTCGGCAAAGATACTCAATTCATAATCTAAAAAAACTATCTTTGTGGAAATTTTTAAACACCGACTATAAAGAAAATGGATTACAATACCAACAGAGAGAAGTTGATAATGCCTGAGTACGGAAGGCATATCCAGAAAATGATAGAGCAGGTCAAGCAGATACCCGACCGGGAAAAGCGCAATGAGCAGATCCGTGCCGTGGTGGCGGTGATGGAGATTCTAAATCCGCATTTGGCTGAGCATCCGGATTATAAGCATAAGCTGTGGGATCATGTCAATTTCATTGCCGGGTTTGACCTGGATGTGGATTCTCCCTATCCCAAGCCTACGATGGAGGAGTTCACCGCTCCGCCCGAGATTGTTCCCATGACCAAGGAACCGCTGGCTGCTGCCCACTACGGACGCAACATCCAGAATATGATAAAGGTCATAGCCGCTATGCCCCAGGACGAGGCCCGTGACCGCATGATCAAGTCGATGGCCGTGTACATGAGGCAGCAGTATCTTATATGGAATAAGGATACGGTGTCGGACGAGACTATATTCAAGGATATCGAGAAACTCTCCGGCGGTACGCTGAAGGTGCCTGAGTACATTCATCTGGAGAGCATATCGGAAAAGGAGAAGTTCAACAGACCGGGTATGATACTTCCTACGGGAAACGGTCAGCAGGGACGCGGTCAGTTCCGCACACAGGGACGCAATAAGAATAAGAAAAACAAATGGAAAAAACAGCAGTAGCGGGGAAAAACAGGAAAGGAGGCGGCAAGGGCAGTGCCGCGAAGAACAGCGGGAAGAAGCGGGGAGGTCCTGCACCTAAAAACGGGAAAAAGAAGGACATGCTGGCGCCCGTGCTGGCATTTCTCCAGAATGAGGTCGTACGTTTTGTAGCGGGAACGGTGTTCGCGCTCCTGGCTGTGTTTACCTTCGTGTCGCTCCTGTCCTATCTGTTCACATGGGCGGAGGACCAGAGCCTGCTGTCTGACGACAACCTTTTCAGCAACATTGTGTCTGCCGAGAACATGGGAGGGAAGATCGGTTTTCTGTCGGCCAATCTTCTTGTGTCCAGATGGTTCGGTTTGGGATCCTTTGTCATTCCGTTCTTTTTTGCGGGAGTGTCGGTCTATTGTTTCCGTAAGGGAAGGATAAGGCTGCTGAGGCTGTCCGCCCTCTCGCTTATGGGCTGCATAGTGCTGTCGGAGGTATTTTCCTTCATATTTTCCTTTACATCCGCCAAGGACCTCTTCGGAGACGGTGCTGGCGGGTCATACGGCTACTATATCAACGAGTGGCTGGTGTCGATGACAGGAGTCTTCGGCGCTGCGTGCATTGTACTTTTTTTCCTGGTTCTATGGCTGATACTTCTCAATACGAAGATAGTCCGCAGGATAACCGGATTTTTCGATTCTCTGTTTGCCAGGAGGAGCGAGGCGGAGGGAGGAGAGATGCAGCGGGCGGATTCTGACGTGGACGATGCAGCTGAGGCCGCTGATGTGGAGGATGATGGAGAAGGGCCGGAGCCGGATGAGGATGAGGCTGACGTGGACGGGGAGGAAACGGATGATGCTGAAGATGAGGAAGAAGATGATGATGCAGTGGAAGAAGTTACGCCCGAAAAGCAGGACGGCCCTGTCTTCGAGATCATAGAGCAGCCGCTGCCGGAGCCTGTGAGGTCTGTGGCTGCGTCTGCGTCGCAGGATGCTGTTGTTTCTACGGAGGAACCCGAAGCGATAAGTGGTACTGAAGATGCCGGCACCTCTCCGAAGGAGCAGGACATACCTCCGCTGGAGGTCCTCAATCCTGAAGCCTCCGATGACTATTCAGCAGTGCTTTCGGACGACCAGTGGAGGGCCCGTTACGATCCGCGTCTGAGCCTTTCTACATACAGGATGCCCGATCTGTCTCTTCTGAAGGATTATTCCGGCCAGGTGAGCGAGGTGTCCCGCGAGGAGCTGGAGAAGAACAACCGGCTCATCGTGTCGACGCTGAAGGACTATAAGATAAGTATCTCAAAGATCTCTGCGAGGGTGGGGCCTACGGTCACTCTGTATGAGGTGGTTCCCGCTCCCGGAGTGCGTGTGGCGCAGATTATGAGGCTGGAGAGCGATATCGCCAGGTCGCTTGCCGCAAGAGGTGTCAGGGTGGTGACGCTGACCGGAACCAACGCGATAGGCATCGAGGTGGCCAACGAGAAACCGAGCATCGTGTCCATGCGCTCGATACTCGAGGACCCTAAATTCAATGCGGTGGCCGGCAAGTATGACCTGCCGGTGGTGATCGGACGTACGATATCCAACGAGGCCATGTCCTTTGACCTTACGAAGATGCCTCATCTGCTGGTGGCCGGTGCTACCGGACAGGGCAAATCCGTGGGACTGAACGCCATCATCACCTCACTGCTGTACCGAAAGCATCCTTCCGAGCTCAAGTTTGTACTGGTGGACCCCAAGAAAGTGGAGCTGTCGCTGTATTCTCCCCTGGAGAAGCACTACCTCGCCAAGCTTCCCGATGCGGAGGAGGCCATCATTACCGATACGAAGAGGGTAGTCTATACCCTGCGTTCGCTGTGCAAGCTGATGGACCACCGCTATGACCTGCTCAAGGCCGCTTCGGTCCGCAATGTCAAGGAGTACAACGAGAAGTTCCTCTCCCGCAAGCTCAACCCCTACAAGGGACACGAGTACATGCCGTATATCGTGGTGATCATCGACGAGTTCGCGGACCTGCTTATGACGGCCGGCCGCGAGATAGAGGAGCCTATAGCCCGTCTGGCCCAGCTGGCCCGTGCCATCGGCATACATCTGGTCATCGCCACCCAGAGACCTACGACCAATATCATCACCGGTACCATCAAGGCCAACTTCCCGGCCCGCATAGCATTCCGCGTGATGTCCAGTATCGACTCCAAGACGATTCTGGACCAGACCGGAGCCAACCAGCTGGTGGGTCGGGGCGACATGCTGATATCTACAGGCAGCAGCGAGCCTGTCAGGGTGCAGTGCGCCTTCATAGACACTCCTGAGGTGGAGAATATCGCTACCTTTATATCCTCCCAGGCCGGATTCGGCGGAGCCTATCTGCTGCCCGAGTGCGAGATGGAGGACGGGGAGGACGGACCTGTCAAGAAACTCTCCGGGGGAACCAGGGATGACCTGTTCAAGGAGGCCGCCCGCCTGATCGTGAGGGAGCAGCAGGGTTCCACCTCGCTCATCCAGCGTAAGATGAACCTGGGCTATAACCGTGCCGGACGTATCATGGACCAGCTCGAGGATGCCGGTATCGTCGGACCCTCGGAGGGCAGCAAGCCCCGTCAGGTGAGGATTACCAGCCTGGAGTCGCTGGAGGAACTTTTGTCTACTTTATGACGTTTTCTAGAAAAATGAGAAATTTTAAAAATTATTCCTTTAATATAATTGCGGCCTTATTCTGCACCTGTCTTCTACTGCAGGTGCAGGGCGTCTCGGTCCAGGCTTCCGCCGGCCGTGTTCCTCAGCCCAAGGAACTGCTCGGTCAGATGAGGCAGGCGCTTGACGCTCTGGGGGCGGCTGAGTTCGGCTTCGAGTTCCGGGCCGTCAGCCAGAGCGGAGAACTGCTGGGCGAGGAAACAGGGACTTTTACGGCTCAGGGCGAGAGTTTCCGTCTGGAGGGGTCGGTGCTTACTGTGTACTGCGATGGAGTGACCAAGTGGATTTACGACGAGGGGGCGCAGGAGATAACGGTATTTCCTCATGATACAGCGTCCACTGATCCGGCAGAGAATCCGTTTGCAGTCCTGCGCAGGGCGGATCCGGGCGACTATACCTTCCGCGGTGCCGTACGCAGGGTGAATGGGCCTGACGGCCAGGCTGCCTGGCTGCTGGTAATGGCCTCGAAGGGCCGGAACGCCGCCTATACATTGATCGAGTTTACGGTCTCGCAGCGGACGCTGCTGCCCGTGAAGATAGTGTATGAGAGCCGGAACGGGGACAGATATGACCTGAGTGTCCTGTCAGTCAAGGGACTGGGAGAGTTGCCCGGGACAGAGTTCACTGCTCCGGAAAGTCTGATGGAGGATCCGGACATCTACATTACGGATCTGCGTTAGTCCCGTTACCTGAGTTCCTGGAGCAGTCCTGCGCTGTGGAGTACTTCCCGGATGGAAGGGAAGGTCTGTTCAGCGTAGCCGGGCAGTTCTGCAGCGGAGACCCATGCTGTCTGCGTTATGCCTTCCTCGGTCTGGGGCTTGGTAGAGCAGGGCTGAGTGAGTCTCATCGCATACCAGTGGGTGTGCTTGAGCACGAACTGGCCGTCTCTGTGATAAGTGTGGTCGGTCACGCAGATGAGCCGGCCTTCCTCGGGAGCCGGGATGCCGGTTTCCTCCATGACTTCGCGGACGGCTGTCTGAGCCACGTCCTCTCCTTTCTCCCTCTTGCCCTTGGGCAGGTCCCAGATGCCGTTGCGCAGGATCAGCAGATACTGCCCGTTCATGTCGCGGACAAGGCCTCCGGCTGCGTCCACTTCCGTGAAGCGGGTGCGCAGGCGGTTGTAGGTGCCCTCGATGTCGGAGCACAGAATGTACAGGCGGGAGATGTTCTCGTTGGTGTTTATGGTCCGAACGGCCTCTGTGAGAGCTTCTTCGCCGTTGTCCACCATTATGACTGCCCCGGGATCCTCGTCTCCGGGTCGGTCCTCACCGCATAGGATGAGGGCCCGCGAGTTGAAGAAAATAGTTTTCATGTTGCGAATTTAGAAATAAAAAAGTACCTTAGCGCTCAATAAGCGTTTAAATTAAAAATTTTAGAGGATGAAAAAGTACGAATGCACTGTATGCCATTGGGTATATGACCCTGCAGTCGGTGACCCAGACGGCGGAATAGCTCCTGGAACTGCTTTTGAGGATATTCCGGCTGACTGGACCTGCCCTCTCTGCGGTGTCGGTAAGGAGGATTTCGAGCCTGTGGACTGATTTCTGCTGTAAGAGTTGAGATAAAGGGGTGTGCCGGGTTTGCCCGGATGCCCCTTTTCCGTTGTATTCAAGAATATGTCTGAAAAATTGGCAAAGTCCGAGTATTTGAGTATTTTTGCGGCCGAATTTTAAGAAGGTTTTTATTAAATACATCCGTATTATGAAAATTAAAAGTATTCACGGCCGCGAGATTCTGGATTCACGCGGCAACCCCACAGTAGAAGTCGAAGTAGTACTCGAGTCCGGCGTACGCGGACGCGCATCAGTTCCCTCCGGAGCATCCACAGGTGAGCATGAGGCTCTCGAGCTCCGCGACGGTGACAAGAAGCGTTACGGCGGCAAGGGTGTCCTGAAGGCAGTTGAGAACATCAACAACATTATCGCTCCCGCACTCGTAGGCTGGTCAGTACTCGAGCAGCGTGCCATCGACCACAAGATGCTTGCCCTGGACGGCACCAAGACCAAATCCAACCTCGGAGCCAACGCCATCCTCGGCGTATCCCTCGCAGTGGCTCATGCAGCTGCCGCTTACCTCCACATGCCTCTCTACCGCTATATCGGCGGAACCAACACATACGTAATGCCCGTCCCGATGATGAACATCATCAACGGCGGCTCTCACTCAGACGCTCCCATCGCTTTCCAGGAGTTCATGATCCGTCCCGTAGGCGCTCCCTCTTTCCGTGAGGGCCTGCGTATGGGCGCTGAGGTCTTCCACGCACTGAAGAAGGTGCTCCATGACCGCGGACTCAGCACCGCAGTAGGTGACGAGGGCGGTTTCGCTCCCGCACTCAACGGCACCGAGGACGCTATCGAGTCCATCCTCGCAGCCATCAAGGCAGCAGGTTACGAGCCCGGCAAGGACGTGAAGATCGGTATGGACTGCGCATCCTCCGAGTTCTACAAGGACGGTGTGTATGACTACACCATCTTCGAGGGTGACAAGGGTGTCAAGAGGACTTCCGACGAGCAGGTTGACTACCTCGAGAGCCTGATCAACAAGTATCCCATCGACTCTATCGAGGACGGTATGAGCGAGAACGACTGGGAAGGCTGGAAGAAGCTGACCGACCGTATCAGCTCCCGCTGCCAGCTTGTGGGTGACGACCTCTTCGTAACCAACGTAGAGTTCCTGGCCAAGGGTATCGAGAAGGGCTGCGCCAACTCCATCCTCATCAAGGTCAACCAGATCGGCTCCCTCAGCGAGACCCTCGACGCTATCGAGATGGCTCACCGTCACGGCTACACCACAGTCACCTCGCACCGCTCCGGCGAGACCGAGGACGCCACCATCGCCGACATCGCAGTGGCCACCAACAGCGGTCAGATCAAGACCGGCTCCCTCAGCCGCTCCGACCGTATGGCCAAGTACAACCAGCTCCTCCGCATCGAGGAAGAGCTCGGCGACCTCGCAGTTTACGGCTACAGGCGCATCAAATAACAACGCGCATCACATACACGTCAGAAGCCGGTCCGTTTTGCGGGCCGGCTTTTTTATTATATGAAAAAAAACGGCAGCCGTCCCGGATGGCGGGAGACTGCCGTTGTTCTGGCTTACTACGTAAGGGCTTAGCCGATAAAGTGATAGTGCGGCCCGAAGCGCTCGAAGGCGGCGCGGTCCAGCTCCTCCTGGTGGTCGGGATGGGCTACGCTGATGATGGCCTTGGCTCTCTCCTGGAGGGATTTGCCGTAGAGGTCGACTGCTCCGTACTCGGTCACGAACCAGTGGATGTGGTTGCGGGTGGTCACGACGCCGGCGCCGGGAGTGAGAATCGGGGCTATCTTGCTGACGCCCTTGTTGGTCACTGAGGGCATGGCGATGATGGCCTTGCCGCCCTTGGAGAGGGATGCTCCGTAGACGAAGTCAATCTGTCCGCCTACACCGGAGTAGAACTTGGTGCCGAGGGAGTCGGCGCATACCTGGCCGGTGAGGTCTACCTGCAGGGCTGAGTTGATGGCGGTCACCTTGGGGTTCTTGGCGATGACATAGGGGTCGTTGGTGTAGCCTACGTCCATCATGGCCACCATGGGGTTGTCGTCGATGAAGTCGTAGACTTCCTGCGAGCCCATGAGGAAGGTGGATACCATCTTGCCGCGGTCGATGCCCTTCTCGGCTCCGTTGATGACACCTTTCTTTACGAGGGGCAGTACGCCGTCGGCGAACATCTCGGTGTGGATACCGAGGTTCTTGTGGTCACCGAGCTGGGCCAGTACGGCGTTGGGAATGGCGCCGATACCCATCTGCAGGGTGGCTCCGTCCTCTATCAGTGCGGCGCAGTTGCGTCCGATGGCTGCCTCGATGGGCGAGGGCTCGGAGAAGTGAGCGGGCTCCAGCTCGGAGTCGCACTCCACGAATGTGTCGATCATCGACAGGGGGATGATGGCGTCACCCCATGCGCGGGGCACGTGCTTGTTGACCACCGCGATGACATGCTTGGCGCACTCTACGGCTGCTAAGGAAGCGTCCACGGAGGTACCCATGGATACGTAGCCGTGCTTGTCGGGGAGGGACACCTGGATCATGGCCACATCGCAGGGCAGCACGCCGCTGCGGTAGAGCCTCTGGGTCTCGCTCAGGAAGATGGGGATGTAGTCGGCGTATCCGGCCTGCACGCTCTTGCGCACATTGCCGCCTACGAAGAATGCCTGATGGAAGAAGATTCCCTCATATTTGGCATCGGTGTAGGGAGCGGGTCCCTCGGTGTGGAGGTGGTGGATCCTCACGTCCCTGAGCTCGCCTGCATCGCCTCTGCGGCAGAGAGCGTCGATCAGCACTTTGGGGGCTGCGGCCACACTGCTGAAGTGAATGTGGTCTCCGGACTTGACGACCTTGACGGCCTCGTCCGCGCTTACAAAATGGATATCTTTGTACATATTGTAGATTATTGGTAATTAGTTTCAGCAAGTTGTTGAGCGCAAAGTTAAGAATTTTCTCCAACTTTGTCACAAATCTATGCCCTCATACGTCTTAGGAATATGAATTCAGAAACAGTAAGTGCAGTGGAGGCCGAGCGCAGGCGCCTGCAGGTCTTCGTAAGGAACATTGTCGGGGACAATGCTCTGGCCGAGGATATCGTACAGGACACTATCCTGGCGTGCCTGCAGGAGGTCTCGCAGGGGAGGAATGTCAGCTGTCCCGGGGCCTGGCTGATGAAGGTGGCAAGGAACAAGGCGCTGGATGCGGTCAGGTCAGCGGGCTACAGCAAGAGGACCGGGATAGATGCGGCATGGAGACAGGACAGCGGGGATAATATCGAGCTGCACTTCGGTATGAAAGAGCGGATAGGGCAGGTGAGGAAGGTCGTCGGGGAACTGCCGGAGCAGCAGCGCTCGGCATTCATTCTCAGGGACGTACTGGGGTATGATACTGATGAGGCGGCGTCAGTTCTCGGATGCAGCGGGGACAATGCCCGGCAGCTGTTGAGCAGAGCGAGGAAGCGTATCAGGGAGTATCTGTTGAACAATGAATAAGAAGGTCTATAATATGAAAAAGGAAGAAAAGCTGAGAAAATTGCTGGAGCTGTACTTCGAAGGAGGGACAGACTCCGCTCAGGAGGAGGAGCTCCGCAGGAGGTTCCTTTCCGGGAAGGTGCCGGAGGACTTGGAGAAGTACAGGCCTCTTTTCGGGTATATCGCTCAGGAAAGGGCGGATGCGGCCATGACAGGTGCCGGAGACAGGAGGTCGTCCGTCCGCATGGGGCGTCGGCGTATCATGAGCATCGCCGCAGCAGCCGTAGGAGCTGCCGCCGTGATTTCCGCCGTCGGGGTGTTTGCTCTCAGCGGCAGGTTCGGAGGCGGCCCCGGATTTGAGCTGACGGTCGGAGGCCGGCGGGTCGCTGACGAGTCCCTGGCAATCGAGATCGCCGACCGGGGGCTGTCCCGGCTGCAGGGACTGCAGGCGGCATTGGACCAGAGCCTGGGCACGCTGCAGATGAGGATGGAAAAGACTGATTCGACGGTGCATGTGCTGGAAGAGAGTATTTTGTCAAAATTTAAATTACAATAGATATGAGAAAGACTGTAATCATGCTGATGATGCTGTGCATTGCTCCGATGTGGGCTGCGGCCCAGTCCTTCGAGGGGCTCATGGAACGCTATGGCCCGAACGAGGGGGTGGTGACGGTGACTATGTCCAAGTCCGTCCTGCAGAGGATCGCGCGGCGGGATGACAACGAGCTGCTTCGCAAGCTCACGGAGCTGAAGGTGATCAGCGCTTCCTTTAAATGCTGTGATCCGTTGAGGGAGGCTTTTCTGAAGGATGCCGACAGGTATGCGGAGGGATTTGACAATCTTTATAAAGTGTCCATGGGCAGTGACGGGAGTGTACTGTCAGTGTATGTGGACAGTAAGTGCCGGAAGGCTCTGATGCTTTCCGTGGAGGCCGATGCCGTGCTGCTGATGGAGATGGTGGGCGACATCGACGGACAGATGCAGGATGCCCTGCTGAACAATGAGATAAGAATAAAATAGAAAAAAACAGAGGATATGAAAAAGACAATTTTTGCAATTGCCTGCGCGGCAGGACTGCTGCTCATGGCTCCCGGACAGGCTTCCGCCCAGGCGGACATAGAGATAGGCAAGACCACCATCCGGCTTCAGTCTCCGGTTAAGATCTACGGCCAGGATAAAAATGTTTACCGCTACGATGACTATGGGACGCGGAGAAAAAAGAACCGCTGGTATGACGATGCGAGCGTGTTCTTCGGTTTCAGTTTCCCGGTGGAGGGGTGCAGTTACGAGCCGACGGCCGCTATGCCGGTGAAGTACGGCAACAGTTTCGAGATCACTCTAGGGGCGAAACAGTGGTTCGGCATAGGACATTATGCGTTCGGCATATCGGCGCAGTACACTCACTACGACTACAGGGGCAGCGGTCTGGCGGCCAGGGGCATTATTACGCAGTATCCGCACAATGCCGTGATCAGCAGGGAAATATTCAAGACCGACAATATCGGTATCGGAGTCTACAACCGCTTCTACATCTCGTTGCGGACGCCGCTGTATATCGACCTGGGTGCCTGGGGAGACTGGGCCTTCAGCCGGCAGTATAAGGTGAAATATTTCCTGGGTGACTCCAAGGAGGTGGATCATTACAGGGACGGTGACAAGTTCCTGCCGCTTCAGGGAGGTGTTTATGCCGCTTTGGGAATAAACGTGTTCTCAGTGTATTGCAAGTACCGTTTCACCAATATGTTCCGTCATTCGTCCTTGCCTTATGAGCCGCCCAGGATGTCAATAGGTCTGATGATTGAACTTTAGCATTCGTCAGTATTCAGTCGAGTCTGACGAGCTCGTAGGTCTGGCTGCCCATGCCGATGGCTTCCGCGTGGTCGAGGGTGTGCATGCCGTTGCGGGAGTCGATGCGCTCAATGAGGTGGATCTTGCCGTGGTCATCAGAGGAACGGACCAGGTCGGTGCAGGCTCTGTCGAGGGCTACCGGGTCGAGTGAGGCGAGGATACCGATGTCGCCCATCCGGGGATCCTCGGGAGAGGAATCACAGTCGCAGTCCACTGACAGGTTGTTGGCCACGCTGATGTAGAGGATGTTGTCACCGCAGTGATCCGCTACGGCCTTGGCAGCCTCGGCCATTGTCTCGAGGAATTCCTCCTGAGTGGGGTTGCCCCAGCTCCCGGTGCTGGTACCGCCCGAGTGGATCCAGCGCTTGCCGTTGGAGGAGGCTATACCGATCGACATGTTCTTTATCGCTCCGCCGAAGCCGGCCATCGCATGCCCCTTGAAGTGGGAGAGGATGATGGTGAAATCGTAGTTGAGGTAGTGCGAGCCCACGATGTCGTACCCGATGTGCGAGCCGCCTTCCACAGGCAGACGCACCTCTCCCTCGGAGTCCATGATGTCCACGTCGGCAATAGCCGTGAATCCGTGGTCCTCAGCGGCTTTCCGGTGTGCCTCGGTGTTTGCCCGGCCTCCGCCGTAAGCGGTGTTGCACTCCACTATAGTGCCGTCAACCTTCTGCACCAGGTCCTTGATCAGAGACGGCTGCAGTTGCCTGGATTACGTGAAAAATTACCAATTTCACGGAAATTAGGCAGGCGGGTAGGCCGGCACGGGCTGGCTGACGGCTGGCGGTCGACGGCTCACGGCTTACGGTCCGGGCTGGTCCGACGGCTTACGGCCCACTCTTTCCGAAGGAGTAGGGGAAACGTGAGATATGTCGACTCCTTCCGAAGGAGTTAGGCATTGAATGTATGAAAATAATCTCTATCTTTGTCGCGTTTGTTGTGAAGTTGGTGTAATGCGTTTATTGTTAAGGTTTTGTACGATTACGGGAAGAAGGTGTGGCAGTTCCTAAAATAGGGACTGTCGTTTAATTCCGTCATTATGAGTCAATCGGCAGACTGTCCCTGTAATTTTTCCGATCGAACCCATCTTTTTATATCTTCGGC
>DVGV01000072.1 GCA_018712545.1 Candidatus Coprenecus merdigallinarum | reverse complement strand
TAGGCCGACCTGCCCCAGATGTCTCTCTCGCCAGCCCTGCCCGGGAACCCCATCCGGAAGGTGCCGGGCGAAACGGCTTTTCTCCACCACCTTCTCGAATTCGTTATAGGCCGACCTGCCCCAGGTGTCTCTCTCGCCAGCCCTGCCCGGGAACCCCATCCGGAAGGTGCCGGGCGAAACAGCTTTTCTCCACCACCTTCTCGAATTCGTTATAGGCCGACCTGCCCCAGGTGTTTCTCTCGCCAGCCCTATCCGGGATGCCCGTCCGAAAGGTGCAGGCGAAAGTGCCGTTTACCCGTCACCTTCTTGAGCGGAGTGTAAGGCCATCTACTCACCTTCGGAAGGTGAGCAGAAAAAGCGGGAAATCAACGCACCTTCGGAAGGTGGAAAAGGCGTGTGGTGTTGGAAAATGCAGCTGCGGGCGTTCTTGTGGCGGTGGTGCATCTACTCACCTTCGGAAGGTGAGCAGAAAAAGCGGGAAATTGACGCACCTTCGGAAGGTGGAAAAGGCGTGTGGTGTTGGAAAATGCAGCAGCTGGCGTTCTCGTGGCGGTGGTGCATCTACTCACCTTCGGAAGGTGAGTAGAAAAAGCGGGAAATTGACGCACCTTCGGAAGGTGGAAATGGTGCGAGGTGGAAAGGAGTTGTTAATTAGAAGGGGTAGAGTTAAAGAGGAGGCAAGCAAGGCAAGATGTGGTATACAGGCCTTCCAGTGAGGTTATGCGCAGCGGCAGGAGGCCAGCCGGTCCTTGAGGTATTTGGAGAGGCGGGTGGAGAGGCCCATCTGCCTGGCGAGAGATGTCTTCCATTTGTTGAGGCGGTTGAGGTCGCGGTCGAGGATGACGCTGGCGGCGTTGGGGGAGAGGCCGCAGCACATCAGGCAGATGAGCAGGCGGTCGTCGTCGGTCAGCCAGGGAAAGTCGTCGAAGAGTCCGCTGAGGAAGCCGGGCCAGGAGGTCTCGATGAGGCCGCCGATCTGCTCCAGTGCTTCGCGGCCGGTGAGTCCGGTCTGAAGGGTTTCCTTGAGCCTGCGGCTGAGGGTTGCGGGGCTGGATGCGCTCTCGTAGTGGACGTTGGCTATCTCGTCGATGAGCATCAGCAGCCGCTCGGTGAAGGCGGTGAGTCTGCCCTGGCCGTCCTGAGCGCGTTCCAGCAGCATCCTGGCCATGGCCCTGCTCTCCTTCAGTTCCACCCCGAGGCTCTCAATCTCGTGCATTTGCTCCCGTATGGTGCTGCTTTGTTCCTGAATCGTACTGTTCTGCTCTTGAATGGTGCTGTCCTGCTCCATTATCGTACCGTTCTGCTCCTCGATAACGTCCTTCTGCTTCCACGTGTCCCCCTCCAGGTCCCTGGAAATGCCGTAGAACATCGAAGTCTTCCGCCGCTCCTTCCTCAGCTTGATGCGGCTGTCCAGCAGTGCAATCAGAGCCGCCGACAGCCCCACGGCCAGTATGCAGTGTATGATAAAATCCCAATCCATAGTACAAATGTACGCAGAAGCCGAGCGCAGAGCAAATTTATTTGCTATGCCGAGGCGCAACAATATATGTGGCGAAGTCTAATATGATTCCTTACCGCACCGCCAGCAGTCTGTAATTAGCTGTTTTTTGTATTTGTTTGGATAACATGTGATTACATGGTTATGCCAACAACAGACAGAACAGTGCACTGTGACACGTGCTCATTATAAATGCGCCTGGAAAGAGCTGTGGGAGGGTTATTCCGCGGTCAGCATATTTTCTCCCTGACGAGTCTGTAATCGGAATATTTGCGTATGGTATTGTCATATAGTGAGGTAGGTGAAATGTCAGGATAACAGACAGGCGTCGACAGCCTTCAGTCTGTAAGTCGCCAGTTCAACGTAAGTTGCTGTGGAATACGGTAATATGAAAAATGAGCATAACAGACTGTGGCTGTATGGCCGTATGGCTGTATGACCGTATGGCTGTATGGCTGCATGATTGCATGACTGTCCGGCTGCATGACTGTCCGGCTGTGTGACTGTCCGGCTGTATGACTGTCCGGCTATCAGTATCTCGAAGGGGACTGTCTGAAAGCTAAAGCCGTTTACGACTGCCGCATCATCACTTTACATTTTAGTATGTTGCAACAGCTTGGTAGCTGGATATTGCATTTTGTGGAAAATGTTAAATGACGACATACTGGGATGCCAGTGAAAGCCTCAGCCAGAGCATTGAGGCAATGTGTCCGGTCGACAGCGTGAGACCTGGCCATGACTGTTTTCGGGAACGATTGGATAAAAGCCGGGAATACCTTGACGATAGAGACTTCAGAGTTAGTCTGGAAAGGAGCCTCACCCCATAAAGCGACTGTTACAGATAGTTATTAAGTCAAATTTAGAAAATTCCCGGCGGAATTGTTAAATTTGTCTCGTCAAAGCAATAAATGATAGATGCCATGGCACAGAAAAGACTCACGATAGATTATCAGGAATATGCCTCGATGGCGGAGATGGATGAGGCGGACCGCACGCTGCTGGAAAGGGCGGTCGAGGCGACGGAAGGCTCGTATGCCCCTTATTCCAAGTACAATGTGGGAGCGGCGGTGCTCCTTTCGGACGGTACGGTGGTCACCGGGGCCAATCAGGAGAATGCGGCTTTTCCCTCGGGCCTCTGCGCCGAGCGGACTGCCCTCTTCGCGGCCCATGCGCAATATCCCCGTTTGGCCGTAAGGGCCATCGCCATAACAGCCTGCCGTGACGGCCGGATGGTCCCCGAGCCGGCCTGGCCCTGCGGAGCCTGCCGTCAGGTCCTTGCCGAGTCCCAGAAAAGAGCAGAGGCCCCCGTCCGTGTCATCGTGGGAGGCCTCAGCCGTATTGTAGTATTTTCCTGTGTAGAGGATATTCTGCCGTTTATTTTCAACGGACTATAGGGAGGAAAGGTCGTAAATTGAGGAATTCTCCTCGCTGACGGACTGGAAGGTGCCCTTGACCCTGCCGTCCGGGGATGCGAATATGTAAAACATAAGAGCGGGATCCCCGTCCTCGTCCATTATCCTGTAGAATGTAGAGGAACCATCGTTCATGTCGTATACCAGAAAGTACGGTCCGTGTCCGGAACTGAGGTAGAGGTATGCCTTGTCCTCTGTTATCAGAGAGCCGTTGTGTATCAGGTAATGAGCGTCCGGATGCTCTTTTGTGAACTCAAACCGCTTCATGACGTTGTACTTGATGTCGGCGGGATAGTCGCTTTGACCGAAATCGATTATCAGTGCCGGATCTATTCTGTCATTATAGGCAACGTAGATGGT
This sequence comes from Candidatus Coprenecus merdigallinarum, assembly GCA_018712545.1. GTDB lineage: Bacteria > Bacteroidota > Bacteroidia > Bacteroidales > UBA932 > Coprenecus > Coprenecus merdigallinarum. The sequence continues at coordinate 42,990 of DVGV01000072.1, read as the reverse complement.
GTCTGAGAACGCCTGGTTGAGGTAGATTCTGTCACCGGCCCTGGATATCGGATAAGGGGATGCTAAGCCTCCTTCGGGGTGTTTGGTCCTGCATGTGTCCACGATGTTCCAGTCTTTGTCGTAGATGGTGAACAGGGGAGTGGTCCATCCGGGTGTACCGTTCCAGGTGTTCTTCACGAAATATCTGCCGGGGATGTCAGGGGTGGAGAAGATTTTGGAAATGCCCCAGTTGAGCTGCTTGATGGGTACTCCGGCCAGAGGCTCGTATCCATCGGGGGTGATGAGATAGCGCAGGAGTTTTTCTTTGTCATAGAAACTGGCGACGGTCAGTGTGTCTCCTGTCATGTATATTGACGACACATCCAGAAACTCACCTGGCCCGCGGCCTTGATGGCTGATGTCGCAGATGTACTGTCCTTCTCTGTCGAAATACATCAGTCTGACGGTATTCCCGCTGCTGGATTTCAGTATATAACCATGGGGAGCCTGTAAAAAATTCGTTGCATATCCGATTATGCTCTCATCGGAGTATTCCAGGGCAGTCTTCTTCAGGTCCGCCAGATTCAGTTCGATTACTTCCTTGCCGGTCAGGTCGGCGTCTATGACGCGGATGCCGTCGGAGGTGGTCCGGTCAGTGCAGGAGAAGATGATGGCGGCGGCAGCCATGATGATAGTCAGTCGTTTCATATCAGTGTGTAAATTTAAGACACTGCAAGGTACGAAAAAAAAAAGGGATGTGCAAATATTACCGCAGCAGGTCCTTCAGTTCTTCCCAGGGAACAGTGACTTCCACTGCTCCGAGGACGTATGGACCTATCTCGTACTGGTTGTAGATGTAGGTGAGGCCAGTTTCGGAGACCCTGAAATTGCCGTTGGGACGGATGTCCCTGGTAAACAGCATCGCGGTGTCGCCGGGTTCCTGCAGGGCCTCGGGCAGATGCAGGCTGAGCAGGGTTGAGAGCCGTTCCTCGTATCCGTCCTGGAAAAGCTCTGTCTCGCCTATCAGTGAGCCGTTGTCGGTGTCGAAATTCAGCGTGGTCTCGGATGTCATTCCGTGTGCGCCTCCGGTGTAGGTGTATTTTGTCACTGTGTAGGAGAGTATGTTCCCGTGCGTGCCGCTTACTGCTCCCTGGGTCCAGTCAGACCAGTTCAGCATGGCAGCGGGGGAAGAGAAGAGGCTGTCCTCCAGCAGAGGCCGGTTCGCCTCCCGGTATTCAGCGGAAACCGCGGCAGAGTAGGCGCTTACCGCCTCCTGGATGTCCATCTCCCCGTACTTTTCTCCGAACAGGCCGAGGATGATGGCGCTGTTGATGTTCCTGACGGCTGCGGCTCCAGGGCCGGATATGATGTATTCTACGTCTATTTTCAGCTCCAGCTTGGCGTCCGTCTTGTCCGACAGGGGGTATGTGGCTGATGTGTTCAGGACACCGGTGCTGATTTCTGTTTTACATGACTGGATGCAGAAGATGCTTACTGCAGCGAGAATGAGCGAAATGGAAATGTTCCTCATGATACGGTCGGTTAGGGGTTAATAAAAAAGGGTAAGCTGATTACATCGCACCGCTACGACCATCGTGTCCTTGCTGCCTTCCGGCCCTGGGGAGGTTGGATGGGAGCTGGTCGTGTAAGACTTACCCAAGTGCAAAGATATACATTTTCGCCAAATTTTCTACATTTGCACAGAAATTTTGAAAATATGTCTCAGAAATGGAAATAAACGGGAATCTGAAAGGGAAGAAAATAGCCGTGGGCCTCTCCGGCGGAGTGGACTCCTCGGTGGCCGCCCTGCTGCTGGCCCGGGCCGGATACGACGTGTTTGCCCTCTTCATGCAGAACTGGCACGATGTCACCGGCACCCTGCACGGGGAATGCGAGTGGGAAGAAGACCGCAAGGTGGCCGAGATGGTGGCCCGGAAGATAGGTATACCCTTCGAGTTCATCGACCTGTCGGACACCTACCGGCACAGGGTGGTGGACTACATGTTCTCGGAATATTCCAAGGGCCGCACCCCCAATCCGGACGTGCTCTGCAACAGCGAGATCAAGTTCGACGCCTTCCTGAAAGCCGCCCGCGACCTCGGGGCCGACTATGTGGCCACCGGGCACTACTGCCGCAAGGACGTGACGGCCGGCCCGGACGGAAAGCCCGTCTACCGCATCCTGGCCGGAGCTGACGGCAACAAGGACCAGAGCTACTTCCTCTGCCAGCTGACCCAGGAACAGCTCTCCGCCGCCCTCTTCCCGATAGGCGACATCGTCAAGCCGGAGGTACGCCGTCTGGCCCGCGAGGCCGGTCTGCCCAGCGCGGAGAAAAAGGACTCGCAGGGCATCTGCTTCGTGGGGAAGGTCGATCTGCCGGTGTTCCTGCAGCAGAAGCTCGCGTCGAGGGAGGGCAATGTGGTGGAGATTTTCCGGGATTTCTACGACAATATCAGGGCGGAGTATCCCGGGTACACCGCCGCCACGTCTGAACCGGACGCGACGGACATCACTGCCCTCGGCCCGTCGGAAGTCAGGGCCCTCGCCCGCGCCTACCACTACCGGGAGAGCGACGGTAGGAAGATAGGCACCCACATCGGCGCCCAGTACTACACTATCGGCCAGCGCAAGGGCCTGAACATCGGGGGGCACCGCGAACCGATATTTATCCTCGACACATCCATTGTCACCAATACCATCTACGTGGGGGAGGGGCACGAGCATCCCGGCCTTATGCGGAAGGCATTGAAGATCAATGCCGACGAGGTTCACTGGATCCGCCGGGACCTCCGGATGGCTCCAGGGGAGGTGCGCCGCTACCTGGTCCGCGTCCGTTACCGCCAGCCTCTGCAGCAGGCTGCCCTGCATTGCCTGGATGACGGGATGTACATCGTTTTCGACCAGCCGCAGAGGGGCATAACTCCCGGGCAGTTTGCGGTGTGGTACGCTCCCGGGGACCTGGAGATGCTCGGCAGCGGAGTGATTTCAGAATAGCGGAGAATTATGGAAATGCATACAGATACAAGCATCACAGGGACAGGCTCCGGAATGAGCCGATATACCCGTTACGTACTCATACTCATGGCCCTGTCGGCGACAGTAAGGGCACTGTGCGCGGCCCTTATCGAGTTCGGCAACGATGAGGTGTACTACCGCCTCTACGCCCTTTTTCCCGACTGGAGCCATTTCGACCATCCCGGAATGGTGGGCTGGATGATTCAGCTGTTCACCCTCAATCTCGCCTGGGACAGCGAGCTGGCCATCCGCATGGCCTCCATTGTCCTCGGAACGGTCAATATCTGGCTGATGTACCAGCTCGGCACCGGGCTTGCCGGAGGAGACCGCCGCACCGGCTGGGCGAGTGCCCTGCTGTATGTCTCTTCCCTCTATGCTACGGTTATCTGCGGCACCTTTATCATGCCCGATACCCCTCAGGCAACCTTCTGGATAGCGGCGCTGCTCTGCTTCCAGCGGGCATTTGGGCGGAACGGGATAACCGAAGACGCCGGAACTTCCGGACGGTGGATGCTGGCTGCGGGACTTGCCTGCGGTCTGGCATTTCTCTCCAAGTACACCTCCGTTTTCCTGTGGACAGGAGCCGGCCTGTACATCCTCTTCCATGACCGCAGATGGCTGCGCCGTTGGCAACTGTACGCGGCCGTGCTGATTACCGCCGCCTGCATGCTGCCGGTGCTGGTCTGGAACCTGCAGAACGACTTCATCAGCTTTACCTTCCATTCGGAGAGAGTAGTCTCGCAGCATCAGCTGCATCCGGAGTACTTCGGAAGGGAGATTGCCGGTGAATTTTTCTATAACAATCCCATATTGTTTGTCCTCACCATTGTCGCCGTAGTCCTCTTCCTGCGCCGCCGTCTGGATTTCGACCGCCGTGCCGGGGCCTGGCTGCTGTGGACCGCACTGCCGCTGATTCTGATTTTCTGGGTGGTGTCGTGGCAGAGAGTGACCCTGCCGCATTGGTCCGGACCTGCGTTCGTGACCCTCGTGCCGCTTGCCGCCGCAGCTGCCCTGAAGCCCCTGAGGGGAGGTGAGGGGATGAGCCGGTGGGTGACGGCTGCGGTGGGATTTACCGCGGTGCTGCTGCCGCTGGCGGTGGTGGAGATACGGACAGGGGTGGTGCCGTTGGACCATCACGTGGAGGACAATCGGATGGGCCGGGATGATTTTACCCTGGATATGTACGGATGGGACCAGCTCCGGGATGGGTTTGCGGAGGTCCGGGAGGAGGCTCTGGCCGGGGGACGGGCTTCGGAGGATGATCCGGTGTACAGCAATAAATGGTTTCCGGCGGCCAATATCGACTATTACGTGACTTCGCCGCTCGGGGTCAGGCTGCTCTGTGTCGGGCCTATGGAGGATATTCACAAGTATTGGTGGATCAATCAGGAAAGGGGAGGGCTGCAGGAGGGCCAGGACGGCTGGTTCATCACCTCCAGCCGGAATTTCCGCGAACCTTCCGAGATGCCGTTCGACGGTGTGTCGGGATGTGATACTGTGAAGGTTATGCGCTGCGGGAGGCATGTGTACAATTTCTACATCTATCGGGTGGAGAATCTGCAGTTGGATAAAATAGAACAATAGACAGGATATGTTTTCGAAAGTTACGGTATATTTAGGTTCCGCGGCCGGCAACTCGCCGGTGTATGCGGACAATGCCTCTGAACTCGGACGCCGTCTGGCTCAGGCCGGCGTGGAGATAGTCTACGGCGGGGCATCGGTAGGCACAATGTGGACAATGGCTTCTGCGGCAATACAGGCAGGCGGTCGGGTGACCGGGGTCTTCCCGAAGAATTTCAAGGGCAAGAAGGAATCGCAGGACCGCCGGATAGAGGTACGGGCGCAGGGGCTCGCAGAAATGATAGAGACTCCGGACCTTGCGTCCCGTGTGGCTAAGATGACGGAGCTCAGTCAGGCCTGCATCGTCCTGCCCGGCAGCTACGGCACCATGCACGAGCTGTTCTGCTGGCTGCTCGGCCATCAGCTCCGGGAGCACGCCAAGCCGGTGTTCATCCTCAATACCGACGGCTATTACGACTGCTTGCGCGGGCTTTTCGAGACGATGGCTTCCCGCGGCTTCATGTCCGAGGCCGATGCGGCCATACCGTGCTTTTGCTCCACCGTCGACGAGATAGTCGAAAAAGTGCTGGCCGGCGAATGATGACAGACAGAGAATACATAACGATTAACGATGCGTGCGAGAACAACCTGCAGCATGTCTCGCTGCGCATCCCGAAGTATCGGATAACGGTGTTCACCGGAGTGTCAGGCTCAGGCAAGTCCTCGCTGGTGCTGGATACGCTGGCGGCCAAGTCGCGCCGCGAGCTCAACGACACCTTCCCGTCGTTCGTACAGCAGTACCTCCCGAAGTACGGCCGTCCGCATGTCGGCAGCGTGGAGAACCTGCCCGTGGCGATAGTCATTGACCAGAAGAAACCGGCCTCCAATTCCCGCTCTACCGTAGCTACCTACACGGACATACATCCGCTGCTGCGCCTCCTCTTTTCCCGCGTCGGCCAGCCCTTCGTAGGATATTCCGATACATTTTCCTTCAACCATCCGCAGGGCAGCTGCCCCCGTTGCTCCGGCTTGGGAGAGATACGCGAGTTGGACATCCATAAGTTAGTGGACTTCGACAAGAGCCTCAATGACGAGGATACGATTCACTACATCGCATTCCACAAAGGCGGCTGGAGATGGATCCGCTACGCCCACAGCGGCCTGTTCGACCTCGACAAGAAGATCCGCGACTACACCCCAGAGGAACTGGACCTCTTCCTGTATTCGCCCCAGATCCGCCTCAAGAACCCTCCGTCGAACTGGCCTAAGACGGCCAAATACGAGGGCCTGGTACCCCGCATGTACCGCAGCATCATCAACTCCGAGGAAGGCCTGCTGCACCGCAAGGTCCTGGACCCCATGCTCCGCACCGGTATCTGCCCTGACTGCGGAGGTACCCGGCTCAACCCCAAGGTGCTCACCTGCCGCATAGACGGGAAGAACATCGCTGAGGTGACGGCCATGTCGGTGTCGGAACTGCGTCAGTGGCTGGCTGAGCCTCAGCCGGGCGGAATGCTCGAAAGTCCGCTGGCCCAGGATATAAGGCAGGCTGTGCTTCGCCGGCTTGAGGCCCTGGAGGAGATAGGCTTGGGATACCTGACCTTAGACCGTTCGGTGGGTACGCTCTCCGGCGGCGAGGCCCAGAGATGCAAGATAGCCAAGTACATCAACTCGTCCCTCTCCGACCTGCTCTACATCCTCGACGAGCCCAGCGTCGGCCTGCACAACCACGACATCGCCCTGCTCAAGAACTCGGTCCGCAAGCTCCGTGACCACGGCAACACGGTCCTGCTCGTCGAGCACCACAAGGAGATGATCCGTATCGCGGACCACATCGTGGACATGGGGCCCGGTGCCGGAATGGAAGGCGGCCGGATAATGTACGAGGGTCCGCTCGATGGTCTGCTGAAAAGCGGCACCGACACCGGCCGTATGCTGGAGATGACCTCGGATTTCAATCCGGCTCCGCTGCAGCCCAAGTCTTTCTTCAAGGTGGAGGATGCCTCGCTGCACAATCTCAAGCACATCTCGGTGGACTTCCCGCTCGGCGTGCTGACAGTCGTGGCAGGAGTGGCCGGCTCGGGCAAGAGCTCGCTGATCCAGTGCCTGATGGACGCATATCCGGTGCAGGAGGACATCGAGTATATCAGTCAGAAAAATATCGGAGCGTCCCTCCGCTCCACACCGGCTACCTATATGGGCGTGGCCGACGACATCCGGAAGATTTTCGCCAAGGAAAATAAGGTCAGCGCGGACTGGTTCGCCTTCAATTCGAAGGGCGGCTGTCCGGTCTGCGGCGGCAAGGGGGTAATCGTCTCCGAGATGGCCTTTATGGATTCGGTGGAGACGGTCTGCGAGGCCTGCGGAGGTCTGCGCTATTCGCCCGAGGCTCTGCAATATAAGATCCGCGGGGAGTACAATATCGCTCAGGTGATGGACATGACGGTCAGGGTGGCATCGAAGTATTTCGCCGGTACGGTGATAGAGGAGAAACTGCGTCCGCTGATGGACGTCGGGCTGGTCTATCTGCATCTGAATCAGGCTCTGTCTACTCTCTCCGGCGGTGAGCTCCAGCGCATGAAGCTGGCCTCCCGCCTCGGTCAGAGCCGCAGGATATTCATCCTCGACGAGCCTACGGACGGCCTGCATTTCAAGGATGTGGAGCATATCGGCCGCCTGTTCCGCTCGATGGTCTCGGCCGGCAATACCGTCATCCTCGTCGAGCACAACACTGACCTCATCAAGTCCGCCGACTGGCTCATCGAGCTCGGACCCTACGGCGGCGGCTCCGGCGGCGAACTGCTCTACTCCGGCGTCCCTTCCGGTGTACTTTCCGCTCCCCGCTCTATCACAAAGCAGTATCTGTAGCGGCAACTACCGCTGGTTATGGATGAAGTCGAGGCCTTGGGGACGGTAGTAGCCGAAACGGGTGTCGCTGGATATAAGCGGCAGGTGCTCCGTGATGGCGTGGGAGATGATGACGTGGTCTGACGGGTCCTTGTGGTCCTGCTGGGTGTTGAGCCGGAGTCTTGCGTAGGTGTATATATGCTCGCGGTTGAGCGGGCGGATGTGGATATTGTACTCGTCCTCAATTGAGCGCAACATGTCATTAGCAGATTTCCAACGTTTGGCAAATAGTCTTTTATTCCTGAATGCAAGCACAAGTTCTTTGGCTGACTCGGCACTGGTGTAAAGAATAGCATCATGTTCAGATAATAAGGCTTTGACATTTTCATCCAGCATGTCAGGATCGCCTATCATGAACACGACGATGTTTGTGTCAATCAAGTACCTCATTGCTCGTACAGAGTTGGATCAAGAATAACAACACTGCCTTTTAGCCGCATAGCGGCTTCCCATGCCTTACTGACTTTTCTTTCTCCAGTGCCGGTGCTGTCCGTTGAACCCTGCCTGTGCTGCTGCTCCTGAGTCTGTCCGATCTTTTCTTCTTTCACTTTTTCCATATTCCATCAGCATTAAAGATTAAACATGGAACAAAGTTACAAAAATAAAGGCAGCCGAAGCCGCCTTATATCAAATTTATACGTTTTTAAATAATTGCACGTTTTTAAAAACCGCAATTATTCACTACGCCGGAATCCCAAATAATATACGAGGGAGGCCAGGGCACTGAGGGCGGCGACGAGATAGGTGCGTGCAGCCCAGCGGAGGGTGGTGCGGGCCTGGTCCAGCTCGATGGTGGAGAGGGTGTTGGAGCGCTCCAGCCAGGCGAGGGCGCGGGCTGAGGCATTGTACTCCACCGGCAGGGTGATGGCGCTGAAGAGGAATATCATGAAGAACATGGCGATACCTATCCAGTAGAGGGCAGGGAAGGCCGTCATCATGATCAGTCCCAGGATAATCACTATCTGGGCGAACATCGAGGAGAACTGCACGATGGGCACGAGGGCTGAGCGCATCTTCAGGAAGGCGTAGCCCTCAGCGTGCTGTACGGCGTGTCCGCACTCGTGGGCTGCTACGGCCGCTGCCGCCACGCTGTTGCTGTTGTATACCGAGTCGGATAGGTTCAGGGTCTTGTTGGCGGGATTGTAGTGGTCGGTGAGATGGCCGCTGACATTGGTTACCCGCACGTCGCGGATGCCGTGGTCGCGCAGCATTTTCTCCGCTACTTCCCGGCCGGTGAGTCCTCCGTGGAACATCACTCTGGAATATTTGTCAAATACCTTCTGCAGTCTGCCCTGCACTATCATGCCGGCGATGGCGATGACGACGATAAGTAGAATTTCTAAACCCATTTAAAAACTGTTTAATAACTGATGCCGTATGACATTGAAAAAATCGTGCCGAACTCTATTTGTGTCAGAAAAGGCAAAATGCAAGGCGTCAAGGTTCATGGCGAAGGAGTTTACTTGGCGTAAATGACTGAGCCATGATACCGAAGACAACGCAGCATCTTGCCTTTTCTGGCACAAATCAGTCTTTGCGAAGAGCAATGGCAGGATTGGTATTCATCAGCTGCACGGCCCTGTAGGTGATGGCGAGAGCCGCGATTGCAGCCACGATGAGCAGCGCCAGCAGGTATATCCACCAATAGTTGCCTATGTGGTAGGAGTAGGTCTGCAGCCACCGTCCTGTGTAGGTGTAAATCAGGGGAATGGCTATCACAGCGGCAATCAGCGATGCGGACAGGAAGCTGGCGAGCGTATGGGTGTATATCTCGGAGCGGGGGCAGCCCATGATCTTGCGGACGGCGGTGCTCTTGGCTCTCTGACGGGCGTAGTAGGTGCTCATGGCAACCATGGCCATGACTGTCAGGACGATGGTGAGCAGGGCGAAGAGGCCGGTGATCCTGAGGCTGCGGTCCTCGGCGGTGTAAGTGCGGCGGTAGATGTTCTCGTAGGTCTCTACGGTTACGTTCAGGTCCGGTTTCTCACGGGCGTAGAATTCCTGTATCGTACGGACAGCATCATCCGGGTCTCCGTTGACTTTCACGACCAGGGATATCATGTTGCCGAGCGACTGGGGTTCCGACGGCTGTACAGTCCATATCAGCATGTCGTTGTCGGTGGAGTTGGCGTTGCCCATCCACAGGTCGTCGATGATGCCGCAGACGTTGATGGCACCGTAGTCATATTCGAATAGAGTCGTATTCATGTCCAGTCCTAAAGCGGCGGCAGTCCTGCGGGTAAAGTAAAATGTGCCGGGCAGAGGCTCTGCGTTCTGGCTGAGGACTCTAACTCCCAGCAGGCGCAGCGCCGTGGTGTCTCCGTCAAACATGACTACGCTGTAGCGGTTGCCGTCGAGTTCCATACCCCAGGAACTTCTGCGCCCGCCCGCCGGGCAGCTCTGTGTCCGTCCCACTTCCGCCACGCACGGCAGGGACTTCAGCCGGTCCTTGAGGAAGTCGTCGGGATTCTGAGTGTTGGAGGCAGTCACATCTACAAGGGAGTCTCTCGTATAGCCCATGGGCTTCTCCACCATGTGGCGCAGCTGCAGGAACATGGCAATGGAGATGGCTACGGCTCCTATGGCGGCGACGTTCTGGACTACAAGGAAAATCCTTCCGAGTATCATCTTGCTCGCCCTCGAGAACTCGCCCCGGACGATGTCTATCGGCCTGTAGCGCGACACCATCATGGCTGGGATGATGCCGGCGATGACTGACAGCAGCACGATGACTCCGGCCCACAGGGCGGCCGTGCCCCAGGTCAGGGACGCGAGCGGGCTGTAGGTCTTGCCGATGAGGGTGTTGAAGAGAGGGGAGGTGGCCTCGGCGAGGATAAATCCGAGTATGAAGGCCACGGCTGTCACGGCCAAGGACTCTCCGATGTAGCGGAGGATGATGCCTGCGCGGGAGGAGCCTATCAGCCTGCGGGTCGCCATCTCCCTGACTCTGAATCCCACCTGGGCTGTGGTCAGCGAGATGTAGTTGAGCAGGGCAAATACCAGCAGCAGCACTCCGGCGGCAGTGAAGAGCCGCAGCATGTCCCGGTTTACGATGTTCTCGAAGGGGAAGGGGTAATTGGCCCCGCTTCCGTAGTGCACCTCCTTGAAAGGCACCAGGCGGTATTCCGTGCAGATACCCGACATATAAAGAGCGTCGCTTTCTTTCAATATTCCCAGAATCTCCCGGCTGATGGTGCTGAGGTCAGCTCCTTCGCGTATCTTGTAGAGGGTTACCGTTGTACCGTTGCCGTTGCGTGTCAGATATGGAACGTATCTCTCCAAGAAGTCCAGGCGGTAAATCATATCGCACTGCGGCAGCACGGTCCGTTCCATATCCTCGAATATGCCGGTGACCAGCAGACTGGCTTTTTCCCCGCCGGCTGTGATGTCCACGCTGTTGCCCACGGCATTGCCATCGGGAAACCATTGGTCGGCGAAGGAACGGGAGATGATGACCGATCCGGTGGCCTCAAGCGCACTGCCTCTGTCTCCGGAGACCATTGGTACGGGGATAAGCGACAGAAAGTTGGAATCCACGCACAGGGCATTCTGCACCAGGGTCTCATCGCCTATCGAAGTGCTCAGGTCCAGCCCGTTGAGATACTTGGTGCCGATCAGCCGGCAGATGGCCTCAATGTCCGGATAGCGCCCCTCGACCGACCCCTTGATCGTCCCGCTGAGACCGAAGAACTCCGAATCCGAACCGATGTAGATATCCTCGCCGACGAACGTGTCGTAACTGCTCTCCTGAGTTACGTATGTCCCGATAAAAATGATGAAAGCCAGGGCAATGGCCATGCCCGCCACCTCTATCACCGTGTAGAGGCTGTTGCGGGAGATAAATCTGAGAAAAGACTTCATGTTTTAGCGTATTATCTTCTGTCTCAAAGATATAGCCAAAATTGTGCCAAAAGTCATAACATGCTAAAACATAACAAATTAGCTAATTCTGTAAAATGGCTAATTGTAAAATTTTTACACGCAAAGTGTCTAATTTTTTGAAAATTGTATGAAAATCATACAACGTGCGCAGTCAGTTAATCCGTACAGTGCTGAATGCTGACTGTGCGTATGTCTTTATCCGCTGACTCCTTGGAAGGAGTGGAGATGTTATTCAGATGCTGTAGAGAAGGTGCCGGCGAAAAGCCACTTCTGTCGGCACCTTCTCGTTTTGGTACGTGGAGTTACCTGACTCCTTCGGAAGGAGTGGAGAGGTTTACCTGTTATCTGTAGATAACCTTGTCAGGATCCCATTTGTCCTTGGGCTCCGGATTGTCAGCCGGCCAGCCGATGGGAATGACGCAGAGCGGCACGTGGTTCTCATCCATCTCCAGGATGCGGGAGACATCGGCGATGCGGTCCCGTACAGGGTAGACCCCGGTCCATACGGCCCCGAGTCCCATGGCGTGAGCCGCCAGCAGGATGTTCTCGGTAGCGGCGGACACGTCCTGTACCCAGTAGGTCATGCCTTCTCCGGTCAGGAACCGCTCCCGGTCTCCGCAGGGCACGATGAGCACGGCTGCGTCGGCTGCCATCTTGGCGTACGGCAGCACCTCGGCCAGCGACTTCATCAGCTCCCGGTCACGCACCACGTAGAAAAACCAGGGCTGGGTGTTCATGGCCGTGGGAGCCGCCATGCCGGCCTTGAGCAGGGCCGTTACGGTCTCGTCATCCACGGGCTCGGAGGTATAGGCACGGATGCTGGTCCGGGTGGCGATGTTGTCCAGGACGGCGGAGGATGAGCTGCTGCCGCCTTTCCCGTCAGAAGTGCCGACCCACAGGGCGATGGCCAGTATGGCGCAGCTCAGGGCAACGAGTATAAGAGGAATGTAAAGTCTCGATTTCATGATAACAGTCACTAAAGTGTTAATATTTTCTATCAATGATGATTGCGAATCCTCCGCCCGGCGCAGCCTCTATGCAGAGCTCCTGCCCAGCAGTCCACTCCAGGGTCTCTATCCGGTAGTCCTCCCCGCGTGAAGCGGCATTGACTCCGTCGCGGAAAATCCTGAAGGTATAGCTGCCCTCGGGAAGGTCGGGGGTGAAGGTCAGTGTACGGGCCTCAGTGCCGGTGATGCCGCCGATGTACCAGCGGTCGCCCGAGCGGCGCTGAGTGATGATGTATCTGCCGATCTCTCCGGCCAGGACGCGGGTCTCGTCGTAGACCGTGGGAATGGCCGTGATGAACTCTGTGGTCTCCTGCTCCCGCACGTATGCCGTGGGAGAGTCACAGAGCATGGTCAGGGGTGAGTCGAAGATGACGTAGATGGCTACCTGGTGTGCCCTGGTGCCCTGACTCATGGGGTCGCTGTAGACGGCCGCGAAATTCCTCATCTGAGCATTGCGCAGGGCTCCCTGGGTGTAGTCCACGGGACCGGCGGCCATGCGGATGTAGGGGAATGTCACGTCGTAAGTGAGCATGTCCTCATCCGACCACTTCATCTGCTCGAGGCCCCAGACGCCCTCGTAGTTGAGCAGGTTGGGCCAGGTACGGTTCAGTCCGGTGGGCTTGTACATGCCGTGCAGGTCCACTACCAGGTGATACCTGGCGGCGGTCTCGAGGATACGGTAGTTCATCTCCACCACCTCCTGGTCGTCGCGGTCCATAAAGTCCACCTTGAAGCCGGCGATGCCCATCCCGGAGTAGGTTCTGCAGGCCTCCTCCAGCTTGTCGTCGAGGACGTATCCCACGGCCCAGAGGAGTACTCCCACACCCTTGGACCTGCCGTAGCGGGCCACTTCCTCCACGTCGAATCCGGGAATCGTCTTCATGATGTCGCCTCCTGTGCGGGGTGACCAGCCCTCGTCCACCACAACGTATGGGATACCGCGCTCGGCCGCGAAATCTATCATGTATTTATAGGTGTCGGTGTTGATGCCTGCCTCGAAGTCCACTCCGGTGAAGCCCCAGTCGTTCCACCATTCCCAGGCGGCCTGTCCCGGACGGATCCACGAGAGATCCTCAATCCGGCTGGGAGAGCCGAGCAGCCATACGAGATTATTTACCGGCAGCTCGGTGTCGTCGGAAGCCACGGATACTATTCGCCAGGGATAGGTCCGTGTTCCGGCCGTAATGGCCAGAGTATCGGAGTTGCGCAAGATCCTCTCCTGGCATCTGTAGCCGTCCACGTAGGTGGTAGGCCGGCCGGCGAAGGCTCCCCGGAGGGTGCTGCCGCCCTCACTGCCCAGGAACATGCCGGGATATGACTCCAGATCGGACTCTGTGATGAGCACCTTCTCGCCCGAGTCGAGGGCGACGAGCAGCGGAGTGATGGACAGCCGTCCGCTCTCAAAACCGCTCAGGGGAGAGACGGTGTACTGGCTCTCGAAGGAGGTCTGGAAAGGGTTCTTGGTATTGGAACTGTAGGGTATGTATGCCTGGTAATCCTTGTCAAAACGGAATGTGGCCTCCTCGCCGACAACAGTGACGCTGTCTTTCATGGATGTGGAGAAGCGGTAGGCGATGCCTTCGTCGTAGGCCCTGAACTCGAGGGCAAAACCGGCTCGCGGAAACATTATGGCGAGAGAGTTGTAGCTCTCCTCTATGCGGCTCTGGCGGTAGAGCGGTGTGTCTACGGAGTCCCGTACCGATGCAGTTCTGAACCGTACGGAGGAAAGATTCTCACGTCCAAGAACTTTTCCGTCAGCTAGAGTCATGGATACAGCTGAGGGAAGGATGAACGTGTGTCCGTCGTATGCGATGCTGTAGGCGATGGAGTCGCTGACCTCCACTGTAACGGCAAGTCTGCCGTCCGGGGACTGAAGTGTGCGTGTCTTGGGTGCGGCGAAAAGCACCTGAGCCGAGACAAGGACTGTCACGGCTGATATCATAAATCTTATGTTCATGGTTGGGAGATTAAGGAGTTGAGCCTCTCATGGGACTCGAACCCACGACCTGCTCATTACGAATGAGCTGCTCTACCAGCTGAGCTAAAGAGGCTTGATTTGAGGACGCAAATATAGAAAATAATTCTAATTTTGCGAAAATAAAAATACACCGACGGATGAGTATGGATTACGATATAGTCATAATCGGCGGGGGAGCCGCAGGCATGATGGCAGGCGTGCTGGCAGCCGGGAGCAGTGCTAAAGTGGCTCTTATAGAGAAAAATGGCCAGTGCGGCAGGAAACTGCTGCTTACCGGCAGGGGACGGTGCAATGTTACTAATGTCCGTCCATGGGAGGAGTTCAGGGAACATGTCCATCCGGATCCGTCCTTTTTCCGCCCGGCATTCATGTCATTCCCTAATACAGCTGTCGTGGATGAGCTGCGCGTCCTGGGTCTGGAAACGAAGACCGAGCGAGGGATGAGGGTGTTTCCGGTGTCGGACCGCAGCGCGGATGTCAGGAACGCTCTATTCTCCCGCATATCCGGAGCTCCGAATATAGATGTGTTTCTCAATACACAGGCTGTGGCAGTGCTGAAGGCTCCTGCAGGACATTTTGTTGTAGAGGCCCTTCACTCTGAAGGGAAGATGAGGCTCAGCAGCTGGGCTGTCAGGTCCGTAATCATCGCCACCGGAGGCCTGTCCTATCCTGCCACAGGCTCTACAGGGGACGGTTACCGGCTGGCGCGGAGTCTTGGCCATACGGTGACAAGGACTTTTCCTTCCCTTACTGCGCTTGTCCCTTCCAGGTACAATTTTTCCCTTGTCGGACTGACCCTCCGCAATGTATCCCTGTCTCTTCTGGTGGACGGCGGTGAGGTGCAGAAGGAGTTCGGGGAGCTGACATTCACAGATGGAGGACTGGAGGGAGCCCTTGGGTTCAGGGTGAGCCGCAGGGCGGTTGCGGCATTGGAGGACGGAAAGAAGGTGGAGGCGGTCATAGACCTGAAACCTGCTGTTACGCTGCAGGAGCTCAAGAGCAGGGTGGAGCGGGAGTATGTTCCTGGAGTCAGTCTTTCCAGGTTCCTGGGCCATTATCTGCCCATACAGGCGGTGAAGCCCTTCATGGACTCGGATCCTGCCCTCACAGTGCAGAACCTTCCGGTGAGGCTCAAATTCTGGAGAATGCCGATAAAAGGCTATGTAGACTACCGCAGGGCGGTGGTGACGGCAGGGGGGATATCCTTGAAGGAGGTGTCCAGAAAGACGATGGAATCCAAGCTGGTGCCGGGCCTGTACTTCGCCGGAGAAGTGTTGGACCTTGATGCGGACACAGGCGGTTATAACCTGCAGATAGCATTTTCTACGGCAGCCGCGGCTGTCCGCTCGGCGATAGCCGGTCTTACCTTATGACGATGCTGATGTCCCCTCCCGTTCCGAAACGGGCGGTGAGATGTTCTCCCTGAGCTACTGCCGCAGGTTCCGCAAGCTCGAATGCGAGCATGTCCCCGGTCCTTACCGAGGCGTAGCAGCTGATAGCCCCGAAACGTCTGCTGATTTCCTGCATGTCGGGTGTATGTTCTATCCTGATGCGTTCCAAGCCATTGACTTTGATGAGAAAGGGCCTGGAAGGACAGATGTAGCCGTCCAATTTATCCAAAGGCAGCAGTTCATACGGTATCACGGTCGAATAGTCCAGTGCATTCTGCACGAAAATACGGTCCGGACGGGAAACCATATCCTCGCGTATGGCTGCCTTCAGCAGAAGACCGCATGAGAAAGGTCCAATGTACCGGTGTGCGAACCGGACAGGGACGGCCTTGCCCGAGCGTTCCGAGCGGAAGCACAGCACGGGGACAGCCGAGATGCTCTCTACATAATCGGGAATGTAGAAGTCTGTCAGGGCACGGATGAGCGTAGAGTCGGAACGGAAATAGAAACTCCCGTCCCTCAGCGGGGAGACCAGGATGTTCACTTGGCGAAGGCTTTGACCTTTATCTCGGTCAGTACTTTCTTGGTGTCGAGGGTGAAGTCCCCGTTCATAATCCACGCGTAGTAGCTGGGTTCGGCGCGCAGCACCTCTGCCACGGGCTTGCCCTTGTGCTTTCCGAAGTTGAATACGGGTACGTCCTTGTCATTGTAGATGATGCGTCCGGCGTAGTCGGCGAACTTGGTCTTGGACGAGAAGTCGGAAAGGTATCCTATGTCGTTCTGCAGGGTCTCGGGATATCTGTCCAGCTGTGCCTGCAGGATCTCATAGGTGGCCATAGTGTCGGCCTCTGCCGAATGGGCGTGTTCCAGGTCCTTGTGGCAGTAGAACTTGTATGCGGCCGACAGGGTCCTCTGTTCCATCTTGTGGAAGATGTTCTGTACATCGACCAGCTTTCTCTTTCGGAAATCGAAATCCACACCCGCACGCAGGAACTCCTCGTAGAGGACGGGGATGTCGAACTTGTTGGAGTTGTAGCCGGCTATGTCGCAGCCCTCCATCCATGCGGCAAGTGACTTCGCTATCTGCTTGAAAGTAGGGCAGTCCTTTACATCCTCGTCATGGATGCCGTGGATACGGGTGGCCTCTTCGGAAATGTGGATGGTGGGGTTGATTCGCCTGGTCTTGACCTCAGTGCTGCCGTCCGGCAGTACTTTTACCATTGATATCTCGACTATGCGGTCAGATGCGACATTGAGACCGGTGCTCTCGATGTCGAAAAATATGATGGGATTCTTGAGATTGAGTTTCATTTATTCAGGGATTAGTTGGGAATGCGGATAGGCATCAGCAGGGAGCAGATGTCCTCGTCCGGATCATGGTCCTCGGCGGCTACGATGAGGGCGGCGCGGGCGGGGTCGGCAAGCTCGAAGCATACCTCCTCGTACGGCAGGTTGGAGAGAATCTCGATCAGGAACGTGGATTTGAAGCCGATGTCCATGGGCTCGCCGTCATACTGGCAGGGCAGGGTCTCGTGGGCTGAGATGGAGAATCCGGTGTCCTGGGCCGAGATGACCAGAGTGTTGAACGACAGGGATAACTTCATGCTCGATGTAGCCTGGTTGGAGCATACGGAGACGCGCTTGGCTGCGTTGAGGAGGGTGGAACGGCTGATTATCATTTTGTTCTGATTGTTCTTGGGAATGACTGTCCTGTAGGCGGGGTATGTGCCGTCTACCAGCCGTCCCACCAGCATGCAGCTGTCCAGCTCGAAATGGGCGTTCTTGCCGTCAAATGTCACTTTGACATCGCAGTCGGACTTGGCGAGCAGTCCGCGGAGGATGGCCGCGGGCTTCTTGGGCAGGATGAATGACGACTTCTGCTCGGAGCGGATGTCGGTGCGGCTATAGCACACCAGCTTGTGGGAATCGGAGGCCACAAGGGACGTCGACTCGGGAGTGAGGTCGAAGAGCACGCCGTTCATCACGGGCCTGAGCACTTCGTCCGCAGTCGCGTAGAGGGTGTATCCCAGGCCGGCCGACAGGGTCCCCGCAGGAATTGTCACGGACACGCTCAGCCCGTCCAGGGCGGGAAGCTCGGGGTAATAGTCGGCGGGGAAGAACGGGATCTTCTGCGCACCGGTGGCCCAGCTGATCTGGAGGGTGTTGTTGTCCTCGAGCGTCCGCAGCTCGATGGGCATGTCGGGGAACTCCTTGAGGGAGTCTGTAAGAATCTTGGCCGGTACGGCTGCCGATCCCTCTTCCACCGTCTCGTCCACGGGGATGACGGTCCTGAGTGTCGTCTCGGAGTCAGAGGCCGTCACTTCCAGGGAGTTCCCCTTCAGGACGAAGAGAAAGTTGTCCAGGATAGGGGTGGTTGTCTTGTTGGAGATTACTCTCAGTCCTGAGAGCAGCCCGTGTAAGAGCTCTGTGCTGGATATTGTGAAATTCATCTTGCTGTATTTTTAACTTTAGGAACACAAAAGTACAAAAATTTTGGCATATATTTTGAGTTATTTTTCGACAACACAAAAATATTTGACGTATTATGAGAAAGAAGAATTGGTTAATCGTTCTAGCAGCCGTCCTTGCCGGAGGGCTTGCAGGATATCTTACAGTCCGTCTGACTTCGGACAGCGGCAGACAGACCTATGTGTATCAGGATTCCGACTCGGGCGCAGTCGTCCGGAATGTCAGCATATCAGGGGAATATCCCGATTTCACCTATGCGGCCGAGACTGCGGTCAAGGCAGTCGTATATGTAAAGGTAGTCAAGAGGAGCGAGCAGCCTCAGGGACCTTCCTCCCTTTTCGAATACTTCTTCGGTTTCGGCAACACGATACCCCGTGAGCAGGTGGGCACCGGCTCCGGAGTAATCATATCCGAGGACGGATTTATCGTGACCAACAACCACGTGGTCTCCGGAGCGACCGAGGTCGAGGTGACAGTGGGTGACAACAAGACATTCAAGGCTGATATCGTCGGCACGGATCCGGCCACCGACGTAGCCCTGCTTAAGATAGATGCCAAGGGCCTGCCCGTGATACCTATGGGTGATTCCGACCAGCTGCGTCTGGGCGAATGGGTGCTGGCCATCGGCAGCCCCTATGGTCTGACCTCGACCATCACTGCAGGTATAGTCAGCGCCAAGGGCCGTTCCATGCCCAGCAGCAACCGGGATTTCAAGATCGAGTCCTTCATCCAGACCGATGCGGCGGTCAACCCGGGCAACAGTGGCGGAGCCCTGGTCAACATCAAGGGTGAGCTTGTGGGTATCAATACGGCAATTATCTCCCAGACAGGTTCTTATGCCGGGTATTCTTTTGCCATCCCCGTGAATATGGTCAAGAAGATAGCCGCCGATTTCCGGGAGTACGGCTCAGTGCAGAGGGCCATGCTGGGAATAACGATGCTCAATAATTCAGAAGATTTGAAGGAAGAAATGAAACTTTCCACCTCCGACGGCGTATATATATCCGAGGTAGTCAAAGGCGGTGCTGCCGAGGCGGCCGGTGTCAAGGAGGGTGATATCCTCCTGGCCATCGGCGGAACGAAGATATCCAAGGGGACGGCAGTGCAGGAGCTCATCAGCCAGCACAGTCCCGGCGACAAGGTCGATCTGGAAATCTCCCGCGACGGAAAGATTCTCAGGCTCAAGACAACGCTGATAGGCGAGGAGACGCAGGCAATGAACGCCTACAACCAGCAGGGTAATGTCAATCTCTTCGGTGCTCAGCTTGTCCCGGCACCCCGGGCAGAACTGGAGAAACTGGGGCTGAAGGCCGGTGTGAAGGTGGCTTCTGTAGATAAAGGTAAGGTCCGCGACGCAGGCATTAAGGCAGGGTTCATAATAACTTATGTCAACAACAATCCTGTCGCATCGCCTCAGGACGTGGCCGCCGAGGTGAAGAAGGCCCGCAGGTCCCTGCTCATCGAAGGCTTCGATCCGGACGGCAACCTCTATTACTACGGAATAGGTTTATAATAGAGATAATGAGACAACTTAAGATTACAAAATCAATCACCAACCGCGAGAGCGCCTCTCTGGACAAGTATCTCCAGGAGATCGGCAGGGAGGAGCTCATCGGGGTGGATGAGGAAGTGGAATTGGCGCAGAGAATACGCAAAGGGGACCAGGCGGCCCTCGAGAAGCTGACGAAGGCCAATCTCCGCTTCGTCGTTTCTGTTGCGAAACAGTATCAGAACCAGGGGCTCAGCCTTCCCGACCTGATCAACGAGGGCAACCTGGGGCTTATCAAGGCTGCGGAGAAATTTGACGAGACCCGTGGCTTCAAGTTCATTTCCTATGCTGTGTGGTGGATCCGCCAGTCGATCCTCCAGGCACTTGCAGAGCAGTCCAGGATAGTCCGTCTGCCGCTTAACCAGGTGGGCTCCCTGAACAAGATCAACAAGGTGCTGGCCAAGTTCGAGCAGGAGAACGAGAGGACACCTTCACCGGACGAGCTGGCTGAGATTCTCGAGATTCCGCGTGACAAGATTGCCGATACCCTCAGGGTGTCCGGACGCCACGTCTCCGTGGACGCTCCTTTCGTGGACGGTGAGGACAACAATCTTCTCGACGTGCTGGTCAACAATGACTCGCCCAACGCCGACCGCGGTCTGGTCAATGAGTCCCTGAACAAGGAGATTGAGCGTGCCCTGTCCACTCTTACCGAGCGCGAGAGGGATATCGTAAAGGACTTTTTTGGAATCGGCACCCAGGAGATGACCCTCGAGGAGATAGGCGAGAAATTCGGACTTACCCGGGAGAGGGTGCGTCAGATCAAGGAGAAGGCCATCCGCCGTCTGCGGCACAGCAACCGCAGCAAGCTCCTCAAGAGCTATCTTGGCTAGACAGGACCTTCCTGCGCCTGAGCAATAAGCAAACCTTCAATACCTTACCGCAATATGAAAAAATTTTTATTTCCTACAACTATCCTGACACTTGCACTTATGATGACATCATGTGACAATAGGAAGAATCCTCTTCTCGAAGAGTGGACTACCCCTTTCGGTATCCCTCCTTTTGAGGAAGTCCGTATAGGAGACTACAAGCCTGCCGTTCTGGCGGCGATAGAGGAGCACAACAAGGAGATCGATGCGATAATCAACAATCCCGCCGCTCCCGATTTCGAGAATACCATCGTGGCCCTGGACAATGCCGGCGGTCTTTTCAGCCGTGTGTACTCCGTGTTCGGAAGCGAGACATCCATAAACTCGACTCCCGAGCTGATGGCCGTCGAGACGGAGCTGGCGCCCGTGGTAAGCGCCCATTTCAACGAGATTTCCCTCAACGAGAAACTCTACGAGAGGGTAAAGGCCGTCTATGACAACCGCGAGAACCTCGGCCTCGAGCCCGACCAGATGAGACTTCTCACCGAGACATACAAGGGATACGAGAGAGCAGGAGCCACCCTTCCCGCAGACAAGAAGGAAGAGCTCAAGAAGATCAACTCCCGCATCTCCGAACTGCAGCTCAAGTTCGAGCAGAACGTGCTGAAGGAGACTGCCGCCTTCACCCTGGTGGTGGATGACAGGGCCGGCCTTTCCGGACTGCCCCAGACGGCCGTCGACGCAGCTGCCCAGCGTGCCGGGGAGAAAGGCTTGGACGGTGTTTGGGTGTTCGGTCTGGACAATGCCAGCGTAATGCCCTTCCTCCAGTTCGACGACGACCGTGAGCTCCGCACCAAGCTGCTCAACGGTTATCTGAACCGCGGCAACAACGATGATGCCAATGACAACAAGGCCATCATCGTGGAGATGGTTAACCTATATAACCAGAAGGCCAGGATCATGGGCTATGACAACTATGCCGAGTTCGTTCTCGAGGACCGCATGGCCAAGACCCCAGAGGCCGTCTACAATCTTCTCGACCAGCTTTGGGCTCCCGCCCTGGAGTCCGCAGAGCGTGAGCTCGCCGACATGTATCCCATCGCCAAGGCTCAGGGCGTCAACGATGAGCTCACGGCCGCTGACTGGAGATACTACTTCGAGAAGGCGAAGGCCGGGAAGTTCAACCTCTCCGAGGACGAGCTGAAGCCCTACTTTAAGTTTGAGAATGTGCGCGAGGGTATATTCTACGTAGCCAACCGTCTGTACGGCATAACCTTCACCCAGCTCAACAATGTTCCCGTTCCCCATCCCGAGGCCCAGGCCTTCGAGTGCAGGGACGCTGACGGCTCCACCCTCGGCATCATCTTCATGGATATGTTCGCACGTCCCGGCTTCAAGAGAGGCGGCGCATGGTGCGGCGGCTACCGCGAGCAGTACTACAAGGACGGCGAGAGGGTCATCCCCATCGTGACCATCGTCGGCAACTTCACCCGCGGCACCGGTGACTCTCCGGCCCTGCTGACTCCTGACGAGACCGAGACATTCTTCCATGAGTTCGGACATGCCCTCCAGTCCCTGCTCCAGGATGTAAGATATCAGGGCAATGCCTCCATGACCCGCGACTTCGTGGAGCTTCCCTCGCAGATCAACGAGCACTGGGCCTTCGAGCCTGAGGTGCTGAAAGTATATGCAAAGCACTACGAGACCGGTGAGGTCATCCCTCAGGAACTGGTGGACAAGCTCGACAAGTCCGGCAAGTACGGGCAGGGCTTCGCCACAGTGGAGTATCTGGCGGCATCCCTGCTCGACATGGACTACTTCATCATGGACGAGATACCTTCTGACCTGGATGTCAACAAGTTCGAGGCTAAGGTTCTCGGTGACCGCGGACTGCTCTCCCAGATACCTCCCCGCTACCGCTCGACCTACTTTACCCACGTCTTCGGTGGCGGCTACACCGTAGGCTACTACAGCTACATCTGGGCCGAGGTTCTGGACGCTGACGCCTACGAGGCATTCAAGGAGACCGGCGACATCTTCAATCAGGAGGTGGCCCGCAAGTTCCGCGAGGAAGTCCTCGAGCGCGGCGGTGAGGACGACGCCATGACCCTTTATGTCAACTTCCGCGGCAAGGAGCCCGGCATCGATCCCCTCCTCGAGAACAGAGGACTCAAATAGTATCTATACTCAAAACCTTATATGAATCAGGAACAGTTTATTCAAGACAAGGTGAAAAATGCGCTGGAAGCCCTCTACGGGGCTTCCGGCGTTAATTTGCCTATACAGGTCCAGGCGACCAGAAAAGAGTTCGAGGGTGATGCGACCCTCGTCACCTTCCCCCTGCTCAAGACATCCCGCAAGTCTCCCGAGGCCACGGGCCAGGAGATAGGAGAGTGGCTGAAGGCCAATACTCCCGAGATAGAGGGCTTCAATGTGGTGAAGGGTTTCCTAAACATCAAGTTCGCACCTTCTTTCTGGAAGGAGGTCTACGGCTCCATCGCCGCTGACGGCAGCTTCGGACATCTGCCCTCCACCGGAAAGACCGTGATGGTCGAGTATTCCTCCCCCAACACCAACAAGCCCCTGCACCTGGGACACATCCGCAACATCCTGCTGGGCTGGTCCGTATCCCGGCTGCTGGAGGAGAACGGTCACAAGGTCATCAAGACCAATATCGTCAATGACCGCGGCATCCACATCTGCAAGTCCATGGTAGCATGGAAGAAGGCCGGCAACGGCGTGACTCCGGAGTCCTCCGGCAAGAAGGGCGACCATCTGGTAGGGGACTTCTACGTGAAGTTCAATGACCTCTACAAGGCCGAGGTGGCGCAGCTCGAGGCTCAGGGCATGAGCAGGGAGGAGGCCGAGGAGAAGGCCCCCATCCTGCAGGAGGCACGTCAGATGCTCGTGAAATGGGAGCAGGGCGACCCTGAGACAGTGGAGCTCTGGAAGATGATGAACTCCTGGGTCTATGCCGGCTTCGACGAGACCTACGCGGCTCTCGGAGTGGGTTTCGACCGGATCTACTATGAGTCCCAGACCTACCTGCACGGCAAGTCGCTGGTAGAGGAGGGACTGCGCAAGGGCGTCTTCGATCGGATGGAGGACGGCTCGGTGTGGTGCGACCTGACCGCCGACGGACTGGACCGCAAGCTGCTCCTGAGAAAGGACGGCACCTCGGTGTACATCACCCAGGACCTGGGCACTGCCGTCGAGAGATTTACCGAATACAGCCTGGACGAGCACGTCTACGTGGTGGGCAACGAGCAGAACTACCACTTCCAGGTGCTCAAGCTCATACTCAAGAAACTGGGCTTCGCCTGGGCCGACAGCATCTACCACCTCTCCTACGGTATGGTGGAGCTGCCCGAGGGCAAGATGAAATCCCGCGAGGGTACGGTAGTCGACGCCGACGACCTGCTGGAGAAGATGTACAACACCGCCAGGGAGACTTCGCTGGAGCTCGGCAAGCTGGCCGACATGAGCGGGAAGGAGCAGGAAGAGCTCTTCCGCACGCTCAGCCTCGGTGCCCTGAAGTACTTCATCATCAAGGTGGACCCCAAGAAGACCATGCTCTTCGATCCGAAGGAGTCCATAGACTTCAACGGCAACACCGGTCCCTTCATCCAGTACACCCACGCCCGTATCCGTTCCATCCTGCGCAAGGCCGCCGGTGCCGGATATACCCCTGCGCTGGCTGAGGACGCTGCCTTCAACGACAAGGAGATCAGCATCATCAAGCTGCTCAACCAGTATCCCCAGAAGGTGGCCGAGGCCGGAGCTGCCCTGTCCCCGGCCCTCATCGCCAACTACGCCTACGACCTGGCCAAGGAGTTCAACCAGTACTATCACGACGTGCCGGTTCTCAAGGAGGACAGCGCGGCCCTGCGCGATGCCCGCCTGATGCTGTTGGGCACCATCGCCTCCGTGCTGGTCAAGGCCATGGATATCCTCGGAATCCGTCTGCCCGAGAGGATGTAGGCCATGACGGAGCAGACACAGTCCGCCTATATGTTTCCCACCTCTGTCAAGGAGGTGGAGAGACTCGGGTGGGACTACATCGACATCATACTTTTTTCAGGCGACGCCTTCATCGACCACCCTTCGTCGGGTACGGCGATGATAGCCCGCGTCCTGCAGCGCGAAGGGTGGAGAGTGGCCGTAGTGCCCCAGCCGGGCTGGCAGGACGACCTGCGGGACTTCCGGAAACTGGGAGTCCCGCGCCTGTTCTTCGGGGTCAACTCCGGGGCCATGGATTCCATGGTCAACCACTACACCGCCGCCAAGCGTCTGCGCAGCAACGACGCCTATACCCCAGGCGGCCAGGCCGGACACCGCCCCGACTATGCCGTTACCGTCTACACCCGTATTCTCAAACGGCTCTTTCCCGATGTGCCGGTGGTCATCGGAGGTATCGAGGCTTCCCTGCGCCGCCTGACGCACTACGACTACTGGGCGGACCGCCTGTTCCCCTCGGTCCTGGTGGACAGCGGGGCCGACCTCCTCATCTACGGGATGGGGGAGAGGCCTGTGACAGCCGTCGCCCGGGCCATTGCTGCCGGGGAGGACCTGAGAGACATCCCGCAGACCGCATTTTTCTCTGAGGGGCCATGTCCCCGGGCCGGAGAGGGGATGTTCCTGCTGCACGGCTATGAGCGGGTATGCCGCGACAAGGACGCATTTATCGAGGATTTCAATGTTGAGGAGCGGGAGGCCAACCGACTGCACGCCGCCACCCTCATTGAACCCTATCCCGGAGGATATGTGCAGGTCAATCCGCCATTTCCCCCGGAAACGACGGAAGAACTTGATTCGTATTACGCCCTGCCCTTCACCAAGCAGCCGCATCCCCGCTACCGGGGGAAGGACATTCCGGCCTGGGAGATGATCAAGAACTCCCTGACGATTCACCGCGGATGCTTCGGAGGCTGCTCCTTCTGCACCATTGCCGCCCATCAGGGAAAATTTATCCGCAGCCGCAGCCCTGAGTCCATCGTCCGGGAGGTGGAGCGTCTGACTGCCATGCCGCATTTTAAGGGAATAATCTCCGATGTGGGGGCGCCCACCGCCAATATGTACGGCCTCCGCGGAAGGGACGCCTCGCGCTGTGCCCGCTGCAGCCGGCCCTCGTGCCTTTTCCCTTCGCGCTGCCCGAACATGGAGCATTCACACAAGGCGCTGTTAGAGCTTTACTGCCGGATTACGGCCGTTCCGGGGGTGAGGAAGGCATTTATCGGCAGCGGCATACGTTACGACCTTTTCTTAGATAAGGACGGCTTCCTCGACGAGTATTCGGAGAAATACCTGAGGGAGGTGGTGACCAACCACACCTCCGGGTGGTTCAAGGTGGCCCCTGAGCATACGGAGGACCATGTGCTGAGGCTGATGTCCAAGCCGCCGTTTGCCTTCTTTTCCGTTCTGAGGCGGGAGTTCTCCCGTATAGCGGCGGCAGAGCACTTGCCGTACAGGATTGTCCCCTATTTCATCTCATCCCATCCGGGATGCACTCTGCAGGATATGAAGGCTCTGGCTAAGAACAAGGAACTAAGGGGAATACAGCTGGAACAGGTGCAGGATTTCACCCCTACGCCTATGACGGCCTCATCAGTGATGTTCTATACCGGAAAGGACTTGTCCGGGCGTCCTGTATTCGTGGAGAGGAATATCGCGGGAAAGAAAATCCAAAAATCTCTTTTTTTTAGAAAAAATGCATTATAATTGCAGCCGTTTTTAAGAAAAATCGGAATTCAGATATGGAACAGAATGCAAAATCATCTTCGGCACCCCGTCCCAAGAAGAGGGCAGTTATAAGTTATGACAATATGTCCGCGGAGCTTCAGGCGGCTTTCAAGGAGAAGTATCCCAGGGGATACGCGGATTATATGGGAGACCTCTTCAAGGTGGACAAGCCGGACGGATCCTGCTTTTATGCTGTCGAGGTGGATATCCCGGATGCCGTGTATCTGGTGAAGATAGATGTGGACATAGATGACTACGACAAGGCCGAGAATGATCTTTTCGACGATGATATCGACGAGGTGCCTGAGATAGAAGGTGGCGTGTTCCCTGACAACAGTGAAGAGATGCAGGGTGAGGATGACCAGATGGACGATTAAGCCGCTTATCTGGCTCAAGCATCAGCCCGAGCAGACGATGCTGATGATCCTTGCGGTCATCGTAGGACTGGGCAGCGGAGCCGCGGCTGTAGTGCTCAAGACCCTCATCGAGCTGATAGGTGGGTTGTTGACCGGGTGGTTTGATGTCTCCTGGCACAATTTCCTGCTGCTCGTCTATCCGGGTGTGGGCATGCTTCTTTCCCTTCTTTTTGTAAAATACGTCGTACATGACGATATAGGACACGGGGTCACCAAGGTCCTATTCGCCATTTCCCGCAATAATTCCAGAATCAAGCGCCACAATATGTGGACATCGCTGCTCTCCAGTTCCGTGACCATAGGTTTCGGCGGATCGGTGGGAGCAGAGGCACCGATAGTCTATACCGGAGCCGCCATCGGGTCCAATGTAGCCCGTACTCTCGGCCTATCTTACCGCAATATGACCATCCTCCTGTGCTGCGGAGCCGCGGGAGCTGTCGCAGGAATATTCAAGGCTCCGATGGCCGGCATCCTGTTCTGTCTCGAGATACTTCTTTTCAATATATCGATGTCCTCCATCCTGCCGCTGCTGCTGTCATCGGTGACTGCAACGACGGTGTCCTATCTTTTTCTGGGACAGGAGGTCGCATTTACCAGTACGGTAGATCCCTTTGCCATGGGCAATCTGCCCTATTATGTGCTGCTGGGGGTGTTCTGCGGTCTGGTCTCCCTGTATTTTCTGAGGACGACCCTGTCGCTGGAGGACCGCATCAAGAAGATTTCCAATCCCTTCAAGCGCTGGGCTTTCTGCGCCGGGATGCTGGGTCTGCTGATATTTATCTTCCCGCCTCTGTTTGGGGAGGGCTACTCGTCCCTGGGACACATGCTGCAGGGCAATCCGGATACGATTCTCGAGAATTCCCTGTTCTCCGGGATATTCGAGCACAAGTGGGTGATACCGGTGTATTTTGCGCTGGTACTGGTCTTCAAGGTCTTCGCCATGTCCTTCACCAATGCCGGCGGAGGAGTCGGAGGAACCTTCGGACCTACCCTGATCGTGGGCGGTATCGCCGGGTTCATACTGGCGCGGACCATCAACCTCATGGGTTTCCACGCCGTGCCCGAGGCCAATTTCGCCCTGGTCGGCATGGCCGGACTCATGGCCGGAGTGATGCAGGCTCCGATGACGGCTATCTTCCTGATAGCGGAGATTACCGGGGGATATGCGCTGCTTCTGCCGCTCATCGTGGTCTCCACCATTTCCTTTGCCACCATGAGGGCTTTCGAGCCGTTCTCGATATATTCCAAGCGACTGGCCAAGAGCGGAGACCTGATAACCCACAACAGCGACAGGGCCGTGCTGACCCTCCTTCAGACCTCCGACCTCGTGGAGACCGATTTTACCTCGGTCAGGCTGGATGACACGCTAGGGGACCTGGTCAAGGCGGTGGCCCGCTCGACCCGCAACCTCTATCCGGTACTGGATGACGAGGGGATATACCGCGGATACATCGGTCTGGACGATATCCGCGGGATTATGTTTGATAAGGACAAATACGAGACGACCAAGCTCTACACCCTGATGAAGAATGCTCCCGCTACTGTTCTTTCCACCGACCGGATGGACAGTGTGATGGACAAGTTCGACAAGACAGGGGCCTGGAATCTGCCCGTGGTGGACGAGGACGGGCGGTATGTCGGGTATGTCTCGAAATCCAAGATTTTCTCGTCCTATCGCAAGCGTCTGCAGGACGTGTCATGTGATTAAATTTCAACTGTATGGAAAGTTTGTATGTAAATCATATTGCGGAACTTATGTCCGTGGCGCCCTGGAGGGTGGAGCATTGTATCGAACTGATAGCCGAGGGGGCGACCGTGCCTTTCATCTCGCGTTACCGCAAGGAGCGCACCGGAGGGCTGGACGAGGCTCAGGTGGCGGAGATCAGGCATTACAATGAGAAATTTGAGGAACTGGCCAAGCGCAAGGCATCGGTGCTGGAAAGCATTGCCTTGCAGGAGAAGCTGACCCCGGAGCTGGAGAAACAGATCCGGGAGTGCCTGGACCCGGTGGTTTTAGAGGACCTGTACCTGCCGTACCGTCCCAAACGCCGTACGCGGGCGTCGGTGGCCAAGGAGAAGGGGCTGGAGCCTCTGGCAGAGGCGATATTTTCCTGCAAATCCAGGAGCCCTGAGAAGGATGCCGCCTCTTATGTCTCGGAGCAGGTGCCCGATGCGGAGACTGCGCTGTCCGGAGCCCGGGACATCATGGCCGAATGGATATCCGAATCGGTGCCGGTGAGGGAGATGATGCGGCGCTCGTACTCGAAGTACGGCCGGCTGACGGCCCACGTGGCTTCCGGAGTGGACGGGGAGAGCGAGGAGGCGTCGAAGTACCGGAACTATTTCAAATTCTCGGAGGATATCTCGCGGGCTCCCTCGCACCGGGTGCTGGCAGTGCTGCGCGGGGCCCGGGAAGGGGTGCTGATCGTCAAGGTGGATGTGGACAAGGACCGGACTCTGGACCGGATATATTCGTCGGTGCTGCGCGGTAAGCCCTCGCCCTCTGAGGCGGCTGCGCTGGAGATAGACTACGCCGTGGAGGATTCCTTCAAGCGGCTGCTGCATCCGTCGATAGAGAATGAGACGCTGCGCTCTGCCAAGGAGAGGGCCGATATCGAGTCCATCCGCGTGTTCGGGGACAATCTGCGGCAGCTCCTGATGGCCCCGCCTCTCGGGCAGAAACGGGTGCTGGCCATCGACCCGGGCTTCCGCACCGGCTGCAAGGTGGTCTGCCTGGATGCTCAGGGCGCCCTGCTGCACAACGATACGATATTCCCTCATCCGCCGCGCAATGAGCGCACCATGGCGATGAAGAAGATCTCCAATATGGTCGAGACCTACAAGATAGAGGTCATCGCTATCGGCAACGGTACAGCCGGCCGTGAGACCGAGGCCTTTATCAAGAAGATAGCCCTGCCGGAGGGCGTGCGCGTGTACTCGGTGAGCGAGGACGGAGCGTCGGTATATTCGGCCTCGCCGGTCGGCCGGGAGGAGTTCCCGGAGTACGATGTGACTGTGCGCGGAGCCGTGTCCATCGGGCGGCGCATCATGGACCCGCTGGCCGAGCTGGTGAAGATAGACCCCAAGTCGATAGGTGTGGGTCAGTATCAGCACGATGTGGACCAGGGGCTGCTGAAGGAGCGTCTGGACGAGGTGGTGGAGAACTGCGTGAACAGCGTAGGAGTCAACCTCAATACGGCTTCACGGCACCTTCTCGCGTACGTCTCCGGTGTCGGTCCGGCCATGGCCCGCAACATAGTGGAGTACAGGGACGAGCACGGGGCCTTTGCCTCACGCCGGGACCTGCTTCACGTGAAGAGGCTGGGGGAGAAGGCTTTCGAACAGTGCGCCGGCTTCCTGCGCATACCCGGTGCCGCCGATCCGCTGGACAATACCGCCGTGCATCCCGAGCGCTATCCGCTGGTCAAGAAGATGGCGGCTGATGCCGGAGTGAGCGTGGCCGAGCTTATCGCCCGCAAGGACCTGCGCGATGCCGTAGACCTCAAGGCATACGTGTCCGACGAGGTGGGCATACCTACCTTGACCGATATCATGCAGGAGCTGGACAAGCCCGGACGCGACCCGCGTGCCTCCTACAAGGTGCTGGAGTTCGCGGAGGATATCCACACGATCGAGGATCTGCAGGCCGGCATGGAACTGCCCGGTATCGTGACCAACGTGACCGACTTCGGAGCCTTCGTGGATTTCGGTATCAAGCAGAACGGCCTGATCCACGTCTCCCGCATGGGCGCCGCCGGTCCCGACGGCCGCCGCCGCAGGGTTGCCCGTCCCTCAGATGTCCTCAAGGTCCATCAGCACGTCCGCGTCCGCGTCATCGAGGTCGACCTCAAGCGCGGCCGCATCGCCCTCGAGCTCATCGGCTGATTACTGCCTGCGTCGGAAAGACTAGGGCAGCCAGCCCAGGTATCCTGCCGGCAGCTGCGCGGTGTCCGAGCCCGGGAAAACGACTGTCCAGGGTCCTGACAGGTTGCAGTGAAGGCGGGTAATCTGTTTCTCAGCGGGAGTGACCCGGAGGGTGTCGCCGTGGCGGGAGACGGTGCAGTTGTAGCCGGAGACGGACCCGTCGGGATGCTCTATGATAAAGGCGTTGGTGAGCAGGGCCAGCATGCCGATCTGCAGGGCGGAGCATGAGATCATCCCGTCCTCGAAGGTCATCTCGCCTTCTGTCTCGAAGTCTCCCTGCGAGGCCACCAGCTGGTCCACGGCCCGTTTGGCGGAGAGATAATGCCTTTCGGCGGCTGCCTCCCGCTCGGCCAAGGCCAGCTCCATCATGCTCTTGGCGATGTAGATGACGCTGGTGTATACGGTGTTGCGGTTGACATAGGCTCCGTCTTCCCGCTGCTGCTCAGATATGAGCCAGTCGGCCAGACGCGAGGCCCGCTGCAGGTCCCAGATGTCTCCGTGGGCCTGGTAGCGGTCCACCAGCATGCCTATGGTGCCGGAGGTGTTCTGTATGCGGAAGGAGTAGTACCGCGGCCGCATGCTTACGGTGTCGTGCAGCAGGTTGAAAAGGTATTCGAACCGGTCGGTGAGCTTGGCGTCCAGCTCCTTGTCGGGGAAATACCGGGCGGCAATGAACGCCGAGTGGAAGCCGTACCAGCTCTCGATGTGCGAGGTGGCTTTCTGGGAGTATTTCCAGGCACCTTCCCGGGCCCTCTCCAGTATCCATTGCCACGGGGCATGTACTGTAAGGATTCCCTCGGCCTGTCTGTCCCCGTCTGTCGCTTTTACGGTGTAGAGTCCGGTCTCTGTCAGCGGACAGCTTATCCGGACGGCGCCTTCTGCCCCTGGAACCTTCCCGACCGCGAGGTCCATCTGTCTGCCTGAGTCATCTGTGACAATGACCTGCGGACTGTCTCCCAGAACATCGAATACGGCTGTCTCTCCGGCCCCGTATCCGGTGCGTTCCATACGTATCATGGGGATATCGGCGATGCTGCTGAGCTCCGTCTCGAACTGTCCGGGGGCCTCAATGTCGATGAGCACGAGGGTCCAGCTCCGGCTCTCACCCTGACGCAGGCACCACAGGTCCTGAGGATTGCGGGAGGGCAGGGGCAGTGCGTTGAGCAGGTCGATGTTCAGGGATTCGATGCGGTGTCCCATGAACCAGTGAGGGGCGGGATCCTGATATCCGAGGTTGTACTCTACGCTCCACGATGCCACGGGCTGGGGGCATACAAGTCCGAGGGTGTGGCCGGAAGGGGTCTGAAGGTATCCTGTAAAATGGGTCTTCTCATTGCGCATGAGGGTGGGGAAATATTTTCCGAACCATTCGGGATAGGTGTCCATGTAGGTGTCAATGCCTAAGCGGAGTCCGGCCTTGACTGGCTGAAAGGGAACGTGTCCGCGGTTGGTGAGGGTAATCTGCAGGGCCGGCTCCCCTTTCCACGAGGTATAGGTCAATGAGCATTCCACCCCGTCAATCCCCGCACGGTAGGAGAGATGCCCGTCCGGAATCCAGGCATCCGTCCCGGGAGATACGGCCCTCCCATCCACGGCCTTTCCATAGAGTGCAGCTCTCTTCCGGGGCGGCGGATGCGGTGCAGTGGAGAGTCAGCAGGAAGAGGGCGATGGAGAATAGGATTCTTTTCATTACAGCAGGGAGTGCATCTGTGCGGCGAGCCCGGCCGCTGCGGCTCCGGCGGCTTCGGCGAAGTCCTCGCCTGAGGAGGCATAGATGATGCCGCGGGAGGAGTTGACCAGCAGGCCGCAGTGGGAGTTGAGGCCGTGGCGGGCCACCTCCTCGAGTGAGCCGCCCTGGGCACCTACTCCGGGCACCAGCAGGAAGTGATCGGGACAGTACCGGCGTATCTCCGCCAGTTTCTCAGGTCTGGTGGCTCCGACGACGAACATCAGACACTCGCGGGAGTCCCCGAACTCGGTATCCACGTTCCTGGCGGTATCACGTATCACGCGCTCATACAGAGGCATGCCGTCGGACAGGGGCAGGGTCTCGAACTCCTCGGCCGACTTATTCGATGTCATGGCGAGGACTATGCCCCAGCGTCCGGAATGCTTCAGGAAGGGCCGGATGGAGTCGGAACCCATGTAAGGTGCGAGGGTGACCGCGTCGAAATCCATGGTCTCGAAGAAGGCCCTGGCGTAACGGTCAGCGGTGTTGCCGATGTCTCCGCGCTTGGCGTCGGCGATGATGAATATGTCGGGATAGTTCGAGCGGATGTAGCGGACGGTCTCGGCGAGCTGCTGCCAGCCGGCGACGCCCTCGGCCTCGTAGAAGGCGATATTGGGCTTGTAGGCGACGGCGTACTCGGCAGTAGCGTCGATAATCGCCTTGTTGAAGGCCAGCATGGAGGCGTCTCCGTGACGCTCCCGGATGCAGGCCGGAATCTTCTCCGGGTCAGTGTCCAGACCCACGCAGAGGAACGAGCCCTTGCGCCGGATATTGTCGTAAAGTTCAGTGTAGTTCATCTTGGTATTGCATTTAAGTCAAGGTGCCGGAAAATCAGCGTCTCCCGGCACCCGTCAATGATTTGTCAGCTGTTAGAAATACTTGTAGAAGAGAGCAATGGACTCCATGCCCTTCTCGAACTGCGACAGCAGGTAGCTCTCGTTGGGCGAGTGGATGGTATCCCGCTCGAGTCCGAAGCCTATCAGCAGCGGGTCTGCCTTGAGAATCTGCTGCATCTCGGCCAGGATGGGAATCGAACCGCCGCCGCGGCTGGGCACGGGCTCGATGCCGTAGACTTCGTAGATGGCCTTAGATGCGGCCTGATAGGCAGGGGAGGAGATGGGAATCAGGAAGCCGTTGCCGCCGTGGTGGGTGGTCACTTTCACGCGCACACCCTTGGGTACGTGGCTCTCGATGTGCTTGGCGAAGAGCTCAGCGATGCGTCTCCAGTCCTGATTGGGCACCAGGCGCATGGATATCTTGGCGTGAGCAGTGGTAGCGATGACGGTCTTGGCACCCTCTCCGGTGAAGCCGCCCCAGATGCCGTTGACGTCCAGGCAGGGACGGATACCGGTGCGCTCGGGAGTGGTGTAGCCCTTCTCTCCGTCCACCTCGGGGATGTCCAGGAACCGCTTGTACTCGTCCAGATCGAAAGGTGCGCGTCCCAGCAGCTCTCGGTCAGCCTTGGAAAGCTCCACCACGTCGTCATAAAAGCCGTCGATGGTGATGCGTCCGTCGGCGTCGATGAGGCCGTCCACTATCTTGCAGAGAGCGTTGAGGGGATTGACCACAGCTCCGCCGTAGTGGCCCGAGTGCAGGTCCTTGTTCGGGCCGGTGACCTCTATCTCCATGTAGGTCAGGCCGCGCATACCGCAGTTGATGGAAGGCACGTCCTCACCGATCATAGTAGTGTCGGATACGAGCATGATGTCGCATGCGAGCAGGTCCTTGTGCTCCTCGGCCCATTTGGCCAGGGAGGGAGAGCCTATCTCTTCCTCACCCTCGAGGATGAACTTGATGTTGTGCCTCTGGAGTCCGTTGCGCACCAGATACTCGAAAGCCTTGATGTGCATGAATGACTGACCCTTGTCGTCGTTGGCACCACGGGCGTAGATGGCTCCGTCGCGGATCTCCGGCTCGAAGGGAGCGGACTTCCACAGCTCGATGGGGTCCACCGGCTGCACGTCGTAGTGGCCGTAGACCAGAATCGTCTTCAGAGACGGGTCGATAATCTTCTCGGCGTAGACTACGGGATGCCCCGTCGTCTCATATACCTGGGCTCTGTCCGCGCCGGCCTCTTTGAGCAGGGAGGTGAGCTTGCGGGCGCAGGCGTACATATCGTCCTTGTGTGCGGGGTCGGAACTGATGGAGGGTATCCTCAGCAGCTCGAACAGCTCGGAGAGAAATCTCTCGCGGTTGGCTTGGTAGTAATTTTTCATGGGTGTATGCTGTTATTGATTGATATTCAAATTTGAACTGTCGGTAGAATCAGGAGTACTGAGCTCTGCTATGATGGTTTCGGCTCCTACGACCTTGTCTCCCACGGATACATTGACCTTGGTCCCGAGGGGCAGGAAGACATCGGCCCTGGAACCGAACTTGATGAATCCTATCTGCTGTCCGGCCTTGAACTTCTTGTCGTATTCTGCGTAGCAGACCACCCTGCGGGCGAAGAGTCCGGCTATCTGGCGGCAGAGCACCTCGGTCCCGTCCTCATTCTTGAAGACGATGGTCGTCCTTTCGTTCTTGGTGGAGGACTTGGAGTGCCAGGCAGCCAGATAGGAGCCGCGGTGATAGCGGTAGAAGGATACTGTGCCTGAGACAGGGGCCCAGTTGACATGCACGTCGAAGAAGGACATGAACACCGATATCTGGAGCCTGCGGCCGTGGAAATACTCCGGCTCCTCCACTTCCTGGATGATGACCACCTTTCCGTCGGCGGGCGCAGTGATCCTGCGGCCGTCTCCCGCGGGCCTGCGCCTGGGCTCCCTGAAGAAGCAGATGAAGAATACTGCGAATCCCATCGGGATGCAGAAAAGTATCCAGTACAGGATTTTCGGGGCGCCGAAGTACCATGACGTCCCGCCGAGAAGTACGGCGAAAACGATCGCCATAAGTATCGTGACCGCTCCTTCCTTGTGTATCTTCATGACTCTCTTTCTGTATTACAGTTCAAACAATGTGATGTACAGGACAGTTACCGGAAATGCCAGCAGCGCTCCGTCGAACCGGTCCAGCAGTCCTCCGTGCCCGGGCATGATGCGTCCGGCGTCCTTGACTCCAAAGTTACGCTTTAATTGGGACTCTACCAAATCTCCCACCGTAGATGTTATGTTGATCAGCACCGCCAGGACCAGGCAGTGGTACCAGGGAAAGTCCACCAGGGAGAAATGTCCCGCGCACCATCCGGCTGCCAGGGCGAGGACGAGTCCTCCGAAATACCCCTCCCAGGTCTTCTTGGGGGAGATGGAAGGAAATAGCTTGTGCCCGTGTTTCTGTCCGAATGCCATGCCGCTCAGGTAGGCCCCTACGTCGGAGCTCCAGATGATGATCATCACTGCCAGCAGCACCCTCCCGTCGAAGTCTCCTTCAGGGGAAAATACGATAAGTCCGGTCAGGGCGAAGGGCAGGGCGATGTACACTATGGAGGTCAATATAAAAGGCGTGGTACGGTAGGCCTCGCCCTCCCGGGCATACAGCACGGCGACAAATACGAGGGAGACCAGCACCGGCAGCACCATCAGCCATTTCCACTCCAGGCCGTAGCCGGAGCAGAGGAAGAACAGCAGGAAGGTGAGGGCTCCGGTAATCAGGGCAATGGCCTTGGCGGCCTTCTCGTGAGGTCCTACGGTGATTCTGAGGTATTCGGTCATCATGACTGTTACCGCGAACAGGAACAGCACGGCGTATGCGGCCGGATGCCACAGCAGGGCCGTCAGGAAGAGGGCCAGGAAGACTGCCCCGCTAAGCGTTCTGGTCAGCAGGTTCTTCATGAGGCTCTACGATATCTGCGGTGGAGGAAGTAGCACCCGTGGCATCCGCATCTGCTGATGCCACGGGTGCAGGGGCGGTTTCGGAGCTGACGCTCTGGGGTTTCTGTCCGCCGGGACGCTCTCCGAATATCTTGACCAGGTCGTCGGTGAAGATGACCTCGCGTTCGAGCAGCATCTCGGCCAGCTTGACGAAGCCGTCCATGTGCTCGCGCAGTACTTTCAGTGCAGTGGTGTGGGCCGAGTCGATGAAGCCCTTGGCTTCGGCGTCGATGAGTTCGGCGGTCTTCTCGCTGTAGGGCTTGCTGAGGTTGTAACCGGAGTTGCCCGATGAGTCGTAGAAGGAGATGTTGCCGACCTTGTCGCTCATGCCGAAGTAGGTGACCATGGCGTAGGCCTGCTTGGTGACCTTCTCGAGGTCGTTCATGGCTCCGGTGGAGATCTTGCCGTTGATGATCTCCTCTGCGGCCCTTCCTCCGAGGGTGGCGGCCATCTCGTCCATCATCTGCTCGGTGGTGGTTATCTGCCTCTCCTCGGGCAGGTACCAGGCGGCGCCGAGGGCGTTGCCGCGGGGGATGATGGTGACTTTCAGCAGAGGGTTGGCGTTGGGCAGCCACCAGCTTACTGTGGCGTGGCCGGCCTCGTGGTATGCTATGGTCCGCTTCTCGGCGGGGGAAATGATCTTGCTGCGGCGTTCCAGACCTCCAACGATGCGGTCGATGGCGTCGAGGAAGTCCTGACGGTCCACGGCCTTCTTGTTCTTGCGGGCGGCTATCAGCGCGGCCTCGTTGCAGACGTTGGCGATGTCGGCTCCGGAGAAGCCGGGGGTCTGCTTGGCCAGGAACTCCATGTCGAAGTCAGGCACGAGCTTGACCTTGCGCAGGTGTACCTTGAATATCTCCAGACGCTCGTTCTGCTCGGGCAGGTCCACATGTATCTGACGGTCGAAGCGGCCGGCGCGCATGAGGGCCTTGTCGAGGATGTCTGCGCGGTTGGTGGCGGCGAGGATGATGACTCCGGAGTTGGTGCCGAAGCCGTCCATCTCGGTGAGCAGCTGGTTGAGGGTGTTCTCGCGCTCGTCATTGGAGGAGAAGCCCACGTTCTTGCTCCTGGCCCGGCCCACGGCGTCTATCTCGTCGATGAAGACGATGCAGGGGGCCTTCTCCTTGGCCTGACGGAAGAGGTCGCGCACGCGGGAGGCTCCCACGCCGACGAACATCTCCACGAAGTCGGAGCCGCTGATGGAGAAGAAGGGTACGTCGGCCTCGCCGGCAACCGCCTTGGCCAGCAGGGTCTTGCCGGTACCCGGAGGACCTACGAGCAGGGCGCCCTTGGGTATCTTTCCTCCCAGTGCCGTATATTTCTGGGGATTCTTGAGGAAATCCACGATTTCCATTACCTCGACTTTCGCTTCCTCGAGGCCGGCCACGTCCTTGAACGTGACTTTTACATTATTCTCTTTCTCGTAGAGCCTTGCCTGGGACTTGCCGACGTTGAAGATGCCGCCTCCTCCCGGACCTCCGCCCATATTTTTCTGCATCGGTCTGAACATCAGGAACCACAGCAGTCCGAAAAGGAGCAGGGGGAAGATGATCCAGTCGAATATCTGGCCGAAGTAGTTGTTGCGCTCCTCAGTGGAGATGGTGAAGCGCTGGGTTGCGGGAAGCTCCTGACGGGCCTCCTCGAAATTCTCCTCGGCGTTGAAGTTGGAGGATACTATGAAATAGAAATGGGGACCGGCCGCGGGGGTCTGGCCTCCGAAGTAGCGGTTGACGTACTTCGAAAGAGAGTCCTTGCGGATGTAGACCTCGGCCCGGTGCAGGTTGGTGACGTAGGTGATCTTCTCCACGTCGCCCTGCGGAATCATGGACTCCTTGACCGTCAGCCACTCGGTCTTGACAGGGTCGGAACCGGAGTAGTTC
Source organism: Candidatus Coprenecus merdigallinarum (assembly GCA_018712545.1). Classification (GTDB taxonomy): domain Bacteria; phylum Bacteroidota; class Bacteroidia; order Bacteroidales; family UBA932; genus Coprenecus; species Coprenecus merdigallinarum. Next base: position 4,944 of record DVGV01000072.1, on the reverse strand, counting down.
CTCACTATCCAGATCATGGCGATGCCGAAGATGACGTACAGGGCCCACATCAGCCCGCGCATGGGGCGGACGGGCCCGGGAGTGCCTCCCGGCCTGCGGTTGTTGTTTCCTGTATTGTTGGTGTTCTTGTTCTGAGGGGTGTTCATATTGTCTTTACTGTTCATCCTTATAATCCTTGCGGTCCGCATCTGCCCAGAGATCCTCCAGGCGGTAGAAGTTCCGGTATTCGGTCTGGAAGATGTGTACTACGACATTGAGGTAGTCGAGTATCACCCAGAAGCCGTTCTCCTTGCCCTGGGCGCGCACCACCTTGCGTCCTGCACGCTCAATCATCCTTTCCTCTATGTTGTCAGCGATGGCGGCCACCTGGGTGGTGGAGTCCGCGTTGCATATCACGAAAGCATCCGTGATGGCTGTTCCTATCTTCTTCAGGTCGAGGGCGCACACATTCTTCGCCTTCTTCTCAAGCATAGCCTCGGCTATGATGTCGATTTCTGTCATAAATATTTTTCTAATTTTGCCGTGCAAAGATAATAATATAAAAATTGTGCCATGAATATTCATTGGGAAAATATAACCGATTCCACCAATCTCGACGCCTGGCGCGGAAAGGACACGGCAGAGGACGGAACGGTCTGGTGCGCGGAGTTCCAGACGGCCGGCCGGGGGCAGAGGGGCAACCGCTGGGAGAGCTCCCGGGGGGAGAACCTGATGTTCTCCATCCTCTTCAAGCCTCTGGGGCTCAGGGCTGCGGACCAGTTCGTCCTCTCACAGGCCTGCGCCGTGGGCATAGCCCGCTATCTCCTGGGCAAGGGGCTCTCCGGAGTCAGGGTCAAATGGCCCAATGACATCTACATCCACGGCCGGAAGGTCTGCGGAATGCTCCTCGAGAACACTCTCAAGGGTGACACATTGGCAGTGAGCATCGCAGGTATCGGCCTCAATATCAATCAGAGGGTCTTCCCTCCGGAACTGCCCAACCCCACCTCGGTCCTCCTCGCCCTGGAGGAGGCTGCACCGGCGGAGCGCAGGCCGCTGCCTTCCCTCGACCCGCATGCCGAGCTGCCGCTGGTACTGGATGAAATATTTTCCCTCTACCGGGCAATAGGGGAGGACGGCCGCGTGCCCGGGCTGGACGGGGAGTATGAGGCCCTGCTCTACCGCAGGGGAGTGCTCTCGGAGTTCGAGGAGACGGAGTATTTCACCGGAGGTACCCCCGTCCGCTTCCGCGGGGCAATACTGGGGGTGGAGAAAAAAACCGCCCGTCTCCTTGTGGAACATGAGGACGGGCGGGTGGCTAAGTATTATTTTAAGGAAATTAGGTACTTGCTGTAGGACGGTTGTCCGGAATCATATCGATTTGAACAGCTCGACAGTAGCAATGGGGTCTTCCGAGGCGAAGACTGCGTTGCCTGTCACCACTACGTCGGCTCCGGCATCACGCAGGGCTCCGGCGTTGGTCAGGTTGACGCCGCCGTCGATCTCGATGAGGGCGTGCGAGCCGGTGCGGAGCAGCAGTTCCTTGGTCTCGGCGACCTTGCGGTAGGTGCTCTCGATGAAAGACTGGCCTCCGAAGCCGGGATTGACCGACATCAGGACGACCATGTCGCAGAACTCAGCGATGTATTCCAGGGAAGATACGGGAGTGTGGGGATTGAGCACCACGCCGGCCTTCATGCCGTTGGCGCGGATGTTCTGCAGGCTGCGGTGCAGGTGGGTGCAGGCCTCGTAGTGGACCGTGACATACTCGGGGGCAGCGTCGCGCAGCACTCCGATGTAGCGGTCGGGGTCTACTATCATAAGGTGTACGTCCAGGGGTTTAGCGGCCTTCTTCGCAATGTTGCGGATGACCGGGAAACCGAAGGAGATATTGGGTACGAAGACTCCGTCCATCACATCCAGGTGGATGTAGTCGCACTGGGAGGAGTTCAGCATCTCCAGGGTCTCTCCCAGACGGGTGAAGTCCGAGGTGAGGATGGAGGGGGCTATCTGCAGATGACGTCTGTCGTTCATGACTGTAGGATTATTTACATTCTCTGATGACGTCCTCGAGCAGCAGGACGAAGCGGTCCAGGCTGGCCAGGTCCAGTCTCTCGCCCGGAGCGTGGACTCCGCGGAGGGTGGGACCGAAGGATATCATGTCCAGATGAGGGTATTTGTCCAGGAAGAGTCCGCACTCCAGTCCGGCGTGGATGGCCCGCACTACGGGATCCTTGCCGAAGAGGCGGCGGTAGGAGGCCTTGCAGACCTCGAGGATGTGGGACTTCAGGCTGGGCTTCCAGCCGGGATACTCGGACTCGTGGGTGACTTCGGCTCCGGCTACGCTGAAGGCGGCCTCGATGCGGGAGGCGGCGTTGCGGCGGGCGGAGTTGGTCGAGCTGCGCTGGCTGGTGCCTACGCGGATGATGCTGCCTTCCTGCATCTTGACCGAGGCGAGGTTGGAGGATGTCTCCACCAGACCCTTGACCTCTGCGCTCATGGCCATCACTCCGTGGGGTACGGCGTGCAGGGCGCGGATGAGGTTAAAGGCTGTGCTGTCGTCTATGGCCTCTGACGGTACGGGCAGGTTCTCCTCCCATACGGAGGCGATGTCAGGGTCGGTTACTGAGTATTCGTCCTTCAGTTCGGCCAGTATCTCTTCCAGTATGTTCTTGACAGTAAATGCATCCCCGGGGTTCACGGCTATTACGGCCGAAGCCTCGCGGGCGATGGCGTTGCGCTTGTTGCCTCCGTCTATCGAGCAGAGGACGGAGGGAACCTCGCTCCATACGCGGAAGAGCAGCCGTGCGAGGGACTGTACGGCGTTGGAACGGCCCTTGTCTATGTCGTCCCCGCTGTGTCCGCCGATGCCGCCGCAGAATCCGGCCTTGACACAGACCTTACCGGCGGGTACGGGTACAGGGGTGTAGTGGAATTTCGCTGTGGTGTCGATGCCTCCGGCGCAGCCGATGAACAGCTCGCCCTCATCCTCCGAGTCGAGGTTGATCAGGATGCTGCCGGTGAGGAAGTCCGGTTTAAGGGCGAAGGCTCCGTCGAGTCCGGTCTCTTCCGAGGTGGTGAAGAGGCACTCAATCCTGCCGTGAGGCAGTTCCTTGTCCTCCAGTACGGCCAGCTGGGCCGCGATGCCTATGCCGCAGTCGGCTCCGAGAGTAGTGTCCTTGGCTATCAGCCATCCGTCCTCCACCACTGCCTTGATGGGGTCCTTGGAGAAATCGTGCTCGACCCCGCTGTTCTTCTCGCAGACCATGTCGGAATGGCTCTGGAGGATGAGGGTCGGGGCGTTCTCCCGGCCTGGGGTGGCGGGTATGGTGATGAGGACATTGCCGGCCTCATCGGTCCTGCAGTCCATGCCGCGGTCGGCGGCGAACTTCTGGAGGTAAGCGATGATGTGCTCCTCGTGTCCCGATTCGCGCGGGATGGTCATAATCTCGCGGAAGTGGGAGAGAACTTGTGCTGAAGTCATGGCTTTATGATGTTTAGATGTTTGATCTCAGTCTTTTCTCGATGTCCGTCACGTACTGCTTGAAGGAGCGGTCCGTGGCCATCAGGTCACCCACTGTCTCGCAGGCGTGGAGGACGGTGGCGTGGTTCTTGCCACCGAGTTCGGCACCGATTGCGGTCAGGGACTTGCCTGTCATGTTGCGGCAGAGGTACATGGCTATCTGGCGGGCCTGGACTATTTCCCTCTTGCGGGTGTTGGAGAGCATAAGCTCGTTGGTGATGCCGAAGTAGTCGCTGACGGTATTGCGTATCTTTTCTACTGAGACCTCGCTGCGGTTGACTGTCACTATCTTCTCCAGTACTTCCTGGGCCAGCTGCAGTGTTATTTTCTTTTTGGTAAGGGTTGCGTGTGCCATCAGTGACGCGAGGGTCCCTTCCAGCTCCCGCACATTGTCCGTGACTTTGGAGGCGATGTAGTGTATGATGTCGTCGTTCAGGATGATGCCTTCCTTAAAGCTCTTGGCCTTGAGAATGGCGACGCGTGTGTCCATGTCAGGCGGCAGCAGCTCTGTTGTCAGACCCCATTTGAATCGTGACAGGAGTCTCTGCTCGAGGCCCTGCAGGTTTACAGGGGCTCTGTCCGAGGTGAATATCAGCTGCTTGCCCAGTTGATGCAGATAGTTGAATATCTGGAAGAAGGCGTTCTGAGTACCGGGTTTGTCGGCGAATTCCTGAACATCATCTATGATGAGTACGTCCATCGACTGATAGTAGTGCAGGAAATCTGTTACTGCATTCTTTATGACCGCGTCCATGTAATGGGTCTGAAAATGGTTGGCGGTCACATAGAGCACGACCTTGTCGGGATACTTCTCCTTTATGTCTATACCTATGGCCTGGGCCAGATGGGTCTTGCCGAGTCCGGGACCTCCGTATACAAAAAAAGGATTGTAGGCGGTGCTGCCGGGGTGGTCTGCGATAGCCATGCCGGCGGCGCGGCCGAGTCGGTTGCAGTCTCCTTCGATGAGGTTGTCGAAAGAATAGTTGGGATTGAGGTTCGGGTTTACGGTGATGCCCTTGATGCCTGGAATGATGTAGGGGTCCTCGATTTTCTGTACTTTCTCCTTGGGCAGGGCGATGTCCGGATTGCTGATTCCTGATGTGGGTTTGGCGGCAGGGTAGCGCACAGTGGCGTCCTTAACCACCGGTACCTCATACACCAGCTTTGCATCTGGACCGATGACCCTTTTCAGGGTCTTGCTGAGTATGTCGATAAAGTGGGCTTCGATAAACTCGGGGAAATATCCGGAAGGAACCTGGATAGTCAGGGTACTGTCCTCCATCTTGACCGGCCGAATCGGCTCGAACCAAGTCCTGAAACTGCTCTCTGGAATATTGTCCTTAATGATTTCCAAGCAGTTATCCCATGCTACGCTATGATTCATTCCTAGAAAATTCAAATTGATTTCGGTTTGTTTTAAGTACTGTCCCTTTTAGGACGGG
>DVGV01000004.1 GCA_018712545.1 Candidatus Coprenecus merdigallinarum | reverse complement strand
GCTGACGCACGGCCCGCCTCCCGGCGGGCGCAGGAGAACGCCGAAGCATGGAAAAGGGCCGGACACCCTGTGTCCGGCCCTCGGCAGCTTTCCCGCAGGATGAGGGAGTGGTCGAAGATGTCAATGATATGGTCGTTCACGATCTGTTTGAGGTCGGTGAAATCAATCAGCATGCCTGATTTTGGGGTACCGTCCGGATTGGAGGGAGTCCCTTTGACGGTCACATATAATATATAGGAGTGTCCGTGGATGTGCCTGCATTTTCCATCGTATCCGGTGAGGGCATGGGCGCCCTCGAAGCGGAATTCCTTGGTCAGTCTCAGTGTTGGCATAGTATCTGTATGTATATGATAAGCTCTCAAAGTTAGCAATAATTTTGAAAATGCAGCGGCTCTTAAAAATTTGAAGTTTAACTTTGAATTTAATTACAATTTTCGTAGATTTGTGGGTCAGAAAATTTAGAATTTAACAATATAAAAACTAACTATGGCACTCGATCTTACAAACTATTTATCCGACAATGCTAAAAGCATGAGAAGGTCCGCCATCCGCGACCTTCTGAACGTGGCCAACAGGCCCGAGATCATATCTTTCGGCGGCGGTTTCCCCAACGCAGTGACTTTCCCTGTGGACGACCTCAAGGAGATCATGAACGAGCTGATGAACGAGAAGCCCGCACAGATTCTCCAGTACGGCTCGACAGAGGGCAGCGTGGCCCTGAGAAAACAGATCGCCAGGAAGTACGAGAAGGAGGGCGTGAATGTGGACATCGAGAATATCCTCATCACCACCGCTTCCCAGCAGGCTCTCGATCTGATTTCGAGGATATTCGTCAACCCCGGAGACACCGTTCTCTGCGGTCTGCCCTCGTATCTGGGCGCTCTCCAGGCCATCTGGTCATATCAGGGACGTCCCGTCGGCATCCGCAATGACGAGGAGGCCGAGGCAGTGGTATCCGCTCTCTGCGCAGTGGGACAGAAGCCCAAGTTCATCTACGCCATCCCTGACTTCCAGAACCCTACAGGCGTGACAATGGATGTCAAGAGGCGTCAGGAGATCATCGACGTGGCCCGCAAGCACGACCTGATCATCATCGAGGACAGCCCCTACAAGGAGCTCCGCTACGAGGGTGAGTCCTATCCCACCATGTACTCGATGGCTCCTGAGAGAGTGGTGCTGCTCGGAACATTCTCGAAGACATTCGTGCCCGGTTTCCGTCTGGGCTGGGTGCTCGCACCGAAGGAGATCATCGACCGTCTCATCGTGGCCAAGCAGTCCGCAGACCTCTGCACCCCTATCTTCTGCCAGGAGGTGGCCGCCCGCTACATGGAGAAGGGCTACTACGACAGGAACCTCCAGAAGACCATCGAACTCTACCGTCACAAGAGGGACCTGATGCATCAGTATCTGACCGAGTACATGCCCGAGGGCGTTACCTGGACCCGTCCCGACGGAGGTCTCTTCCTGCTGCTGACCATGCCCGAGGGTCTGGACGCACGCGACCTGTTCGACATCGCCATCAAGGAGAACGTGGCCTTCGTCATCGGCGAGGTGTTCTTCTGCGACGGCAAGGGCCAGAACACCCTGCGTCTTAACTTCTCCTATGTATCAGATGAGGATATGCTGGAAGGCGTGAAGAGGCTTGCCAATGCTATCAGGAAGCTGATGGGAAAATAGTTTTTCTGATACGCTGAAATTCGAGGAGCCGTGATTGAGACAGAGTCAGTCACGGCTCTTTTTGTGTCACTTGCCCTGGAGGATGCGTTCGGCCCGGATCAGGTCTTCGGGGGTGTCGATGGACACGCGCATGCCGGAGGTCTCTACGACCCGTATGCGGCGGCCGTGTTCCAGGAAGCGGAGGCACTCGATCTTCTCCGCAGCCTCCAGTTCTCCCATGGGCCAGCCGGCGAACATCTCCAGGGCCTGGCGGCGGAAGGCGTAGATGCCGATATGACGCCATCGGCCGGCTCCGCTTTCTGTGTCGCGGAGATAGGGTATGGGACTGCGGGAGAAATAGAGTGCAAATCCGGAGGCGTCGGTGATGACCTTGACGTTGTTGGGATCGGCTATCTCTTCCTGCGAGGTCATTTTCTCTTTGAGGGTGCAGAGGTCGATGCTTTCTCCGCCTTCCTCGTAGAATGGCCGGAGCACCTGCTCTATGACCTCTTTCCGGGTGAACGGCTCGTCCCCCTGGATGTTGACTACGATATCGCAGTCCAGACCCTCCACGGCCTCGGCTATGCGGTCGCTGCCGGTCTCGTGCTCCCGGCGGCTCATGATGCAGGGGATGCCGGCGGAGGTGACGGCGGTGCGGATGCGCTCATCGTCCGTTACCGCGTAGACTTTGTCGAAAAGTCCCATTTCCACCGCAGCCTCGCAGGTGCGGACTATGACGGGCTTGCCGCCCAGGGGTGCGAGCATTTTGCCCGGGAAGCGGGACGAGGCGTACCGGGCTGGAATCATGGCTATTGTCCTAATGCAATTCATGGCTCAAATTTAAGGATAATTATTACAAATTTATTAAATTTGTAGCTTGATGATTAAAACTTAACCCATGCTCGCAACACTGATTATACTGGGACTTTCTGTCGTATTTTTCGTATGGGGCAAGGTCCGCTCTGACATCGTGGCCCTGTGTGCGCTGATCGCCCTGCTGATATGTCATATACTGACTCCCGCAGAGGCACTCTCCGGCTTCTCCAACTCTGTGGTGATCATGATGGCCGGACTCTTTATTGTCGGCGGCGCCATATTCCAGACCGGTCTGGCGAAGATGATCAGCTCCAGGATACTCAAACTGGCGGGAAAGAGCGAGACGCGGCTCTTCCTTCTGGTGATGATCGTCACATCGGCGATAGGAGCTTTCGTGAGCAATACCGGTACGGTCGCGCTGATGCTGCCGATAGTCGTGAGTCTAGCCGCGGGAGCCGGAGTCAATTCGGGCCGGCTGCTGATGCCGCTTGCCTTCGCCAGCAGTATGGGAGGCATGATGACCCTGATCGGTACGCCGCCCAACCTTATTATCCAGGATACACTTACCGGAGCCGGATATGAGCCGCTTGGTTTCTTCTCCTTCCTGCCCGTGGGACTGGTCTGCGTGGCGGTAGGCGTGCTGGTGCTGCTGCCGCTCACCAGGATTTTCCTGTCAGAAAAAGGAAAGAAGGATGACCGGGCTGCCTCCGGCAAGTCCCTCAGCCAGCTGGTGAAGGAATACAGCCTTGCGGACAATCTGTTCCGCCTGAGGGTGACCGGCTCCTCGGATGTGGCCGGCAAGACGGTCGTGGACCTTGACCTCCGCAACCGTTACGGTCTCAACCTGATGGAAGTCCGCCGCGGAGAAGGTTCCCAACACCGTTTTCTCAAGACGGTGACTCAGAAGCTGGCCTCGTCCGACACGGTCTTTCAGGAGGGAGATGTGCTGTATGTCTCGGGAGGAGCGGAGAATGTCAGCCGTTTCGCCGCTGATTTTTCCCTGGAGATGATGGACGGCCATTCATCGGAGATAGCGGACGGTGCCGCTTCTTCGACGGCTGCCGGGAATACATTGGATTTCTATGATATAGGTATTGCGGAGATAGTCCTAATGCCGACTTCCACCATCATCGGCCGTACGGTCAAGGAAGCCGGCTTCCGGGACAAGTTCAATGTCAATGTGCTGGGTATCCGCCGCAAAAAGGACTATATCCTCCATGATCTCGGTAAGGAGAAGCTTCATGGCGGGGACGTGCTTCTGGTGCAGGGCGCCTGGGAGGATATCGGGCGCCTGAGCCGCGAGGACGCCGACTGGGTGGTGCTGGGACAGCCGATGGAGCAGGCGGCCAGGGTGACGCTGGACTACAAGGCACCGGTGGCCGCTCTGATAATGCTGCTGATGATAGCCATGATGGTTTTCGACTTCATCAAGGTGGAGCCTGTGACCGCTGTGCTGATAGCCGCCGTGCTGATGATACTGACCGGCTGCTTCCGCAGTGTGGAGGCCGCCTACAAGACTATCAACTGGGAGACCGTCGTGCTGTTCGCCGGCATGATGCCCATGTCCCTGGCCCTGGAGAAGACGGGAGTGTCGGCGATGATTTCCGGTGCTCTGGTCGGTGGCCTGGGATCCAACCCCTACGTCCTGATGGCCGGCATATATTTCACCACATCCCTGATGACCATGTTCATAAGCAACACGGTGACGGCAGTGCTGATGGCTCCCATCGCCCTTACCTGCGCCATGCAGGTGGGTATCAGCCCTGTGCCCCTGCTCTTCGGAGTGACAGTAGCCGCCAGCATGTGCTTCGCCTCGCCCTTCTCCACCCCGCCCAATGCGCTGGTGATGCCCGCAGGCCAGTATACATTCATGGATTATATCAAGGTCGGACTGCCCCTTCAGATCATCATGGGCGTAGTCATGGTCTTCGTCCTGCCGCTGCTATTCCCGTTCTGAGATTCGGACAAGGCTGACAATTTCCGCTCTGATGGAGACTGTCACGAATGAGCAATGTGTTTTCTTCTATGCGCACCCCGAAGTAAATTTGTTGAGAAAAGACCCTTGCAGCAGCCCCCCCCTACACACACACACCACCGTTTCTCACTAAGCCGAATAGTTGTTTTAAACGGCTTGCTGCGTAGCATGTTCCATGCAACTACTGTGTTTAGTTGGTTTCGCTCTGACTTACAGAATGTCAGGGGTGTCTTTTCAACTAATCGGTTTAGTGGCTTTCGGTCTGCCGCATCAGAACATCAGAGCGTCACCCCGTTGTTCACGTTGCTTTTTAGTTATAACGCAATCTCCTGATTGACCGGGTCTTGTATTTTGCGCAAAAAGTTAAGTGACGGCAAAAAGGCTCTTTCTGAGCATAATCCGCCCCTCTTAAAATATCATTAGATTGATAAAGCACTTATATTCAAATGCATACAACTCAACTAAAAAGCAACGTGAAGGATGCGGGGTATCTTTGCGGATAATCATATCATATTAGGGCCGGGGGAAGGGGCGCTCCCTTGAGAGCACGAAAAAAACCTCTGAAATGCTTCAGAGGCTTTTTCCGTGCTCCCTCAGGGGCTCGAACCCTGGACCCCAACATTAAGAGTGTCGTGCTCTACCAACTGAGCTAAGGAAGCGTTCCGTTTTGGGATTGCAAATGTAGAAGTTTTGTTTCAAAATCCAAAATAAATTTTAAAAAATTTTAACAAAAAAATGAGAAAAAATCTTACCAACCTGACCATAACGCCTGTCTCAGTGGGACTTACTTCTGTTTTGCAGAAAGAAACGAGACTGGTGGACTATGTGGACCAGATGGTGGGTACGGACTTTACCGGCAATTTGGAGATGAGGGTGCCCTCATTGTCTTTGGTCTTTGCTCCCGGCACGTGAAGGTATTGGCCAAGAACTTAGGCACCATCCCCTCGTGGCACCTCGGCGCCGGAGGCGGGGGCTTCATCTTCATTGACGATATCTGTAAGAAAAAAGTGGAACATAAGATTTGCCCGTTCTGGCGCACCTTATGACGCGCCGTTACAGAGTGCCCTGCTTCAGTTTCTCCACATATTGATCTATGCGCTGCATTTCCTTTGGAATATTGATGGACTGGGGACAGTGTTCGTTGCATTGGCCACAGCCGATACAGTGGTTGGCCTGGCGTAGTTTAGGCACACTGCGGTCGTAGCCGATGAGGAAGGCGCGGCGGGCCTGACGGTAATTGCTGTCATTGCTGCTTACAGAGAGATTACCCTCATTTACGCATTTGTTGTAGTGCAGGAGTACGCCGGGTATATCGATCCCGTAAGGGCAGGGCATGCAGTACTTGCAGTCGTTGCAGGGGATGGTGGGATACTCGTGCATCTGACGGGCGGTCTCCTCGAGGAAGGCCTTGTCCTCTTCGGTCAGAGGCACGAGGGGGGAGTAAGTGCGGATATTGTCCTGCAGATGCTCCATGTAGGTCATGCCGCTGAGGACGGTCAGGATCATATCAGGGGTGCCGGCGAAGCGGAAGGCCCAGGATGCGACGCTGCTCTCGGGGTCCTGCTCCTTGAGGCGGGCGGCGATGCGGTCGGGTACGTTGGACAGACGGCCGCCGAGCAGGGGCTCCATGATGATGGAGGGGATGCCGCGCTTGCAGAGCTCGCCGTAGAGGTACTGGGCGTTGACGTTGCCCGGGGTGGCGTGGTTCCAGTCGAGATAGTTGAGCTGAATCTGGACGAAGTCCCAGTGGATGTCGTCGTGCATGGCCAGCACCTTGTCGAAGACCTCCTGCTGGCCGTGGAAGGACCAGCCGAGGTGACGGATGCGGCCGGCCTCACGCTCCTTTACGAGGAAGTCCAGCATGCCGTTGTCGATGTATCTCTTGTTGAAATCCTTCATGCTGCGGCCTATAGAGTGCAGCAGGTAGTAGTCGATGTAGTCTGTCTGCAGGTCGATGAAGGACTGGCGGTACATGGCCATGGAGCCCTCACGGCTGGGGTCGCCGAAGTTGGAGAGCTTGGTGGCGATGTAGTAGGAGTCCCTGGGGTAGCGCTTGAGGGCTATACCGGTGGCGTCCTCGGAGAAGCCGCGCAGATATGTCGGGGCGGTGTCGAAATAGTTGACACCGTGCTCGATGGCGTAATCCACCAATGCGTTCACCATTTCCTGGTCAATCTCCTGGTTCTCTCCCTCGGCGGCTTTTTTCATCGGCCAGCGCATGCAGCCGTAACCGAGCAGTGAGATGCGGTCTCCGTTGATGTCGCGGTATGTCATCTTGCCCTTGGGCACTTCCGTGGTAGGCCGATTGCTCTTGTCTGACGCACATCCTGCTGTAAGCACTGCGGCGGCTCCGGCCACACCGGTAATCTTCAGGAAGTCTCTCCTGGAAACTTTATTGCTGTTCTCCATATTTTTCTTTATTGTTTTGCAAAGTTACTACAAAAAAGTGAAATGCGGAAAGATATAGTGATAGAATTGAGTTACAAGGGTTTTGGTTGAAGTGGCGATAATCCGTGAAGCCATTACAAT
>DVGV01000071.1 GCA_018712545.1 Candidatus Coprenecus merdigallinarum | reverse complement strand
AAGTAGTATAACTGAAGAATACGGTGACATCATAGATTACGGATGGGATAATTGATATCCGTTCTGTAAATTTGCTCTGTTCTCGGCTTCTGCGTATAATCTGCGTATATTTTGACTATATTTGTCACGGTAATGGTAATACAGTAAATTTTATATGGACTGGCTGAGCATTGTCATCGCGGTGTTGGTATTCGTACTTCCCGCTATTTTTGAGAACGATAAAAAGAAAAAGAGGAGGAGGGACCATCTGCCGCATCCGGTGGAGGAACCCGATCTGATGGAAAAGCCCCTGCCCGTGGAACCTGTAGAAGAAGTGCAGTCCGTAAGTTCTGTTCCGGACAAAGTTCAGGTTCCCGAGCCTGTCCGTGTTCAGCCGGCACCGGACCCCGGGATGGCTGTGCCGGCGGAACAGACCTCCGTGCAGGAGCGGACTCCAGGCCGCAGACGCCGCTTCAATGCCCGGGATATGGTCATTTACTCGGAGATAATGCATCCGAAGTATTTGGATGATTAATTATTATTCGTATCTTTGCATTGAAATTAGAATTAGAAAGAGTCCTGCACATGTGCGCGGGATTCTTCTTTTTTTTGATTATTAAACAGATAAGAAGATAAACATTATGTCAGACATTCATTATGTGACAGCAGAAGGTCTTGAGAAGCTCAAGGCCGAACTGGCTGAGGCCATCAGTCAGAGACCCGTTATTTCCAAGCAGATAGCTGAAGCGAGAGACAAGGGAGATCTCTCAGAGAATGCAGAATACGACGCAGCCAAGGAGGCCCAGGGCCTTCTGGAGCTCAAGATATCCAAACTCGAGAATCTCGTGGCAAACGCCCGTGTCATCGATGAGTCCAAGATCAACACCGACCACGTCCAGATGCTTACCAAGGTGACCCTGAAGAACCTGCTCAACAACACCACCGTCCAGTACACCCTGGTCGGCGAGAGCGAGGCCAACTTCCGCGAGGGTAAGCTGGCTGCCGGTACTCCGATCGGCAAGGCCCTGATGGGCAAGCGCAAGGGAGATGTCGTGGAGGTCAAGGTGCCTTCAGGTATCCTCAAGTTTGAAATACTTGATATCTCACTTTAATCCCGAGGCAATTATGGCATCAGTTTTCAGCAAGATAGTGAAGGGTGAGATTCCCTCCTACAAGGTCGCCGAGACGGAGACCTGCTATGCATTTCTGGACATCAACCCGCTGAAGGAGGGGCATACCCTGGTCATCCCCAAGAAAGAGGTGGATTATCTATTCGACCTGGACGAGCAGACCTACGTGGAGCTGCAGCTTTTTGCCCGCAAGGTCGCCAAGGCAGTGAAGGCTGCTGTCCCCTGCAAGAGGGTAGGAGTGGCCGTGCTGGGTATGGAAGTTCCTCATGCCCACATCCATCTGGTGCCTCTGGACAGCGAGGGGGATATGGATTTCAAGAAGACGAAACTTTCACTGAGCGGTGAACGCTTCGAAGCCCTGGCGGCCTCCATCGCTGCGGAATATGCAAAGCTCTGAGTCTATGAGATCGAAATACTACTGGATTTGTTTATTTTCCCTTCCGTTGTTCACAGCCCTTATTGCGACGTGCGGAAGAAGGGATGAGGCGCGTATAAGTCTTACAGTAAAAGGTGCTCCTGACAGTACGGAAGTAGTGGTCTCGCGTCTGGCAATGAATGAGATACAGGTGCTGGATACACTCTATACCTCTCAGGGCAAAGCCTCCTGCGAGGTGAGCGTCTATGCCGGGTCGCCGGAGTTCATCTACCTGTCCTATGGTGACGGTCAGACCGTCCCGCTGCTGCTGCAGGACCGGGACAGGGTGAGCGTGACGGCCTCCTGGAACGGTGCCGGAGCTACTGTAGAGGGCTCTGAGGAATCGCTTCTGATGCAGGAGGTGGATTCGGTCATCAATGCTTTCAGCTCTGCGTTCGACGCCGGGACAGCTGAACTTCTGGCGGCAGAGGAACGCGGCGACCATGCGGAGGTTTCCCGTCTCAGAAGGGAGCTGGGTGCTCTCTATGTCAGATGCAAGCAGGATGCGATAAAATATATCTACGCTCATCCCAAGTCGATGAGTGTGATTCCGGTTCTCTATATGAGGACCTCCGATGGCCTGCCGGTATTCTCCCAGGCTACCGACGCCCTTATCATGGAGAGGGTATATGACAGCCTCAAGACTGTGTATCCCTCATCTCCCTATCTGGTGTCATTGGCTGACGAGGTGAGCTTGAGATTCAACGCTCTGGAGATTCAGAACAGGATGGCCTCGGCGGAGGAGGTGGATTTCCCCGAGATAGTCCTCAGTGATGTGAACGGCCGGCAGCAGTCCCTCACAGCTCTCAGGGGCAAGGTGGTCATCCTGATGTTCTGGGATGCGTCCAATGTAGAGCAGAGGGTCTATAATTCTGACTTGAAAATCCTATACGACAAATACCGCGGCCGCGGCCTGGAAATATACCAGGTGGGGCTCAATTCGGACAAGACGGCCTGGGCCATGCAGGTCAAGGAACAGGAGCTGCCCTGGATAAGCGTCTGTGATCCGGCTGCGGGCGCATCTGTCAGCGCCATGCTTTACAATGTCACTCAGCTTCCCGCGATGTATGTGATCTCCAGGGACGGCAGTATCGAGTCAAAGAACGTATTCGATATGCGTGCGCTGGAGGCTGAGATAAGCCGTCTGCTATAGGTGACGGTCAGGATGCAGGACGGCCTCGAGTTTCCTTGAAGGGTCGGCCGCGATGAATTCCTTGAGATAGAAAGGTTCGAAGTACGCTGTGTCTTCGAACCTTTTTTCTTGGAGCGCAGCGTAAGCCGGTACGGCCATGTCCTCGGCCTCGGGGTGAGAGGGGAGAAAAACGCATCTGTCCCGGTACTGCTCCGGAATCATGTCCCCGTATTTCGCCGCGCCGTCACCTGTGAATACGAGGCGGCTGTATTTATTCAGCTCGGACGAGAAAGTCTCCGGAGTGAGTACTACGGCGGCTGTGTCGGTGAGCCTGTTCCCGGCTGTGTCGTAAAGGGCGGTGTACACCTCCATGCGGCGGGCGTCGATCATGGGTATGATGACGGTGTCTCCGGGGGCGCCGCAGGGGATGCCGGCGCGTATCGCGCCGCGGGCAATGACGGCAAGAGTCTCGATTCCGATCAGAGGGATGTCTGCTCCGAAGCAGATGCCTTTGGCGGTGGATACTCCGACGCGAAGTCCGGTGTAGGAGCCGGGGCCTGAGCTTACGGCTACGGCAGAGAGGTTCCTGACCGTGATGCCGGCGCGGCTTATGGTGTCCTGAATCATGGGGACCAGCCGGGAAGCCTGACTCCTGGCCTGTTCTATGTGCCCGGAGGCAAGTATTCTCTCTCCGTCCGTTACAGCGGCGGAGCATACGTCCGTGGCTGTTTCAATAAGCAGTATCCTATTCATTTTCTTTTGTTTTATCTGTAGTCTGCGGACTGACTTCCAGACCGTCCTCAAGCACCTTGCTTATGGTACTGTAGGGACCTGTGACGACTTCCACCGTGTCAGGGGAGCCAAGTCCGGATATGATCTCAATATTCTCTATGTCCTGGATGCCGGTGACCACCGGGACTTTCCGAACTGTTGAGGAGGGCCTGTCCAGGACGTAGACGCAGCCGTCCGGAGTCACTGCCTGCAGCGGCACTGTCATCACTCCGTCCTTGCGCTCGGTCTCAATCTCCACGGAGGCGGACATGCCCGGCCGGAAGGGTATCGGGTCCGAAGCCAGCAGGTCGGAGTAGGATGATGCGAGGATGCGGATCTTCACTTCAAAGTTGGTCACGTCGGTGAGAGCCGTAGCGGTGCTGCCCAGATTCTTCGCAGAGTTGGCGATCTGGGTCACCACTCCCTTGAATCTCCTTCCGGGGTAGGCGTCCACCTCGATGTCAGCCGTGTCACCCTTGCTGATGCGGATGATGTCGTTCTCATTGACGTCGACCAGGACTTCCATCATCTCGAAGTCGGCTATGCGCAGCATCTCGGTACCGGCCATCTGGGACGTGCCGACCACCCTTTCGCCCTTCTCTACGCTGAGGCTGGACACTATCCCGTCTATCGGGGAGTAGATGACTGTCTTGGTGAGATTTTCCTCGGCTTCATCGAGGGAGGCGACGGCACTCTCGATATTGTATTCGGCGGCGTTCAGCTGCTCCCTGGCCATATTGTATTCGGCAGTGGAAGCCTGGAACTCCTGGAGGGAGATGGCGCCCTGCCCGTAGAGCTGCCTGTTGCGCTGATAGTTCTGCTCTGCCTGGGTGAAGCTGGCCTTCTGTTGCTGGTACTGGGCCCTGGTGGCGTTGAGCGTGGCGGCTGCCCGGTCGCGCAGGGAGATGTATACGTCCTGCTTGATCTTGATGACGAGGTCACCGCGGCTGATGCGGTCGCCTTCCTCCACATTGAGCTCTATGATCTCTCCCGATACGTCAGGAGATATCTTCACTTCCGTCACCGGATGAATCTTCCCGTTGGCGGGTATTCTTTCCACTATGGTGCCGTGTGCCGGATGCCCGACAGTGACAGGCTCTCCCTGCTCCGGATGGAGTATGGCGTAAACGATTACAGCGGCCATGATGACGGCCAGTGCAATCAGAAGTCTTTTCAAGCCTTTGTTTTTCTTTTTCATCTCGGGTCTGCGTTATAGAGTGAAGGGTATGCCTTTGTAATAGTCTATGATCTTGAGCTGAAATACGAACTGGTATTTGGCCTGGATGTATTCCGAGCGGGCCTTGAATAGGTTGGTCCTGGCTACTGTGTAGTCGGTGCCGTTGAGGGCTCCGGCGTTGAACTTCTCCTCCACATATCGGAATGACTCCTCCATGGAGGCAACGTTGGCCTGCGCCGCCTCCATCTGCCTGTAGTAGGTATCGGCCTCGGTGACGGCGGTCTGGATCTCCTTGTAGAGGTTCTGCTGCTTAAGCCGCAGGTCTATCTCCAGGCTCCTGCGGGAAAGCCTTGCGTTCCTGACGCTGGTCCTGACGTTCCAGTTGTTGAATATGGGGATGCTCAGGCCTATGCTGACGGAGGGGTTGATGTTGTCGCGGAACTGTTCGAAGAAGGGGTAGGTGCTTCCGTCTGGCGCGAATGAAGACGAGCTGTAGAACGTGCCGTAACTTGCGGACAGGGATATCTTGGGCCAGTACTGCCCCTGGGCGGACTTAAGGTCCAGGTCTCCTTTGTCCAGGGCCAGCCGGGCGCTCTGTATCACCGGCATGGACTGGGCGGAGGCATAGATGTCGTCGGGGCTGTCCATGGTGTAGGTCCCGATGGTCAGGTTGATATCGGGTACGGCTATACGGAAGTCCTTGTCGTACGGGAGGTCAAGCAGCTGCTGGAGGGCAAGGGTGCTGGTGGTCACCTGATTTCTGGCGGTCACTACCTGGACTCTCTCAGAGGCCAGCTGGGACTCCAGCTCCAGCAGGGACGAGTAGGGCTGGCTGCCGGCCTCGACCAGCAGCGCGGTGCGGTCCCTCTGCTCCGACATGGACCGGAAGCTCTCCCTCGCAGCAGTCAGAATCTCGCGGGAGAGAAGAATCTGCAGATAGCTCTGTACGATGGATACGGATATCTCGTCCTTGAGCCTCTCGACTTCCTGGAGGGATATCTCCAGGCTCTTCCGGGAGCTTTTCAGGCCGTAGATCCTGGACAGTCCGTCCAGCAGATATACGGATGAGTTGACGGAGGCGCTGGTGCTTTGGGACAGCTTGTTGTGGATGATCTCCAGGTTCTGCAGGTCTACGGACCGGCCCCAGTTGAGATTGTGTCCGAGGGATGCGTTCAGACTGGGGATGAAGTCCAGCTTGTCCTGGGTCAGCTGATTCTCCGCGCGGGAGACTTCTATGTTCTGCTGCTTGACGCTAAGGTTGTTGGCCCATGCATATTCTATGCACTTCTCCAAAGTCCAGATCTCCTGGGACCT
>DVGV01000070.1 GCA_018712545.1 Candidatus Coprenecus merdigallinarum | reverse complement strand
GGTAAAAATTCAGGATTTCGAACTTGTTTTATCCTGGAAGGCGTTGTAACTTTACAGTTAACTATTATTGAAGAATAATGAAAAAATCTCAGATTCTGACGCTGCGGCTGCGAGCAGCAGATCTTTTGTCTCTTTCGACAGCCTGCCAGAAAACATTCGACCGAAGTGAGCCCCGGCCCTCTGACGGCGGGAAGGGCTATGTCAGCCTTTCCTTCAACCTGCCTGCCGTCAGCGGCCCCGGCGAGCCCGGCATCCCCGTGATTCCCGACGAGCCGGCAGATGCAAGGGAAAGCTATATCAACTGCGAGATCAACATCCTTTCCCGGGCTGTCCGCGAACAGGATGTAGTGCTTTGACGTTTTAAGAAAGAAAAAGTTTGTTTCAGGATATGAAAATTTTAAGAGCTTTTATCCTTATTGCAATAGGTGTTGCTGTCCTGCCGCGGCCGGAGGCGGAAGCTCAGGGTATGGCCATAAAGACCAACCTGCTCTACGATGCGACGGCGACGGCCAATCTCGGTCTTGAGTTCGGTCTTGCTCCGAGATGGACGATGGACATCTCGGGCAATCTCAATGCATGGGACCTGAACAATGACCGCAAGTGGAAGCATTACCTGGTACAGCCTGAGGTCCGTTACTGGCTCTGTGAGAGGTTCAACGGGCACTTCTTCGGCCTGCATGTCCACGGCGGCGCCTTCAACGTAGGCAATGTCAACACTCCCCTCGGCCTTTTCGGCAATCCCGGTCCCAACCGTCATGAGGGCTGGTACTACGGTGCCGGCATCAGCTACGGTTACCAGTGGATCCTCGGCAGGCGCTGGAATCTGGAGCTCTCCCTCGGTGCCGGTTACGTAGGCTCCGATTACGATATCTACGAATGCGTCGAGTGCGGTACCCACCTGGGCGAGGCGCACGATGACTATTTCGGCATTACCAAGGCCTCCGTTTCGATAATCTTCTTAATCTTCTGATGACGATGTTTAGACCTATTATCATAGCAGCAGCTCTTCTTCTCTCCGGAGCCATGACTCAGGCGGCTTCGGCAAAGAAGGACAGCGTCTCATATCTCGACGTCATAAAGTTTGAGGCAGGGACTCTGGCCAAGGACGGCCGTGAGGTGACTCTCAGCATGAATATTGTACTGGACAGTGCCAGGATCCGCTCCCAGCACACTCTGTCCCTTACACCGTGGATAGTGTCGGCAGACGGACAGACGGAGCAGGCTTTCGGCACGGTGGTCGTGGACGGCCGTACCAGGCATCTGGCATATGAGCGCAAGGACCGTCTCGATGCACCTGATTCTGCCCGCGACGCAGCTCTGGCCATAATCCGGCGCCGTAACGGCCGGGCTCAGGAGTATGCCTACGTATCGGTGCTGCCCTACAGCAGCTGGATGCTCGACGGCCGTGTGGAGCTCAGGGAGAGTGTCTCCGGCTGCGTGCAGTGTGCCGAGGGGGACTCGACGGCAGTCCTGATGGGCCATGTGCTTCCGAAGTTTGTCCCCGAGTGGCGTACCTCTGCCCCTGCCCCCGTACCTGAACCCGTGAAGCTCAGGGCCGAGACCCGCATAGCCCGTCTGGACTTTGTTCAGAACGGATACAGGATAGACCCCGGGATGGGCCGCAACCGCGCCATGCTCGACACCGTGGTATCTTCCATCGGTCTGGTCGAGGGCCGCGACTATATCAGCATAGACAGCATCTTCGTGGCTGGTCACGCATCGCCCGAGGGTACCTACGAATACAATATGAACCTGTCCAGCCGCAGGGCGGAGGCTCTCGCGGCATATATCTCGGACCACACTGCGGTTGATCCCTCGAAGGTCACTGTCGAGTGGAGCGGTGAGGACTGGGACGGTCTGAGGGAACTTCTGGCGGCCTCGGGAATGTCCTGGAGCGGTGACGTGACAGAGATCATCGACACATATACCCAGGACCGCAACGAGTGCGAGCGGGTCATGAGGGCTGCCCTTACTCCCGCCGAGTACGGCTGGATGCTGAGCACAATATATCCTTCCCTGCGCTACTGCACCTACAGAGTGGAATACAAGGTGCGCGCATTTACTCCCGAAGAGGCCCGCGAGGTCATCCTTGAGCGTCCTCAGGACCTCAACCTGGCGGAGATCCTCGGGGTTGCTGCCTCCTGCGAGCCAGGGTCGGAGGAATGGAACTACGCCGTAGAGACAGCTCTCCGCTTCTATCCTGCCGCTCCGGCAGCAGTTGCGGCAGTTGCCCTGGAGGCTCTCGAAAACGGAGATTTCAGGACGGCGATAGATGTCCTGGACGATGTGGCCACCGCCTCCACCCCCGGGCTGATGAACATCCTCGGAGTGGCATGTGCATGCGACGGACAGTACGACAGGGCCGGGGTATACCTGTCGTCTGCCGCAGAGGCCGGAAATCCGGAGGCTGAGCACAACCTGGCTCAGCTAATGGCGGTAACCGACCAGCTCTGATATCGGAGGATTGAAGCATTAATCAGACAATAAATAGTAATCAATACAAATACAATCAAAACAATGAAAAAGTTTCAGTTTATGGCACTGCTGCTTGCAGCAGCTCTATCAACAGCTTGCCAACGGTCTCTCGACCGTGAGGATTCACAGTCCTTTGACGGGGAGAAAGGCTATGTGAGCCTCTCTCTCAATCTTCCTACTGTCAGCGGCACTAAGGCCAATGATGAGTTTGATGACGGAGATGAGTCCGAGTATAAGGTGGACAATGCTTACATCGCATTCTTCTACGGTGCGGATGAAGCGACTGCCGTCTGCAAGTACGCTATATCAATCGATAAGGCGGACGGTATCTTCGCAGAACCTGCTGGTGATAACATTACCAGCACCTTTGTCACCGGTGCCGTCGAGGTCCCTGCAAAGGAGGCGAACGAGAATGTCTATGCTCTCGCAGTCCTTAACCCGGTAGACGGCTTGTCAGTGAATGCAGAGGGAGATCTGACGCTGAATGGAAACTCTGAGGACTTGACGATGGCAGATTTCCAGATGGCTCTCGATGCTTCAGCCCTGGAAGGCCATGCCAACAGCTTCATGATGACCAACGCTCCTGTCTACGACGCTACTGACGGTATCGTCACCCTGACACCGGTAACCGTACATACCGAGAAGAGCCATGTGGAAAATGCCGCCCCCGACAAAATCTATGTGGAGAGGGTGGAGGCCAAGGTTACTCTGGAAGTCAGCAAGGATGCAACTGACAATACCCTTACCGTCGAAGACGGAACTTTCGCCGGTGCTACGGTTAAAATCGACGGCTGGTATCTTCAGAACACCAACAGGAAATATTACCCTGTCAGGAAGACCAATGAACAGTGGCTTAATGCTGACAATTACGGAACGGTAGGAGATAACAACAGGTTTGTGGGAGCCTTTCTTCCCCAGCGCATCTACTGGGCAGAGGATCACAACTATAACGACGCCGTCTCTGATGAAAAACTTGCATCGGAATTCAATATAGTCACCGACGAGCCCGCCTCCTGGAACGCAGTCGGCGGCCGCGCATACTGCGCCGAGAACACCACTATCGCAAAAGTAATGAACAAGAAGCAGCTCACCGGCGTACTGATCCGCGCGACTTATACACCTTCAGGACTTAGCAAAGGAGAAAGCTTCCTTATCACCGGCCAGTTCAACACTGTATACTCTGAAACAAAATTCAAGGAATGGGTACTGGCTACCCTCGGTCATCCTTCCGGGACAGTGGAAATCATCGCTAAGGACGGAGCTGCAGTTACCGATGCGGAAGGGTTGAAAGGCCTGATAACAATCAACGACAGCGCTCCTACAGACGACGAGGCCGACAAGCTGCTTGCCGCTGCTGACAACAGCATCAAGTACTATCAGGAAGGTGTAAGCTACTACTATTCCTCGATTATCAGGCATTTTGAAGATGGTCAGACCCCTCTGGCGGACGGCGGCGTGTCCGATGAGGGTGAGTATGACGAAAACAAACATCTCGGCCGTTACGGCGTAGTCCGCAACAACTGGTATCAGCTGACAGTCAACAGCGTCAGCGGTCCCGGCGAGCCTGAGATCCCCGGGATCCCCGATGAGCCTGCGGATGCCAGGACCAGCTATATCAACTGCGAGATCAATGTTCTTTCCTGGGCTGTCCGTAAGCAGGAAATAGATCTTTAACCGAGATGAAGACTGACTGGACCATACTTCAGCTCTGTGCCGTTGCCGGCTGTGCGATGGCGGCCCTTTTTATGACCGCATCGTGCAAGAGCCTCATATTCGATGACCGCAGCGGGTGTGGGCATGGCGTCCAGATGAACTTCAGGTACGACTACAATCTGCAGAGAGCAGACATGTTCGACGAGCACGTAGGCGAGGTGACCGTCTACGTGTTCGACGGGCAGGGACGGTATGTGTCCACTCAGGTTGTCGACTGTGACTCGAGTCCGGAGGCGGCTGACGGCACATTCGTACTCGATCTGCCTGAAGGATCCTATCATCTCATAGCTCTGGCACAGCAGGACAGTTATGACGGAGATGCCTCCGCTCCCGGAGCGCAGTTTGTCCGTTCGGAGCCGGGCGAAGGCAACTACATGACCTATGTGCGTGTGGACCTCGAGGCTCAGGACACTGACTATTACGGGGGCCCGAAACCCATCGTTCATGACGGTCTGCCTCTGGACACTGTCTGGCATGCCTGGACTCCCCAGCCTGTGACGGTCGGTCAGGTCGGCTACACGGAGGTCGATCTCTCGCTGGTGCGCAACACCAAGTACATCTCCGTCTCTGTACGTGACCTCGACGGGGAGTCCCGTGCCGCCGACTACGACTTCACGATCACCGACCATAACCGCTACCTGCTCTACGACAACTCGGTCGACGAGACCGACGAGCTGCTCTACACTCCTTTCCACACCTGGGATACCGAGGACCGCGGGTCTTCTGAAGGAAGCGGTGTCACGGCCCATGCAGAGTTTATGACCTCCCGCATCATCTACCACGATGATCCGGCGGACGATGCCCGTCTCAGAGTCGTGGAGCGTGCCGGTGGCCGTACCGTCATAGATGTCAACCTGCCGGACTTGCTCAGCAGCATGGCCAGCTATGACGAGCTGCACCGCTATTCGCCCCAGGAGTTCCTGGACAGGGGATATGACTACCGCCTTTCATTCTACCTTGTCGACGGTGACTGGTCCTACGTCACCCTCACGATAGGAGTGCTGGGCTGGACCAAACGGATTCAGAACCTGGATATTTAAGTTACTGCGCATGCCACTAAGGTCTATTGCATATAGTGTCGTCGTTCTGCTGCTGGCCCTCTCCGCCGCCGGCTGCCGGAAGGATCTGTCCTTGCCGGCTGCTCTGGAGGAATCGGAGACGGGCGGTATCTATATCAACATCGCGGTGTCGGCCGGCACCGCGCCCGTCGTGAAGTCCCCGAATCCCGGAGAGTACGGGGACGGCTCCGAATCAGGAACCGGTGCGGAGAATACGGTCAATGACCTCAATGTGTATTTCTTCGAGGGGGACAGTGATCCTGAAGGCGGAGAGAGACCGGGCCTCAATTCCGTTGACGGGGATATACCGGTCAGGCATCTGTATGTCGGCAAGCAGCAGCTGACTCTACAGCAGCAGGGCGCCGGGACGGAATACGATGCGGTGTATATGGCAACGGAGGAAGTGAGCGACCTGCTTGAGGTCGGCAGGACTTATGATGTGGTGGTGATAGCCAATGCAGGGGCAGAGATAACAGATATTGCGACTCTTTCAGACCTTCAGGACAAGGTGTTCGGTAAAGATGACCTTATAAAGACAGCTCAGGATGGAGCAGTGCAGAGCATTATGATGGCCTCCGCCGAGCCTGCTTCATTTACCCTTGAGGCTGAGAACAATACCCCTGCCACTGCCGCGGGCGTCAGCATCGATCTGGAGAGGATGGTGGCCAGAATAGATTGTACCGTTGACAATATTTACACAGTGCCCGGAACCCAGGATAAAGTGGAGATGGAGGGTATTTACATTGTCAACAGGTATAAGGGAGAAACTTATGCATTTAAGCGGGTTACGGAGGACCTGACAACAGATCCTGTCAAAATAGAATATCTGGGAAAAGAGAAGGTGGAAAATGAAAATAATATCGCCGCAAATTATGTACTGAATCCGAAGACTCTCGCTGCACAGCCTGCCGAGCAGGATTATGATGTTTATTTCAATACATATTTTAGTAGTGAGGGCTGGACCCAGCAATATCAAAAAGGGACAGTTAGTGGGGACGATACTTATACTTATGTCTCCTATGTGCTGGAAAATGTGATGATTAAAGATGCTCCCGGCGTCAGTGTCAATGATTACAGTACAGGTATAGTATTTGCCGCGGTTTACAGCCCGGACGGCATGGACGGTGAAGGTAACAGAGCCGATTTTTATTGGTACAACGGAAAGGCTTACAGTTCTCTTGAAAGTATCGGGCTGCCGGGAGTAACTGAGGGCAATTATGAGAATTACGGTATCCGCTTCTATGAGGGTGGCCGCTGCTACTACACCTACTGGATCAACCACGCGGATGACGGGGATGACAACAGTATAGGACCTATGGAGTTCGCCATCGTCCGCAACAACGTCTACAAGATCAACGTCACCGGGATCTCCGGCATCGGTACCCCCGAGCCGTCGGATTACGGACTGTATCTCAACTGCAATGTACTGGACTGGTATCCCGTGGAGGACCTGGTGGTGGATCTCAGGGACAATTATAACGGAACATTTTCCCCGGTTCTTTACAAGAAGGCAAATCATGGCACAGAAGAGTATGTCATCACCGCATACAGTCAGGACAATGAGCCCAGGGAGGCGCAGTTCAGCTTTGAGATGGACACTCCTGCGGGTGCGGTCTGGACTGCACATCTGACCAATCCGGTCGATTTTGAGCTCATCGGCGAATACAGCGGGGTAGGAGGCGGCTCTGGCGTCACCCTGACAGTCAGGCCCCGCAGAGCCTACGAGGAGGGAACGGTGCGCACCACGGAACTTTATATCACGTATCAGGTGACAGGAGGCGTGGAAGAGCGGCCTGACTTCAACCAGGGAACACCGGTGCCAGGTACCAGCAATACTGTCCGGATACTCCAGGTAAGTACGGCTGCTTATGACCAGACATCAACTGTAGGAGGAAACAACTGATGAAAACGGGATATTGTTTAATGACCATGTGCTGCCTTCTGGCGGCACTCTCGTGCACCAGGCAGGAAATAGAGCCTGCGCCTGAGAACCAGGATGCCCTGACGCTGAGGATTACCAAGGCTGACGGCACCGGTGTCCTGGTTGAGAATCTGTGTGTGCTGATTTACGACCAGGATCCGGCTGAAGGTCAGGAACCGGTCTTCTATTATGAGTCTCCTGCGGACCAAACGGTAGATCTCTCCGGTATTACGCTTATAGACGGCATCTGGAGAAATCACTTCGATGGTCATGATGTGTGCGATGTCTATGTTATCGCCAACTGGAACGGTGACGGTACCCAGCAGAGCCCTGAGCTCGGGAATACGACCACCCTGGAGCAACTGAAGGATGTCCTGGAATACAATTCCGCTCTGATATCTGATGCCACAGAGGGCAAATTCACTATGACCGGTGTGCAGGAGGGCTGGAAACCCGCCGAAAGTCCGGATGTGCATACTCTTCTGGTGCCGCTCGAAAGAGTGGCTGCCAGGATAGAGGTGGCGCTGTATGCGCAGGCGGCTGCCGATGGGAACTGGGAAGATTCGGATATTATAAGGGTTGGTAAGGAATTGAGTTTTGAAGGTGCTGACGCTGGAGAGACAAAGAGGGTGATTTCTGCTCCGCAATTCCGCCTGATCAACTACGCCACCCGCTCATGGCTGATGGACGGGCGGGACTCCGAGCTGGATGACCGCGGACTGACAAGCATAGCCGACGATGCCGTCGTAGTGGCTGACGGTGTGCCCTTCATCTCTTATTCCTACCCTAACGACTGGACATCCGACCTCCTTGACGAAACTTACGTGCTGGTCAACGTTCCTGTAAAGGAAGGCGAGGACAACTACTACAAAATCCCCCTCCGTGCCCTCAGCGAGACCCAGGACCTGCAGCGCAACCACCACTACACCGTCCGCGCCGTCATCTCCGCGAAGGGGAACTCCACACCTGACGAACCGCAGCTGCTGGAGAATATCACCTACAAGGTGGCTCCCTGGGAGGACGTGAATATGGATGTGGATCCCGGAAACCCTGTTTATCTGGAACTAAGCGAATACGATGTGACCATTACCACCTCCGAGGCCGAGTCCAGCCAGAAGGGTTACTCCACCCACGGGCTGATTTTCGCCTCCTCGAGTCCTATCTCGGAAGTAACGGTTTCAGAGGTTTATTTCTACAATCAGTATGGAGACCGTTATAACGTAAATAGTGGTGATGATGATTATTATGAAGTGGAAAATGCCTACAGCGAAAATGCACTTAACGGCCCGATGACGATCACCAGCAAGGACCCGCTGAACAAGACGGTGCTGTACTTTACTCTCACAGTGAAGAATGAGCAGGGGGAAGAGCGGACGGTGACTGTAAGGCATTATCCGCTGGAGTATATTACAGGTGTGGCAGGAGCTTATTCATATTTGAATAATGAAGACTATACGGGAGAGTGGAAAAGCACTTGGAACATTCTGGAATATGATAATACAAGCAAAGCAGAAGAGGACGAGAAGTATGCGATAAATGTCGAGGTCCCTGACTATATTAGGGATGGGCTGAACGGGAATATCGGCAAAGGAGTAGATATGAAATCCAAGTTCTATATAAAGAATGAGAGGAGGGTAGGCCGGATATTCAGAATAGATGAGAATTATAAAGATCAGGACAAACTCGGTTATGAAAATAGTGACGGACTTGCATATAAGGTGGCGGACAACAAGTCTACAGGCTCCAACAATATGATGTACCACGTCGTCGTCACCTCGACCTCCGGAGATTATGTCCTTGCCAGGCCGATTATGGACGGAGGGGTGGTGGATCCGGACCGGCGGGACAACGACAGCTTCGTGTCGCCGTCCTTTATGCTGGCCTCCCAGCTTGGCAACAGCTCGGCCGTGACCTGGAGCACAGCGCAGGCGCAGTGCCGGGATTACATCGAGGTCGCTGTGGATGAAAACGGCAGGGAGACTGTGTATAACGACTGGCGTCTGCCTACGGCTGCGGAGATCGGTATCCTTATCCGCTATCAGTCAGATGATAGAGTGAATACGGGCAGCGTGGATGGCGTGATGAGCCATATCCTGAATTATGAAGAAGCACCTGAGGATGACCGTAATTCAAATCCAAATTATTGGGTGTCCTCACGCAACACTTATGTGGAGGTTCACGACACGTTTGACAGTAATAAACATGTGAAGACGACGAATAGTAATAGTAATGAATACCGTGTCCGCTGTGTCCGCGACGTGTATGTAAGTGACAACAACCAGAATTGAGTATGAAAAGGATATTTTCACTGATAGTTGCGGGACTGGCCGCGCTGATGCTGCTCGGCTCATGTACGGAGTCCCTGGATGAGGAAAAGGACCTGCTGCCCCTCGACGGAGAGCTGCGTTTCAGCTTTGCCGTGCCCGGCCAGACTTTGGTGGAGACCAAGGCCATCGACCCTGACGGAGAGCGCATATCCAGTCTGTGGCTCTTCCTCTTCGACGGGAACGGCTACTACGAGGGGAGGGTGATGGCCCATGAGCTGACCTATGGCGGTGTTGATGAAAAGGGTAATGCCTCAGGTACGTTTTCCGTCTCCTCTATACCCGGGACCGTGCGCAGGATCCATTTCGTGGCCAACTTCAACGCCGCCGCCAGCATCGACGACAGTGAGCTGCTGCATCTCTCCGAGGCGGAGGTCATGACCCGCTTCGCCACTTCTTCCGGCCGGCTGGTCTACTGGGGACGCACAGAGCTGGACGCAGCCCCGACTGCCGAGGTTCTGGCGGGAGAGGGGCCTATAATGCTGTACCGCAACCAGGCTTCCGTGGCGTATGCATATTCAGCCGAACCTCCTCAGGGCAGCACGGAGTTATTCTCAGATAACTATGAAATACTGGGTTTCGCAATCGTCAACGCCTATGCCAAGGGTACTGTCGCACCGTTCAATCCGAACGGCAGCGGGCAGTTTGATTTTCCTCCGGCAGCAGACCATTCGGACGACTACGTGACGATGTGCTCCGGTGAGGACCTGATCAAGGCTACCGACCCCACCGATATCGTAGGACTGAGTGAGGGCGGCATGCTCTATACTTTCGAGCATCCCAACCGCGAGGACGACCCGCTCAGCGTGATTTTCAAGATCAGATCCAAGGATGATAAGTCGGAGAAGTATTACCGTCTTATGATCGTGGATGAAGAGCTGAATACCTTCCCGGTCGTCCGCAACCACCGTTACCGCTTCAACTTCAAGGGTATTCCGACTACGCTCGGCTATGACACCTTTGAAGAGGCAAAGAACGGGGTCGCAGCCAACAATGTCTGGGTATCCATCGACGATGACCTGCCCTCTGTCGGCGACGGAAAGACTACGCTGACTGTCATCGGAGGCACAACGCGGATTGTCACGTCTCAGGAGGACGATGAGATACAGTTTACATACAGGAATAGTGACGATACGGGCATATCCGGGGCATCACCTGCCGCCGAGTGGGTGTCAAATGACGGTCTTGCTTCGGGAATGCCGGATGTGACGTATGATGAAGGTACGGGAGAAGGAGTGGTTCAGCTGCATCTTAACCGGACGACCTCTGACCCCCAGTACGGAACCCTCCGCATCAAGGCGGGGCAGTACGTGCGCACCGTGCGCATCATCTACCTGCAGGAGTTCGAGTTTACTCCGGTGTGGACCTCCAGCTCCGTGCCGGATAAGAAGGACCAGCCTATATCGATAGTATTCAACATCCCCGAGACCTATCCTGCCGAGCTTTTCCCCGTGAGGTGCAAGATATCCAGCAACCTCTTCGGGCTCAATCAGGAACAGCAGCTGGAGGTGATAGAGGAGGAGACCAGTTTCGTGGTGGACGGCACGACGTATGATTATGACTGGGACTACAAGTATGTCTACGAGGCTGACGGCCCCGGTCTGCACAGGATCGATTTTAAAACATTGGTGGGTGGTTATGGGAATGATGCTCCCGAATGGTTCCTGGAGGCGGACTACTTCAAGACCATCAGGCGTGAGATCAATATGATAGACGGTCAGTATGACGATCAGCAAATAATAATTTACGAGTCGCAGACCGGCAGTTATCAGCGCTCCATTCCCCCTGTCAAGGGTTACAGGTTTGATTTGAGGTTCAAGCTC
Organism: Candidatus Coprenecus merdigallinarum; assembly: GCA_018712545.1. Classification (GTDB taxonomy): domain Bacteria; phylum Bacteroidota; class Bacteroidia; order Bacteroidales; family UBA932; genus Coprenecus; species Coprenecus merdigallinarum. The sequence continues at coordinate 10,743 of DVGV01000070.1, read as the reverse complement.
GAAGGCGGTACTCCGGAAGGGACCAAAGTCCGTATCTATATGGATGAGAACGTCGAGCCGGGGTATGTCGAGGGGGGTAACTGGCAGAATGAGCATCTTGGACCGGAGCAGACTGCTCCGGATGCCGGACGGTATTTTATCTATACAGCCGGATCGGATGCCATGGATCCCGAAGGCTATTTTACCATACCGTTTTACACAACGACGGCCAGAAGCTCAGGATATGCCCGTCTGGCGGCCGCCTATACAGACAACGATCAACCGGACCATTGGGACCATTGGTACAAATCCGCGATAGTCACCAGAGTCAATAATCCCGAAGCATACAGTTTCCGCATGCAGCTTTCGACTGAGCAGGGAGCTCAGTACGGCGAAAGGGACAAGACCCTGGGGTTGGACTATGGGACGGGCAAGGATGTCTATTTGAGCATTAATCCCGATATAACCGCAGCGGACGTTCCGGAGTATATCGTCCCTAAGTGCCGTATTCTTCTGAAAACGGATGCCCTCAGGCCTGCGGACGGTGCCAGAGATATCGAGTGGAGCGATGAGCATGACGGCTATATCTTTACCTTCAATCCCCGGACGGAGACCCGCATCGAGATACCGATGCTCACGGACAAGGTGGTGTCTGCCGGAGAGATTACCGTCTCGGAGCTGGACGGAAACATCGCGTTCTACGAAGATGCAGTGACTGTCACCAACCAGCCTATAAAGGGGTCCGTTTCCGTCGAGGGACTGACGGGAGGTTTCGGCACCGCCAATCCTTTCTTTGCCCTCGAGAAGTCCGACGGCACCAGGGTGGGTTCTTTTGCCGTCACTGCTTATGCCGGTGGAAATACCGGCAGCTACGTGCTGACCCTCCTCGGCGAGTACGACTTCTCCGACGATGAGCGTCTGACCGTGCTGTATTCCCGCTCTGTTTCCGGATCCCAGCAGATATACTTCACATATACGACTGTGAAGGAACTGCTTGCTGATCCTGAATTGAAGTTGACACTGCAGCAGTAATACTGAACCGAAAACTTGTTATATTTGGGGAAAATTTCCTTTGACATGAAAAAGATGATTTTCCCTTTTGGGGCGGCTCTGTGCGCCCTGTTTGCTGCGGCCGCCGCTGTCGGCTGCACTTCTTCGTCCCATAATGATTCTGAACCTTATGCCGTGCTGGCGCCGGCGGCTTTTGCCGGGGAGGCGGAGGCCTGGGAGGGCGTGGTCTCTTCCCTGCAGCAGCGCCATGATGCTGTGGTGCTGCGCTTTGAGGAGAGTCCGATGGAGCTGGAGGCCCAGCTGAAAGAGGTGGCACCCCGCTATGTGGCGGTGGTGGACGTACCGGAGAATATCGGCCGGGACTATGTCATCTCCCTCAATCAGATGAGCCGCAGGATGGATGAGGACCCGTACGCGGATTTCCTTTGGGGAATAATCACCGGTTATGATGCTGCGGGTGCGCAGAGGATGGTGGACGATGCGCAGGAACCGATGGTGATCCGTACCGGAGTGGCCAGCATCAAGGAGCTGGAGGCCGCCAAGTGGTTTGACGCATACGCTTTCGTGGATGACCATCAGGTAGGGATGCGCGGAGAGAAGAAGGCTGGGGAGAGCTCGCTGGCCTACAGTGAGATAGAGTACAGGACCGATATGACCGGGGCCAATGAGCGGATACAGAAGTTCGTAGAGAAGCGCTTCGGGAAGGATGTGCCGGATGTGCTGCGGCAGTTCCTGGAGTACTACGAGGGCTATGAGCCGGATCTGGTGGTTACGGCCTCGCACGCCACGGAGAACAATCTGGAGATGCCCGGCTCCGTGGGCAACCTCCGCTGCCGCGACGGCCGCCTGTATGTGGACTATCCGGGCGAGCAGCGCTTTGTGGAGGACCGCGACAGTCGGATGGTGTATCTTCCCATCGGCAACTGCCTGATAGGCAATATGAACAATACCCGCAACAGTATGGCTGCGGCCTGGATGAACAGCCAGAAGGCCGCGACCTTCGTGGGCTACGTGGTGACCACCTGGTACGGCCGCAACGGCTGGGGCGGTCTGAAATATCTGATTACCAATCCTGGACGCTATTCTGTCCCCGAGGCATTCTACATGAACCAGCAGGATATGATGGCGCAGATGGCCGAGTGCAGTGATTCCCTGACAGTGGCCCCCTTCGATTACGATTCGAACTATTTCCAGACCATGATGCCGGCCCTGCAGCGTTTTGTGGACGTGGAGGGACTTTCTCAGGAAGAAGTGATGAACGAACTGTTCTTCTGGCTCGGCTTCTGGCATGACCGCGACGTGCTGGCCTACTACGGCGACCCTAAGTGGAATGTGCGTATGCAGGAGGTAGAGGGCGAGAGCGATTTTACCGTGACTTCGGAGTTTGAGCGCCTGAGCCGGGACGAGGCTGCCGCCACCGGAGCTTCCCGCCGCTGCGTGATCACTGTGGAGACCTCCCCTGAGTTCAGCCTCCGCCGGATGCAGGGCGACGGCTTCAAGGAGGAGCATGTCCTCGACCTGCCGTTCAGCTATTTCTTCCCCCAGCGTCTGAGCAACCCCGTCCTGCCCGAAGGCGAGACCCGCCATATTGTCCTGGATGAGAACTTCATGCTGCTCTACGACCCTGCCTTCGAGCCCGGACAGACCTATACTTTCGAGGTGCTCTGCGACTGAGAATCCGCCTTTCCGGTGGATGCGGCCTTGCGCCGTATGCGTTTCCACCACAGCCAGTAGCCGCTCAGCGGGAGAAGACCTCCGAGGAGGGCGGCGAGGAAGTAGAGGATTTTAGTGACCATGCCTCCCCAGCTGCCGGTGTGCAGGGAATAGAACAGCCGTCTGGCGGCCTGCGGCTCCATGTCTCCGGTCAGGGAGTAGGCGGCTTCGCGGTACCAGCCGAATGACCAGGTGAGCCCGGTGAGGGCCATGAGCAGCAGGAGGAGGGTGCAGTAGAAGCCGATGCTCACGTGGCTGTCGTACAGGAAGCGCTTCCAGCCCTTGGTGCAGGATATGCTGAGGCGGTTTTTCAGGGCTTTCCGGTTTTTCGGTATCCAGATGATCAGGCCGCTTATCAGGATGAGGGTCATCGTCAGGGTGGTTACGCCTACGATGACTTTCCCGACCGACTTTTCCCCTTTGGATGCCGGCGGATCCAGCAGCCAGCGGTGCAGCTGCCTCATGGTACGGAAGAATTCGTACGATTTTGCCCAGCCTTTTACCTCACCAGTATACGGATTAACGCAAAGCTGTCTCTTGCCGGTCTCGCGGAATGTGGCGAGGGCGGCTTTACGGGGACTGTCCTGAAGGCGGACGGTGTTGAGTGTGAGCGAGTCGGCTGCCCAGGTACGGACGGCTGCCTCCAGTTCGGAGGAAGCTAGCGGTTCTGCTTCCTCCGAAGGCGGAGTTACGTTGTACAGCTTTCTTTGGAGTGCCTGGGTGATGTCCCGCTCGAACACGAGCGAGGCGCCTGACAGGCATATGACTGAGATGATGAGCCCGAGAGGAAGCGACAGCCAGAGGTGTATGTTGCGGAACAGTTTTCTCATCATTCTGCCGATGTGGAGAGTTTGCCCAAAGCGGAGACGGAGTTGGCTCCGCTGACTGTCAGACCGGGTTCGGCGACGGCGGTGGCGGCGTCTATGCGGTAGATGGTCGGAACGCTGCCGTCGGTGGTGGTGATGGGAATGTAGGCGATGCCGCTCTCACTGTACGGTGTGCCGATGCTGGAGAGGACGGAGGCCTCGGGCAGTCCGGTGACTACGGTCAGAGTGCCTTCCTCACCCTTGAAGACGGCCAGCTCGTTGCGGGGAGCGCTGGTGCCGCTCATGTTGTCAGCGCCCTCGCTGTACATCTGCAGCAGGAAGTAATCTCCGCTGATGTGCCAGCAGCGGAACATCGGGTTGCCGTTGCCCAGCTCTTCGATATTGACATAGTAGGAGGGGTCGAAATCCGTCTCGCCGGCCTTGATACGTACCACGCCTGAGGGCAGCTTGCCCTGTACGCGGTCGAACTGACTTCCGTCGTTGTTCGTTACCGGTGTGGTGGTCGTGCGTCCGTAGCCGGGGGAGAATACGTAGAGGTCACCGTTGTCGGCAGCCCAGATGGTCTGGTAGTACTGCGAGCGCATGCGTCCGCTGGCGAAGCCGATTTTCCCTGTACGGGCGATGACCGGGGTCTCGTCGAAGTTGTCCCCGCTGTATATGGCTACGAAGGCGCTGTCCGGATATTGGGTCGTGGGTATCATGCCGGCGGTGTATGCTCCCGAGCCGCTGCCGCCGTCGCCGTTGGCCACATAGCCGGGATCCTGGATGGCCCAGGGGAAGGTGTTCACGCCGTAGTGGCTCATGCCCATAGGTACTACAGAAGTGTATAGCCTGCCGTTGGCTTCTACGAAACCGGCGAAGCTCACCCGCTCGCCGTTGCCCAGGAAGTTCTCGGCTATGTGGCTTCCGGTAGTACTGCTTCCGTCATTCACACTCAGATAGTTGAACTGCAGGTAGTAGGCATAGTTGCCCTCGGCGTCCTGCTCGTTGTTGCCGGCGTTGGTCGAGGCCGTGATGACATTGTCCCCCCAGGTGCCGTAGGTGGTGGTGCGGTTGAAGGTGTACTGGCGGTCCTCGATGACCTTGCCGTCGCTTCCGAGTTTGAAGGAGAAGCCTGTGCCCTGGTTTCCGTCATTGTACTGGAATCCGAAGAGGTAGCGCTCGCCGTAGTATATCCAGTTGGAGGCGGACTGGGTCTCCCAGCCGTTGCCCTGAGGGGTGACGCTTCCTTCGTCCAGGGATTCGGACGATATAAGGTAGGAGGCGGACTGGTCCTGGCTGCCGGCCTGTGCCACTATGACGTAGCGGCTTATGGCTTCGGTCCCGGGCTCCGGAGTGGGGTCGGGGTCAGGGGTGGGGGTTTTTTCGCATGCTGCTGCCAGCAGGAGGCCTGCGGGGATGGCTAGTAAAAGCGCCTTTGAGAAAATTCTTTTCTTCATGTGTTATAATTTTAATTAATATTAATGTCTGCTTCCGAAAAATACACGGACCTTGGCGTAGAAGGCGCGTCCGGCCTTCTGGAGGCTGAAATTGTCGTACAGCTTTTCGTTTGTCAGGTTGCGGCATTCCAGGGATATGTTGTATCTTCCGTTCTGGAGGGAATAGCTGATGCTCAGGTTGTGTGAGAGCTGGTCGGGTACGACGCTCTTGGAGGCGGGGTCTCCGAAATGCTCCCAGTACAGGGGGAATGCGTGCTGATAGTATCCGTCGTATGCGACGGTCAGGGTGTTGCCGTCGGCCAGCAGGTCATGCCAGGTGAATGTGGCGTCGAAGCTGGCGAACATATACGGCTGGTTGGGCATGCGCTGTCCGTATGTCTCGCTCTCCTGCAGGGTGTTTCCGGCTACATACCGTTCATGGTCCCGGACATTGATGTTGCTGAAGGTGCCTCCGATGCTCAGCCAGCGGGACCAGCCGTAGCGGGCGGAGATGTTGTACCCCTGTGTCCTCACCCTTCCGTGATTCTCGTAGAAGCCGTAGCTCATGCCGCTGACTGTGCTCAGGCCGCGCTGGATGTAGTCCTTGGTGTCGCGGAATATCAGGGTGCCCTCCGCATTGACGAAGTGCTCGCCGAAGTGGCGGCTGTAGCCCAGGTTGAGGTTTACATTGTCGCTGTTCTCGGGCCGCAGGTCGGTTTTGCCGGCTTCCAGGTCCTCGTCGCCGAACAGCTCGTCCGTGGTGGGAAGGCGGTAGGCTTTTTCGTACGACAGCTTGACCTGCAGGCCCTTGATGATGAACCATGTGCCGGCCGCTCCGTAGCCGAATGCGTTGGTGGTGCGGCTCATCTCCACGTAGTTGCCCACCCCGTCGCTGCTCTGGGAGACGGGACCCCGGTTGTACTGGTTGTAGTATTTGCCGAATGCGGTGACGCTCCATTTTCTGGACGGCATCAGCCTGTACGACAGGCCGGTTATATTCTTCCTGGTTACTTTGGGAATGCTGAAGTCCGACAGCTGCTGGCTGCCGTCCACCTTGGAGCGGGTGGTGCGGCGGAATGTGCTGGAGACGTGATTCAGTGTGAAGGTGTGGGCTTTTTTCAGCCGGTATTCGGCGGTGAAGGTGGCGTTGAAGTTGGTGTTCAGGGAGCGGTTGTCCTGATAGGACTGCTCGCCCCGGCTTCCTGTGTATTTGCGGTCTCCCAGCCAGTTGTACTTGAAGGAGGAGGTGTCGATGTTCATGGTGGTGTTGTGGTTGTAGTTGGCGTTCAGCATGACATCAAGCCCCTCGGTAAGCAGGTTCCGTTTGCTGTACTCCAGGGAGGGAACGAAGGAGTGCCCCTTGCGGTGTTTCTGGCCGAATACGATGTATTGGTAGACTCCGGTCTGTATCTCCTTGTAGAAGTGCGAGTAGTTGAATCCGAGCATCAGCCGGTCCGCCCAGGACTTCCCGGTCACTCCGAATTTTCCGATTACGGCCTCGTTGTGGAACCGGTCGTTGAAGCGGCGGACGTGGTAGATCTTGCTGCGGTCGGTGTTCTCCGATATGCCGTCGTCTCCGAACTCAGTGATGTAGTTGTCTATCCAGTAGTTGTTGTCCGAGTAGTTCTGAAAGGCGTTGATCTCGTAGGCGAGTCCGTTCCGGAGGGTGTGGCTGAAATTGACGTACGACTTGTGTGTGTTGAACGAGCCGTAGCTGTAGGATGCGTCCAGACTCCAGCCGTGCCGCCGTTTTTTGGTCACGATGTTGATTACGCCTCCTAAGGCATCGGAGCCGAACCCTACCGGTACTACTCCCTTGTAGACTTCTATGCGCTCGGCGAAGTTCACTGGCAGGTTGTTGATGTCCAGCGCTGTTCCGGCTCCCTCCTGCGGCACTCCGTCGATGAACACCTTGACGTGCTTCCCGGAGAAGCCGTCCAGGGTCAGCTGTGCGTCCGAGCCCACACCTCCGGATTCGCGGAGCTTCAGGCCCGGAAGCTGGGACAGCGCCTCGCCGAGGCTCTTGCTGCTGTTGTGCATCTCCTTGACACTCAGGTCCGCGGCGTTGAATGCCGACTGCCGGACGTGGCTCTTCCTTTCGGATATGACCACTGCTTCGTCCAGCTGGTTCCTGGCCGGTTTCAGGGCTATGGTCCTGAGGGTGGTGTCCCGCCCGCTCAGGGTTATTGTCATCTCGTATGTCCCGTATCCTATTGCGGCTACCGCGAGAGTATATGTCCCCCGAGGCGCTTCCAGCCGGAAAGTTCCCTTCTCGTCCGTGATGCACCCGTATGTCGTCTCTTTAAGATAGATGTCGGCAAAATCTATTGCGCTCCGGTCTTCAGCGGAGATGATTCTGCCGGATATGCCGGTCATTTCCTGCGCCGAGGCTGAGATGTGCTGCATGAGTATGCAGGTCCCTATGAGAGCGCAGCGTCTTATTGTAAGATAGATGTTTCTCATTGCGCTGCAAAAGTAGGGCAATGCCTTTTGCCGCACAATCGCTAAAAATAGAGATTTTTTCATCGGATTTTCTGCTGTTTATCCCTATTTGTTGGTAAAAGGCGGTGATAGGCAAAAAATATTACATTTGCGCCATGAATACCGTTTGGATAGTAATGCCGATTCTTATCGTGCTGATGTTCCTGCTCGGGACAGACCTGAAAGTCAAGTCGTTCGTAGATGTGGCCCGTAATCCCAAGGCCGTGGTGGCCGGGATGGTCGGACAGATAATCGTGCTTCCGCTGCTGGCCTTCGGCGTGGGCTGGGCCTTAGGGCTGAGTCCGGTCTATTTCATGGGGCTGGTGCTCATAGCCTGCTGTCCCGGCGGCAGTTCCTCCAATGTATTCTCCATGCTGGCCAAGGGGGATGTCGCCCTGTCCGTGACGCTGACTGCGATGAGCAGCGTGATAACCCTTTTCACCCTGCCTCTGATAATGGACCTGGCCTCCGTCTTCATCTCGCAGCAGTCCGGGGTGGAGGTCCATCTGCCCGTGGGTAAGCTGCTGCTGCAGAATCTGGTGCTGCTCTTCGTGCCCATACTTGCCGGGGCGGTGTTCCGCCATTTCAGCCCTGTGGCGGCCGAGAAGGTGCATAAGGTGCTGAGCAAGGCGGCGTTTCCGGCCCTGATGTTCCTTGCGCTGGTATTTTTCCTGCAGTATACAAAGGAGATAGTGGACAATTTCACAGTGCTGGGGCTTGCGACAGCCGCCCTGATTCTCCTGGCCATGATGTGCAGCTCGCTCCTGTCCCGCCTCTGGAAGTTCACGCCCGCCGTCCGCCGCACCATCGTCATAGAGGTCGGGATGCAGAATGCCGCCCAGGCGATAGCCATAGCATTTTCCCCCTTCATCTTCAACAGCGGCGAGATGGCCATACCCGCCATCATCTATGCTCTGCTGATGAATGTCGTGCTGCTTGTCTATGTCGCAGTGGTCCGCCGGCGTCAGTATGCTGTTTCTGTAAAATAATTCCCCTGATGTCGGCTCAGTTCCGAATTGTATACTAACTTTGGGAAAGTTTAAACGGAACTAAAAAGCAAGGACGACATGGCAATTACAGCAGAAAAGATTTGAGGAAAAGAGAGGAAAAGAGTGAGGGAAAGAGTGAGGAAAAGCTTACTGAGATGGAATATAAGGTGTTTAATCTTATTAAGGAGAACCCGGCAGTGACTTATGCATATATTACCGACAAAGCGGGTGTTGGAGAAACTTCTGTGTATAAAATAATAAAAAGTCTCAAAGACAAAGGTTGGATTAAGCGGAATAATGGCCGGAAATGCGGCAACTGGGTGATAATGAAAAAATAACAGATACAGAGATTATCAGATAATATGATAATAGAAGAGACATTGCGGATTGCGCTGGAGGCGCATGAGGGGCAGAAGGACCTGGACGGGAGGCCGGCTGTCCTGCATCCGGTCGCCGTGGGGCTTATGGGCTGTAATGATGCTGAGACCAAGACGGGTTTCCTGCATGATGTGGTGGAGGATTCGGATCTGACTCTGGATGAACTGCGCGGCAGAGGGGTCGATGAGGATGTGCTTGCCGCACTTCAGCTGCTTACGCACGCTAAGACTGAGGACTACTTCGATTATGTGCAGAGAATCGCTGCGTCCGGCAACATCACGGCCATTCACGTCAAAATGAACGACCTCCGGCACAATCTTGAAAGGGGGCTGCGGACCTATGCGCAGGCTGTGGAGGACGGCGACACGGAAAAGGCGGAGCGTCTGGCCCGCATCAATGACAAGCACCGCAAGGCTCTGCAGGTATTCGAGGACTGCGGACTGCTATGATTTGTATGCTGTAGCATTGAAAAACCGAGGGGATAGGATAGAATGCCGTTATCGGCACGGGGTCAAATCAATCAGCCAGTCCCCTAATACCGCCTGAAATGACTTCTTACCCGTTCAATCTTGCCGAATCGTATGCGCTTGTACGCCTTGATTCTGACAAGCCTGACAATCTCCACCCTGATGGAAACTATCACGAAATAGTAATATGTTCTATTGTTCATTTAAGGTTATTTACTGTGTGGTGTAAGAACAGTTGACCTCTCGTTCAAGTACCTCCCCTCGGTAGCAGTTCAAAAAAAGCAGACACCCATTAGGGATAGATGTCCGCCTTAATTTGCCACAGTAAATCTTAAATGACTTTGCAAAGTTATGGAATAATTCCTGAATGACAAGAAAAATCAGTCAACGCCTGTGCATTATTTTACGGAATGTGTCAAAATCCCAACTGCGTAGGTAGGCCACATATCATTGAGTTATGCTACGGAAGATGCCCAGACACATCTTTATCTGCCGCGCATCCCGGTCGATGCTGTATCAGGTCGGCGTAGTCGCAGTGATACTTTCTCTTTTGGCCCTCAATGCCTGGCAGTTCAAGCGCAACCGCAGCATGTCGGACAATGACCTGAAATACCGCACAATCCTTATGATGGGCGGTGCGCAGACTCAGGAGATTGACACATTGGAAACCATCTTTGAATACAGCCGGGACCGTAAGCGGATCAGGGCTTTGCGCCTGCAAGTCCAGGACTATGAATACCGCGTAAAGCTCCGCGCTCAGAAACTCGAACAGATGCGACGCCTGGGCGAAGAAATAGAAGGGCTGGAGTAAAGAGTTTTAGAATGGAATAAATGAAAGAGAAAAATTTTGTGGAGCTAAAATAACTGGAAGGTTGTCCCCTTATGGAGAATTATCCCTATCTTCGCTTTTAATTTGGATAAATAGTATTTTTTGTATATGGAAGGATTTTCACAGACTCCTAAAGAAGAGCGGATTAAGATGCTTCAATCTCTTATGCCTGAGGTTTTTGATGAGGGCAGAATTGATTGGGAGAAGTTGCAGGCAGCATTGGGGGAAGATATCAATTTTTCCAATGAGCGTTATGTGCTTAATTGGGCAGGAAAGAGTGATGCATTCAGAGTTATGCAGCAGCCATCTTCTGCTACGCTTGCTCCATGTCGTGAGGAGTCTGTGGATTTTGACAATACCCGGAACATCTTTATCGAGGGGGAGAATATGGAGGTACTGAAGGTGCTTCAGAAAAGCTATTTCGGTAAAGTGAAGATGATTTACATAGATCCTCCTTACAATACAGGAAATGACTCCTTTATATATCCCGATAGATTCTCCGAGACAAAGGAAGAATACCTTCGTCGCGTAGGGGATAAGGACGAGGCAGGATATATGACTCATGAGGGAATGTTTCGTAGAAACAGTAAAGAAAACGGGCAGTACCACAGCAACTGGTTGAATATGATGATGCCGCGCCTGTATCTTGCT
>DVGV01000069.1 GCA_018712545.1 Candidatus Coprenecus merdigallinarum | reverse complement strand
CAGTAGTTGCTTGGAACATGCTGCGCAGCAAGCAGTTTAAAACAACTATTCGGTTTAGTGAGGGACGGTTGGATTCCAAAAAAATCGGACACAAAAGAATGAGTCAGGAAAGAAAAGAAAGTCACCGGGTTGAGCTTCCGATGCTACTGAAGGAGAGTTATGGGTACGGGTTGAGTTACTGTGCGTCGTGTCTGTAACACAAGGTGAGCTACTGCAGGGGCCTTTTCTAAACGAATTTACTTCGGGGTGCGCATAGAAGAAACCTCCCTTGCAAATCAGACTGCACCCCGATGTAAATTCGTTGAAAATGATGAAGGGATGCCTGCCAATGCAATGAAGCGTAAGTGGTAAGTTTGCGGATAATCATTCCTAACATTTCTCTTATTTAGCAAATAACAGTTAATCAATGTTTAAGCATACCACTAAAATGCATAGTAACAATAATCAGACGGAGTAGAACCACGTGAGGAGGAGCTGGGTGAGACGGCCGGGGAGGATGCGGGAGACGCGGGCAAAGGCGGTCTGCAGGAGGCTGCCGGTGAGGGTGCGGAACTTGGGGCGCCGGCGGACGACTAGACGGCAGAGAACCTTTCCCACACGGGCAGGGTTGCAGCCGTGGGTCTCGTCCTTCTCGACACCGGCCATGGTCCTGCGGAAGGAAACCGAGTAGTCCGGGTCTTCGAGGGTAGCCTGCGACATCTTCCTGGAAGATGTGAAACCAGTGCGGAAATCCCCCGGCTCGACGATACATACCCGGATGCCGAAGCGCCGGACCTCGACTGCAAGGGCCTCGCTGTACCCTTCTATCGCGAACTTCGATGCGGAATAGAACCCCTGATACGGCACCGCAACGACTCCCGCGATGGAGCTGATGTTGATGATGCGTCCGCCGCGCTGCCGCCGCATATGCGGAAGGACGGCAGAGCAGACGCGGGTCATGCCCATGAAATTGGTCTCCATCTGCCAGTGCCTCTCCTCTTCGGTGGCCAGCTCGAGCGCTCCTCCGATGCCGGCTCCTGCATTGTTCACCAGCACGTCGATACGGCCTTCGGCTGCGATGATTTTCCCTACAGCCGCCTCAATAGAAGAAGGGGCCGTGACATCGAGGCGCAGCATATGCACCCCGTCATCACGTATCCCTTCCTTCACCGAGCGGCCGGTACCATAAACGGTATGACCTGCGGCAGAGAGCATTCCGGATGCGGTACGGCCGAATCCGGAAGTGGCTCCTGTTATCAGTATTACTTTTCCAGGCCTCATCTGTCGGTTAGAATCCTCGTGCGAACATTGCCCAGAACTGCAGGGCAAGCTCTTCCCATTTCAGGATAGTGGCTCCGGCAAAATCTGCTGTATAACCTGTCAGATACTCGAGAGCGGCCTCCTCACCTTCCTCTGCGAGAATCCTGGAGTATTGCTCCCTTACGAAAGCCTCCTCACGTGCACCCTTTGACTTGAAATGGTCAACTGCAGCGAAAATCTGCTCCTTAGTGGCACCCCATCGTACTGTGGCGAGCTTGTTGGCCGGGCGGAACTTCCAGACTATGGAGTTCTCGTCATAGCCGTACTGGCCGCAGATGCTGAAGCAGTCGGGGAGAGAGGTCGTACCGCAGAAAATGGGTATGCGGGGACTCTGTCCGGGGTTGTCGAAGGATATCCAGAGCACTCCGCCCACTGCGTCGGGCAGGTCGCTGTGCAGCTCTATCACTGTCGAATACGAGCACTGGGGCACGGCCACCAGACGGTAGCTGTCCACTGCTCCGGGCTTAAGGGCATTGAGCAGGTTGCGGGTGTCGCGGGTCATCCAGGGATTGGCTACGGGAGACATGACTGTATCCACCTCTCCGGTCTTGCGGTCCTTGACAGCCACCTTGAGATTGCGGGTAACATCGAACTCGCTGCCTTCGTAAGTCTCGGTAAGCAGGGACATCACTTCCTCGGCAGACACCTGATGCTCGGGTTTCACGGTCAGAGGAAGCTCCTCGGACTCATACTCGAGACCGAGAGAGGGAGCCAGCTTGTTGAGAATGTAGTACTCGCGTACGCTGAAAGCCTTCTTGCCTCCACCGTAGGCCTTCCAGAAGCGGAAGGTCTCCTTGCCGTCCCAGTAGCCGAGCTTCTTGGCCACATCGTATACGTTGTCGGAGGCCATGTAGTTGTCCTTGTCCTTGAGATCGAGGGTGGAGATTCTGGGGATATTTGCAGATACGCCCACATGGTCGTCGGGTATGCGGACCGCAGCCCAGACTCCGCCTATGTTGTCCTTGCCTTCTCCGAATACCTCGAAGTGCCATACCTCGTTCTTGTCGGCGATGGTCAGGCACTCACCCCAGTCACCGTAACCGTACTCTTCGATGAGCTCGCCCATCAGGCGGATGGCATCACGGGCTGTGGAGCAGCGCTGGAGGGCTATTTTCTGCAGCTCCTCGATCATGAACATTCCGTCAGGATTGACGAGGTCGCGGCGTCCGGTAATGGTGGTCTCTCCCATGGCCAGCTGCTTCTCATTGAGGCAGGGATAGGCTGTGTCCACGAAACGGAATGTGGTTCCGGCAGGCTGGAAAATAGAGCCCTTGAGAGTCATGCGGTAGCTGCCCTTTACAGACTCTGTGTGGAGACGGTTCTTGAAGACGTCCACCGTCGTGTCATTCTGATAGGTAATGGAAGGCACAATACCTACCCACGTGCGGTAGTTGCCGTCGCAGGTATGCGAAGTGATGACCGCTCCGTCAGTGGAGGCTTTCTTTCCCACCATGATGCTGGTACAGCTGAAAGGGTCAAGTTCCGGAAAAACAGTCGCACTCGCCCAGAAAATGGATACTGCGGCGAGACAGAAGAGTGATAGGATTTTTTTCATAAAAGTATCGTTTACGTTTTTGTTTTGTGATATGTTGTTTTTAGCATCTCAAAGGTAATAAAACTCCCATTATTTTCTGCTGCAGATGACAATTTTTCCGAT
>DVGV01000068.1 GCA_018712545.1 Candidatus Coprenecus merdigallinarum | reverse complement strand
GCTGCCCGACGGCTCGGCCTACACTGAAACCCTGTTCACAACACCGCAGCAGGAGGCCATCAGACCATTGTTGGAAGTCTTTGCTCAGGATACAAACGAGTAGGGTGACGCATTGTCAAAGTCAGGAAATTATTTCAGTGCGTCAAGAGGAGGTGTGATTGTGGATACTTGTGAATGTGGGGTGATGGTGTTAAAATCAAGTAAAATTTACTGAAATGATTTCTGTAATTCCTGTTTGAGATAGGAGGACAGCCGGACCTTTATCTTCATTTTGGCAGCTATGCGGGACTTGTAGGCCATTACGGTCTCCGGCTTGTTCCCTGTGATGATGCTTATGCTGTAGTTCGAGAAGCCGCATGCTGTCATGGCTATAATCTCGAGGTCGCGGTCTGTGAGGTCCGGAAAGTCTTTCTGAATATTTTCAAGAAGTTGGGGGTAGATGTTTTTTACCATTTTGGTAATATCAGTCCTTGCCAGGCTGTTGCTGCTGAGGTGGGACTGAATCAAATCTGTGCATTGGCGCCGGAATACATCACCGTTGCTGAATTTGCAGTAGGAAGTCAATAATATATCGATTAAGTTCAGCATGGTCGCGTAGAAACTGTCTGCGCCGGAGGAGTGTTGTTTTTTATTGAGAATGGTTTTGACCAGATTCAATAGCCTGATGTCATCGTCTTCCTGAGCGGCGTCAGGATTTATTCCGGTGTGGTCATGTATCAGCTTGATACTTTTCCGGACATTGGTATGGGTGCGTTTGAGATACAGTATTGCTTTTACCAAAAAGAAGATGAGGATGCATGCAGCGGCAGTAAGTATCAGGATGGTGTTTATAAGTTTCGAAATGCGGTATTTCGCGGCCATGGAATTATATTCTGCCTGATATGACTGCTCTTTGAGTTCGAGGTTGAGGTTATTTGAGTATGTTTTGAGCCGGTGGCTTAGTTCGGACGCTTTCTTTTCATATTCCAGTGCTTTTTTGAACTCTCCGCTGTATTGTTTTGCCGTTGAAAGAGTCCAGTAGTATAGTGCGCTGTCAGAAGTACCTGAAAGTATCATCTTGTCGACAAAAAACAGTGCTGAGTCCGCTCTCCCTGCCGCGGAGTATCCTTCTGCCGCTATCATGCAAAGGGAATTGTGCTGGGATTTTGTAAGGTATCCGGCATATTCGGGGGTGCGCATTGCGTTTGCTGCGGTTCTGGCTGCAGCAAGGGAATCATGGGTACAGGCTATCAGGTAGAGGGCCTTTTGGTCAAGCCCTTCCAGAATAAGTGTTGTGTCATGGTCTGTTGCGGCTTTTTTGAATCCCTCTTCAAAGTAGGTTCTGCCAGCCGCGGCAGAATCTATGAGCAGGATGCGGGATAATGTAAGATTGGCAGCGGCCAGCCTGTGATCTGCATGGGCCTGTCTGAACAAGGACAGCGCTTTCCTATAATAAAGCAATGACTGTTTCTTCTCTGAAAATGTTGTCTGGTAGAGCTCTCCTATGCGGGTATAGAGGAGGCCCAGCTGCTCGTAATCCTGCACATCAGTCATAACAGGCTCGGCTTTTTTGTAGGAGATAAGGGCATCTGCGTGGGCGTTCCGCTCTGTGAGCAGTGCCCCTTGCATAATCAGGGCTCTCGCATACAACAGTCCGGGGCCATGCTTCCTGAAGTAACCGGTGGCTTTGAATATAGCTGTGTCTGCATTTATGGGCAGGTAGCATTTGTAGTGCGCCTCAGTAAGAAGTAGCTGATAATATGCGCCGTCTTTCCGCCCCATCTGCGCGAGAGATATGCTGTCTATACTGATCAGAGAGTCCAGTGCCGCCTGTGGGGAAGTGCTCATCAGGGAGTCTGCGGCTTTCAGAGTCAGATTTGTCTGCCTGGTATGCCCGCAGCTGTGGAGCGCGGCAGTCAGAATCAGTATAGGCAGCAGGCTTATAAATGTTGAGCGGTGCATATCACAGAAGGCCTTTGTCTATGCTCAGGGTGACGGTTCTGAGTTCCGGGTCGAGGTCTATGAGGAGGTCGTCGTGGAAGGGGACGAGTGCGCCGGAGCCGGATAGCTCGAGGCAGATGTTGCCGGAGAAGTCCAGGATGTCCGCTATGGTGCCGGCGGTGCTGCCTTCCTGGTCGAGGAGGCTGAATCCGATGAGGTCCTCGAGTGTGAGGCCATCCTCGGTGATGGTATGTGCATCAGTGTCTGAAAGCTCCGGATAACCGGCAGGATCGATGCAGATTTCCTTGCCGGCGGCCTCCTCCGCGTCGGCGAGGGTGTCGATGTCCTCCAGGCGGATGACGGCCTTGCGCGGACCCTTGGGCTGGAGTGAAGTGATATAAAAAGGAACCGGCAGGCCGTCGTAGAACAGCCATACCGGTTCATCTTTCTTGAGTAAGTCCGCGATGCCCTCCTGGAAGGCGGCCATCACCTCTCCCTCTGTGCCGTAGGACTTGATGATCCTTCCGACGGGCAGCAATGTGTCTTCCGCGGGCTGCATCTGACTACTCTGCTGCGGGAGCGGCCTCTGCGGTCTCAGCTGCCTCTGCTGCTGCGGCTGCCTCAGCCTCGGCTTTTGCCTTGGCCTCTGCCTCTGCCTTTGCTGCAGCCTCTTCGGCCTTGCGCTTGCTGATGGCCTCGGCTCTCTCCTGATTTACCTTAGCCTCGGCGTTGAGGAGCTCGCGGCGGGTCTCATTGTCAGTCTTCTTGAGATTCTGCTTCTTGGACTCGACCTTGGCGTCTCTCTCGGCTTTCCATGCGTTCCATCTCTGGTCGGCTACTTCCTGGGTGATAGCGCCCTTTGCAACACCGCCGTTGAGATGCTTCCTCAGGAGAACACCCTCGTAGGAGAGGATGCGGCGGCAGGTGTCAGAAGGCTGAGCGCCTGTGCCGAGCCAGTAGAGGGCTCTCTCGGAGTCGATCTTGATGGTTGCGGGATTGGTGTTGGGATTGTAGGTTCCGATCTGCTCGATGTAACGTCCGTCACGGGGTGAGCGGATGTCGGTTACTACGATGTGGAAGAAAGCGTGGTTCTTCTTGCCGTGGCGTGCCAAACGGATTTTAACTGCCATTGTACTTACAGGTTATTAGTGAATTAATAATTTAAAACCTCCTTATCTTCTCGAGAAAAGGCCTGCAAATATAGGTATTTTTCCTGAACTGTCAAGTATTTTTTACTTCGAGCGCAGGAAGCGCAGGGCGCGGGTCATGTAGCGGGGCAGCTGCCTGTGCGGGTCGCGGTGCTCGAGGTGGAGGTAGATGCCCCACTTCTTGAGAATCGGGACCTTGAAGGTCTCCACGAACTCTATCAGCGTGCCGTCGGGGTCCTCCACGTAGGTGAAATGGCCGTCGGCCTCGCCCATCTTGAAGTCGCGGCCGCCGTCGCAGACGAAGCTGTGGCCCAGTGACTCGGCGCACTCGCGGATGGCCTCCATGTTGCGGATGTCGAAGCAGAGGTGGATGAAGCCGGGGTCACCCCAGTAGCGGCCCTCGTATATCTTCTTGGGAGCGGGAACCTCGAAACCTTCCGGTATGCGCTGCACTAACTCGATACGGGAGGTGCCCATCACCTCGCTCAGAGGACCCTCGATAGGCTTGCTGCGGGAGAGGAGGACACGGCGCAGGGTATACTGGCTGCCGGGAACTCCCTCTAAGTCAGCCTGCACTCCGGTCACATCGTACTCTACCTTATCGTAGTCCATCAGGGTGGAATAGAATTTCACGGAGCGGTCCATGTCGGTGACTCCGAGCACTGCTCCGTTGCCGCCGCCGAGGTTCTTGTCCTCGTCGAGGAAGACGTAGGAGTCGGACTCGACCTCGAAGAGGTTGTTCCAGGGGTCGTAGAGGAAGAAATGCTCTCCGCCGGCGGGGTTCTTGGTCACGGGGGTAAGGATACGGGCGCCGGAGGCCTTGCTCAGCTGTCCGTATGCGGCCCGGACGTCGCGGGACTTGATCTTGCAGGCATAGATGCCGAGGTCTCCGAGGGCGGGCTCGAAGGCCACGTAGTTCAGCTCCCTGCCGCGGGGCTCCCATACTTCGAAGCCGGCGCCTCCGCGGAGATTGTACACTAAAATCGCGTAGCGGGGCTGCGGCTTGCCGCCGGTGTAGGGCAGCATCCTCTCTGCGACGCCCTCCGCGCCGAAGATCTTGGTGTCGAATCCGAAATTGTCCTTATACCATTTCCAAGACTCGGCGACGTTCCTCACGCCGATGCCGACCTGCTGTATTCCACAGATGATTTTTTCCATATTGTCCTTGATTTTATATTTTTCCGATTAATGAGCCGATACCTTCCGGGCCAGGATGTAGAAGAGCCAGGGGGTGTACTTGTAGAAATACGCCATGAGCAGTTCCTTGCCGCCGATGAGTTTCTTGTGCTTCTCGCGGGCGATGGCCTTCAGGGCTACCTTCGCGCACTTGGTGACGTCCATGCCGTTGGCCTGGCCGGGGTCCATCTTGGCAAATTTCTCACCGGAGGCGAGCAGGGCGCTCTTGGATATCTCGGTGCGGATGCGGCCGGGGATGAGGAAGGTGACCTTGATGTTGGGGTACTCTAATTCGAGGGACTCGTAGAAGCCGAAGAGGGCATGCTTCGAGGCGCAGTAGGCCGAGCGGAGCGGGAAGCCGAAGAGGCCAGAGATGGAGGTGGTCACGGCGATGTGTACCTTTGCGGTCTTCAGATGCTCGCGGTACTTCTTTACGAGGTAGACACCGCCGAAGTAATTTATCTCCATCAGCTTGCGGTCCATCGAGATGTCGCAGTCAAGCGTCAGCGCTCTCTGGGAGATGCCGGCGTTGAGCACGAAGAAGTCCGGTTTCAGGCCGAGGCTGTCCACGTACTCTATTAAAGCGTCGATGGACGCAGGGTCCTCCAGGTTGACCTCACGGTGCCAGGCCTTCACGCCGTACTGCCGGCAGCGCTCCTCGACCTTCGTCAGCTGCTCCTCCCCGAGACCGGTGAGTATCACGTTAGTACCTCTCTGTGCGAACTGATAGGCGATCGCCTCGCCTATGCCTGTGCCCCCGCCGGTGATCAGCAGGGTCTTATCCTTGAACTGTACCATATCTGTTTTTGTTTTCAACTTACAAAGTTACGCAAAATCCTCTAAAGTGTGCTAAATGAAATAGCAGTGCCGAGGGCTTTGTAGAGGTGGTGTCCTCAGAATGTCAGCATTTTGCGACGATAGTCGAGTGAACTCCAGTATTGTCTCTTCAGTTCTTCGGAGAGGTAGGACCTGCTGATTATTTGTTCTGTTTCAGGATGTTCGGCTGCGAAGAAATCCAGTTCCCGCTGCACGGTCTTGTCATTGAGACCTGTTCTGCGTCCGAATTCCTCAAAGTCCTTGCGGCAGACCTGGCGGACATCGGAAAGCTGCATTCCTTCTTTGAAAAGCCCTTTGTCAAGGGCAAATATCCGGTGGTTGACCAGATGCAGCGAAGTGTTGATTAGGTCGTAGGCCGGAGTCAGGCGATATTCATGGCCGGTGTTGATCAAAGAGAAATTTTTTAGGTGGGCGTCGTCGTTCAGAGATATGAAATTGAACAGTACCAGCCGGAAGAAACGCAGTAGGTCTATGCGGTAGGCTTTTACGTGGCGGCGGATTACGTCCGCGCAGTCTTCGTGGCTTGCACGGCTGTATTTGTAGTCCGCGCCGCCGTTGGATTTTGTAAGGCCCGTCAGGGAAGCGAAATCCTCCTGCATGTATTTGCCTCCGCTGTGGATGTCAAATCTTCTTGTGATGTAGGCCGCTTCTTCGTTTTCGTAGAAGCACAGTCCGTTGGCCGCGGTCTCAATCCGGTAGACCTGTGAGGCGAGCTGCATGGTAAGGCTCTCATTGGCGGCGCAGAACTCGCGGTTGATTATATGGTAGCTGGACGGCTGCGGTTTCAGAATGAAATGTCCGCGCTCATTTTCGCGGGTATAGCGAAGGCGCAGGTCCTCACCCACGACAGCGGAGAACTTCGGCTGAACCCCTGACAGAGATATCCGTCCGATATGTCGCGCCGTGTTCTGGACATTCTTGTAATCCGGATCAGCCGGACTTGTTCCTGGGAAAATATGGGATACAGCCTTTCCGTCGAACAGCAGTCTTCTTGCCAGCGGGCAAAATGTGCTGAATCCCGGGGCGAGAGTGGACGGGCATACGGTCAGCTGTCTCATGGCTCTATAGGTTTGACGGTGATGGCTCCGATGGTGTCATTCTGTGCTGTGGCAATAAGTATTCCGAAATCATCGTCGCTGTCAATATGCAGCAGCCGGGACTGAATCCGGCGGTTCTCTCCTTCGGAGAGCATGTTGAAGAAGACGGCAAACAGGTAAGGGGAGCGGTAGGGCTCTTCTCTCAACGGCAGGTTCGGGCTGACGGGAGGCTTCCTGTCCGAGAGATACATAGGGTCATAGGTGAAGACATATTCCCCGTTGTCTTCCTCAGTCAGAAGTCCTGCCTTGATGTCGTGCACATATACTTCGCATTGTCTCATATCGTCAGTCCTTAAGTTTAACGGAGAGTTCGAGGCCGAGGGTGTCAAGGATAGACAGCAGTGTGCGGAGTTTCGGATTACTCTGTCCGCGCTCGATTGCGACGAGCGTGTTGATTCCGACTTCCGAGAGTCCGGCTATCTCATCCTGCCGGACTTGGAGTGCCTTCCTTCGCTCCCGGATGGCTTTGCCTATTTCTTCTGTATTCACTGTGTATTGTGATTTTTGCCAAAAATAAAAAATTCCGCTGAGAAAATCAACGGAATTCCCAATAAATTGTGATTTTATTATTTCCCGGAGGCTTCTGATTCTTCTTCCGGGACGGACCACCCGCCGCCGAGGGCCTTGTAGAGGTCTATGATGGCGAGGAACTCATCGCGGACTGAGGTCGAATAGTCAATCTCGGCGTTGAAGTAGCTGCGCTGGGCATCGAGGACGTCGATGTAGTTGATATAGCCGTTTTGGTACTGGAAGAGGGCTAGCTCGACGTATTTGCGGGAGGCTTCCTGAAGGTTGCTCATCAGGGCGACTTTCTCGCGTGCGGAAGAGTAGGAGGCAACTGCGTCATTGACTTCCCTGAAGACCTCAAGCACTTTCTGCTCGTACTGGTAGCGTTCCTGATTATAGGCTTCGACAGAGGCCTGGTAGCGGGCCTTGTTCTTGCCGAAGGCAAACAGGGGAGAGGTCAGGTTCAGAATCGGATACCAGTACGGGCCGGTGAAGAAGTTTACGAAAGTATTGTTCTCTACTCCTGCTGTGAAGGATATCTCCAGTTTGGGAAAACGGTCGGCCCAGGCTACGCCCGCAGCGGCCATGGCTACCTTGAGCTCCTGTTCCGCGGCCAGCAGGTCTGGACGGCGCTGGAGCAGCTCTGAGGGCACGCCTACGTGCATCAGGTCAGGAAAGCGGTCGTGGGTGTTGAGCTTGGAGCGTTCCACTGAGGTGGGGAAGGTCCCGGCAAGAAGAGCTATCTCGTGCTCCTTGAGGGCAATGTCTCTCTGTAGGTCAGGAACTAATGCGGCTGTCGTGGCATACTCCACCTGTGCCTGTTGGTAGGGAATCTCGGTGGTCAGTCCTCCCTCGAAACGGAGGCGGGCCTGCTTGACATTTTCTTTCCATGTATCGCGGGTGCGCAGAACGATGTCCAGCTCGTTGTCCAGGGCAGCCAGTTCGAAGTAGGCGGTCGCCACTGCTGCTACGAGGGTCATCTGCATGGCCCTTTGTGACTCGATGGAGGCCAGGTATTGTGCCATTGCCCCGCGGTTGGCCCAGCGGAGACGGCCGAAGAGGTCTATCTCCCATGAGACTGCGGCCTTCATGCCGAACTCATTGTCCTTGACGGGATCAGCACCGGTATACTGGTAGTTTTCCTGCTCCATGTTGGCCCTTGCCCTGAACGAGGGGAACTGATCCGCGCGGGTTACCCTGTGCAGCCGCTCCAGCTCACGGACGCGCGAGGCGGCTGCAAGCATGTCCTTGTTGTTCTCCAAGGTTTTCTCGATCAGGTCCTTGAGCAGTGGATCGGAAAATATCTCAGACCATTCGAGGTCTGCCAGGCAGAGCGAGTCGGCATAGCCTCCCGGGAGGATGGTTTCCGGGATGTCGAGCTGCGGGTCGATGCATTGCTTTACCGCGGCACCGCATCCCTGCAGGAGGAGGAGGGCGCCGCATACAGCCGCAGCCGCTGATATTCTTATGATGTGATGTCTCATGCTTATGCTTTCAGTTTCTTCTTTTTCCTGTTGGCAAATCTCTCCTTGATCCGGTATATCCAGACGAAGAAGAAGGGTACGAAAACGATTCCGATGGTGGTCGCCGCAATCATTCCGAAGAACACGCAGACGCCGATGCCCTGACGGCTTGCCGAACCGGGACCTGAGGCGAGGACGAGGGGCAGCATGCCGAGGATGAATGTCAGGGAGGTCATGACGATGGGCCTGAAACGCAGCTCGGAGGCTGTGATGGCGGCCTGAACGATGTCCTTGCCTTTCTCGACTTCCTCCTTGGCGAACTCGACGATGAGGATTGCATTCTTGGCGGCCACTCCGACCAGCATGACGAGTCCGATCTGGAAGTAGACGTTGTTCTCCATGCCCAGGACCAGAATGGACAGAAATGCTCCGATACATGCTACGGGGAGAGAGAGGATGACGGCTATGGGCACGGACCAGCTCTCGTACTGGGCCGCAAGGAAGAGGAATACGAAGAGGAAGGCCAGGGCCAGGACTAGTCCGGTCTGACCGCTCTGCTGCTTCTCCTGGTAGGACAGACCGCTCCATTCTATGCCTACGTTGGAGGGCAGTTTCTCGCGCACGATTTCCTCCATGATGTCCATGGCCTGGCCGGAGCTGTAGCCGTGGGCGGCCTCGCCTGTGATGGTGGCGGCGTAGTACATATTGAAGCGCTTGATGGTTCCGGGACCGGTAGTGTATTCGGTGGTGCCTATCGAGGTGACGGGAATCATGGCACCTCCGTTGCCCCGGACGAAGTACATGTTCATGTTGTCACGCCAGCGGCGGTAGGGCTCCTCGGCCTGGATGTAGACGCGGTAGACTCGGTTGAAGAGGTTGAAGTCGTTGACGTAGACGGAGCCGGTAAAGGCCTTCATCGTCGTGAACAGGTCCGAGACGGAGACTCCGAGGAGCTTGGCCCGGTCGCGGTCCACATCGTAGTAGAGTTTCGGGATGTCGCCCTGCATGGAACTGCTTACACGGGCGAGCTCCTTTCGCTGGGAGGCATAATATACTAAGGTGTCGGAGGCTCTCTGCAGCTCCTCGTAGGTCAGGTCACCGCGGGCCTCCAGGGCCATCTCGAAACCGCCCGAGGTACCCAGTCCTGGGATTACGGGAGGCGTGCTGAGGTAGACCTTGCTCTCGGGATACTGCGAGAACTCATCGGTTACGCGGGCCATGAAGGCGGGCAGGTCGGGATTCTCACGCTCTTCCCAAGGCTTCATGATGACGGTCATCTGGCTGCGTGACTGGTTGGTGCCGACGCGGGGGCTGGAGCCGGTGACGTTGAGCACGTAGCGCACGTCAGGCTGCTCGAGGAGCCATGCCATGGCGCGGTCGGTGACCTCGCGCGTCCTTTCGAGGGTCGCGCCCTCAGGCAGCTCGAACTCTACGGTGAAATATCCCTGGTCCTCCTGGGGCAGGAAGCTCTGTGGAATGAGCTGGGTCATGGCCCAGATGCTGACCAGGCCTATGCCGAAAGCCGCAAATGAACGTTTGGAGTGGCCCAGGAAGCTGCGTATGGCGCGGACGTAAACTGACTGTCCCTTGGCGAGCCAGCGGTTGATGGCGCGGAAGATGAAGTTCTTGCGCTCCTCGTCGCCCTCCTGTCTGGGCTTAAGGAACTTCGAGCACATCACGGGGCTCATGGTCAGGGCCACGACGGTGGAGATGATCACTGATACCGCGATGGTTATGGTGAACTGACGGTAGAGGGCGCCGGTGATGCCGGAGAGGAAGCTCACCGGGATGAATACGGCGCAGAGCACCAGCGACATGGCTATAAGGGCGCTGCCCAGGCCGTTCATGGCTTTCTTGGTCGCCTCGTATGCAGAGAGCTTCTCCTCGTTCATGATGCGGTCCACGTTCTCTACCACCACTATCGCATCGTCCACGACGGTGCCTATCGCCAGTACCAGTCCTAGTAGAGTCAGGGTGTTGAGGGAGAATCCGAACAGGAGCATCACTCCGAAGGTGCCGATCAGGGAAATAGGTACCGCTATGGCCGGAATCAGGGTCGCCCTCCAGCTCTGCAGGGAGAGGAACACCACCAGGATCACGAGAAAGAGGGCCTCGAAGAGAGTCTTGTATACCTCGTGGATAGACTGGGATATATATTCGGTCATGTCGAAGGGAATCATGTAGGAGATGCCTTCGGGGAAGTTGCGGCTGATCTCGTCCATGGCCTTCTTGACGGACTCGGATACCTCCATGGCGTTCATGCCGGGAAGCATGCGGATATCCATCACAGCGGCGTTGCCTCCGTTGATGCCGCTCTCGGTGTTGTAGGACTGGGCTTCGAGAGAGACGCGGGCGACGTCGCGCAGGCGGATGATGGAGCCGTCAGGATTGGCCCTGATTACGATGTCCTCGAACTCGCTGACCGTCGACAGGCGGCCCTGGGCTACGATGGGCACGGTCACGTCTACCCCGTTCATAGGCTGCTGGCCGAGCACTCCCGCCGCAGACTCGCGGTTCTGCTCCCGCAGGGCGCTCTGTATGTCCTGGACGGTCAGGCCCAGGCTGGCCAGACGCTCGGGCTGCACCCAGATCTGCATGCCGTAGTAGCGGCTGCCGACGTTGGATACGCGGCCCACGCCGGGGATACGGCGGAGCATGTCGAGAACGTTGAGGGTGGCGTAGTTGCTGAGGTACACCTCGTCGAACTTGGGGTCGTTGGACAGCAGGGTGATGGTCATCAGCTTGTTGGACGCCTGCTTGTCCACCGAGATACCGTTCTGGATGACCTCTGCCGGGAGGCGGGCCTCGGCCTGCTTGACCCTGTTCTGTATCTCGACGGCCGCCAGGTCAGGGTCGGTGCTGATGTCAAATGTAATAGTGACAGTGAAGGAGCCGGAGTTGGTGCTCCTGGACTCCATATAGAGCATGCCGGGGGTACCGTTGAGCTCCTGCTCGATGGGGGTGGCCACGGCCTGGGACACAGTCTCCGCATCAGCTCCCGGATAGGAGGCCGAGACCTGCACCACGGGAGGCACGATGTTGGGGTACTGGTCGACAGGCAGCAGGAAGAGGCCTATCATACCTACAAGTACGATGACTATCGATATGACAGTAGAGAATATCGGCCGGTCTATGAAGAAATCACTTTTCATCAGGAATGTCCTCTATGTTGGTGCTGTCGGTGCCGAATGAGAAACGGCCTTCGTTATCAGTATCCGTCACCGTCTTCTCTGGTTCCACGACGGTGGGTGCCACCTTGATTCCGTGGCTGAGCTTATGGAAGCCCTCGACGATAATCATCTCGTCGGGTCCGAGTCCGCGTTCCACGACAGTGTTGTTCCCGATCTCGGGGCCGAGCTCTATGAACCTCTTCTCCACTATGCTGTCAGGCCGGCAGGCATAGACGTATGCTCCGCCTTTCTCGATAACCAGCGCCTTGGAAGGTACCACTATGGCATCCTCACGTACGTCCAGGAGAAGGCGTACCTTGGTGATCTGACCGGGAAGAAGTGTCCTGTCCGGGTTGGCCATCTCAGCCCTTACTGAGAATGTTCCGGTATTGGGGTCTACCTGGGGGTCTGCGAAGTCCACGAAGCCCTTCATCGGGTATTCCGAATTGTCGGCCAGAGTTATGGTCACGTAGGGATTCCACTTACGGGCTGTGTCCTGCTGGCCGAAGTTGACGTTTCTCTCGCGGCTGCGGAGGTAGTCGAGCGAGGTCATGCTGAAGTCCACCTGTACGGTGTCACTCTTTACAATAGTGGTGAGCAGGGACTTTCCGCCGGGACCGACCAGGGTTCCGAGGTCGACGTTGCTCTCGCTGATGAATCCCGATATGGGGGACCGTACCGTGGTATAGCCGAGGGCAATCTCAGCCTGCGTCAGGTCAGCCTCGCTCATGACCACCTCGGCCTTGGCGCTTTCGTATGCGGCTATCGCGTTGTCCAGGTCCAGGCGGCTGGCAGCGTTCTGCTCGAAGAGGGGACGGATACGCTCCAGGTCTCTCTCGGCCTTGAGCTCCAGAGCCTTGTTCTTGTTAAGCTGAGCCTTGGCCCTCTCCATGTCCGCCCTGTACAGCTTCGGGTCGATGATGAAGAGTATCTGGTCCTTTTTCACATATGTGCCCTCCTCGAAGAGGATTTCCTCGAGGTAGCCCTCCACTCTTGCGCGCACCTCCACAAACTGCTGGGCGCTGATCTTGCCGGCGTATTCGCCGTAGATCTCCACGTCATCGATGACCACCGGCTGGGCTTCGACTATGGGATATACCGGCTTTGGCGGCTCGGGCCATGAAAGAATGATCCAGACTGTGATGCCTGCAACGAGCAGTCCGAGGATGACATACCATATCCATTTAGGCAGGCGTCTGATTTTTCTGATCCTGACGGCCATCCTTCGGCCGGTCCGGGTAAATTTCTCTGTAGGGATGTTAATCTGCATAATACTGCAATATAGCTATAGCGGTGCAAATATAGACCAAATCGACTGACTATTGCAAAAATTGTACCTTAATGCAGAAATAATTACCCCTTTTCAGAGAGCGCATCCCGCGGCGAACATCAGCGCCATAAGGAAAAAATTGCGGGAAGTCTTGCCCAGGAAGGGGTTCAGGGCTGCTCCGTCGGTATCGCTGATGCGCCGGGATGTGGCCAGGTGCAGGGCGGCGTACAGCAGCAGGGGAGCGGCGCACCATCCGGGCTTGCTCAGGACAATGGCGGCTGCGGCGAGCATCGTGGCGCAAAGTCCCAGCAGGTAGTACAGGATAATGGCGGTGCTGCCTCCGAGGCGCACGACGATGGTCTTCTTCCCCTGAGTGGCGTCCTCTGCGCGGTCCCGGTAGTTGTTGACCATCAGCAGGCAGTCCACGGCCAGGCCGCAGGCGAGTCCGGCAAGGGTGGTCTGCAGGTCCCAGGTCCCGGTCTGCAGGTAAAATGTGAATCCCACGGGGACAATCCCGAAGAAGACCAGCACCAGCACATCTCCCAGCCCCAGCCTCGAGAATTTCGTGGTATACAGGAAGCAGAACAGCACGCAGAGGGCGCCCACAGCTATCATCCACGGACCGCCGGTCCATATCAGGGGCAGTCCGGCCGCACAGGCGAGGACCGTTGTGACCAGAATACCTGTCTTCATGGCCCGGGGGGTAATCCATCCCTGTGCGCAGGCCCGTTTCGGCCCGAGCCGCTGTTCCGTATCACCGCCCTTGCGGAAGTCGAAATAGTCGTTGACGAAGTTGGCGTCCACCTGCATGATCCACGCGAAGAGCATGCACAGCGCGAACGCCGTCCAGTCAAACGCCTCTGCCGGCGACATCCCGCTGCCCTCCATCCACATCCACGCGCAGCCTCCTCCCATAATGACGGGCGTGGCCGCCCCCGCCAGAGTCTTCGGTCTGGCCGCGAGCACCCATGCTTTCACGGAGTTTGTCTTTACCTCGCTGTTCATGTTTTATACTCCCAGCACTATGTCGGCGTCGATATTGAGCTTCCGGCTGATCTCACGGGCTACTTGAAGAGTCGGCTCGCAGCGTCCGTTGAGGTAGTCGCTGACTCTGGAAGTGCTTACTCCGAGCAGTTCCGAGAGTTTAGTCTGATTCAACCCCATCTCGAACATTCTTAGCTTGATGGCCTCGATGAGGGTGGGGGCTTTTATAGGATAGTGGTCCTCCTCGTATTCCTCCACGAGACCGGACAGCAAGTCCAGTTCTATCAGATTCCGGTCGTATGGCGGGGTATCTTCCTGAACCATCGGAAGCAGTTCCTCTATCCTGTCCATTGCAGCCTTGTAGGCTGTCTCGCTTTTGATGTGTGTCATCGCTATACGTTTTTTGCGTCTATCCGGTCGTATTCGGCATGTGTGCCTATGAACCGGATGAAAACAGTTTTTATCGTAAATTTTACTATGGCTATGAGACGGTGATGATTGCCCTTGATATTGAATACGAACCGTTGATTGCCGATGGTATCGGCACTTCTGAACATTTGCCTGATATCTGCAAAGCATGTCCACTCTGCGTTTCTGACTTTATGAAACCAGTCTTCCAAGGCAATCCTGCTGTCCGGCCTTAAAGTATAGTATTCAACAATCTTACTTCTTGCAATAATCCTCATACCTTCAAATTTAAGGCAAAGCTAATGGAAATATTTTGCTTTTCAAAATATTTTATTGAAAAACAAAACAGCCTCGCGCAGATGAAACTGTTTTCTGTCTAGGAACAAATGTACGTATCATGTAGAAATGAAATCTCCTATGGTACTGGTCCGATAAAATTTGCTGCATTTGCAGTGCCGTGCCGGAAAGTCCGTGCGATTGATATGGCAGGAAACCGAAGTCTACAGGCTGCAATCAAAGCCAAAAAAGATGAGTTCTACACTCAGCT
>DVGV01000067.1 GCA_018712545.1 Candidatus Coprenecus merdigallinarum | reverse complement strand
AACAATCATTGTGAGGTTGTTGGTAAGAGAAGCCCCTGTGACGGAATTTGACGGATGCCACCTACCCACGATAGAGAAAATGCTGGTGGATGCTGTAAGCGACAATGAACTGTCGTTCATGCAAGGTAATGAAATACACACGATATATGCCAATGCCTTCTCCAGTTACTTCATTAATATACACCGCCTCTTACGTTATGCATCAAGACGGAACAGAAAAGATAAAGTAGAACGCATTTTGAAAAATATAGAATATGATACATCCGGAAAGTAGAACATTGGCATGGATAGAAACCGTAGCCAGCAAGAATAATGTACGCGATATTGCCCTAACCGGCGACTTTCGATAGATATAGATGTAATCTGCCCTCCCGGAACCCGGATCGAAGATTATATTGAAAAGTATTCCGCTGAATACGGATTCGGCAATGTAATAAAAGCACCTATCCAGAGTCGCTTTCTAAAACAACAGGGAGAACCTGTCATGGTAAAGCTGCCCAGTAAAGAAGACTTGCTGGGTGATAAACTCACGGCCTTTGCACCACATACTAAATTACCGACAAAACTCAATAAACTGAAGAAATCGAATATTGAGGCTTTTTTCTTTTTGTATGAAATACAGAAACTGCAGCTCCGATAGGAAGATAAACACGTAACAAGACCCTCACAGTCAACGAGACATTCAACCTTCAACACAGCGGAAAGCTTCTCCGAGACAGTCGGCGATGTCGCGGCTGTTCATCCCGTTCTGCCCGTAGCGGGAGGCGGCGATGTCCCCCGCCCTGCCGTGCAGCCACACTCCCAGGCGGGCCGCCTCGAACGCCCCGTAGCCAGAGGCCAGCAACCCGGTCAGCAGGCCGGTCAGCACATCTCCGCTGCCGCCGGTGGCCATCCCGGGATTGCCGGTGGTGTTGAATGCCGCCTGTCCTTCCGGAGAGATTACAGCCGAATGCGGCCCCTTGACCACCACACAGCTGCGCGTCCGTACGGCTAAGTCAGCAGCTTTCGCCAGCCTTTCCCCCGCAGTGGCCCATTCACCCACCAGACGGCGGAGCTCTCCGAGATGGGGCGTGAGGATGGAGCCTTCCGGCACGAGTCCAAGCAAATCCGGCCCGGCGGCAATGATGTTCAGGGCATCCGCATCCAGGACCATCGGCCGGTGCCATGCACGCAGCAGGCTTCTTAGAGTCGCCTCCGTCTCAGGATGCCGTCCGAGGCCGCACCCGCATCCTACCGCGGTATACCGCTCCATATTTGAGGGCAATGCGGAAAAATGCCCCTGAGGGTCGCAGTCCACCATAGCCGAAGGGCAGGTGCAGTGAATCACCGTCCGCTCGGACTCCGGCAGATGTACCGTCACCAGGCCGCAGCCGGAGCGTAGCGCCCCCATGGCGGCCAGTACAGCCGCCCCGGCCATCCCACGCGAACCGCACACTAAAAGCGCATGTCCGAAGTCTCCCTTGTGCGTATCTTCCCGCCTCGGCCTCAGCATCCGACGCACATCCTCCATTTCGGTAATTAGTACATTATTTTCCATTTTCCTTAATTTTTCCGTTTAAGCAAACAGGGCGTGACATAAAAGTGCCGCGCCCTGAATGGATGATATCTGCGGAAGGCTATTTGAAGGCCTGCTCGCTGAGGCCGGTGCCGCTGAGGGCCAGGTCCTTGAAGTACTCGGGCACGGGACGGCCGAGGAGAGCCTCCACGTAGAGCTTGCCGATGTACTGCGAGAGCATGAAGCCGTGGCCGCGCATGCCGATGAAGAGGCCGAGGGCCGGGTCGACGATATAGCGCGGCTCCACATAGTAGCCTGCCCAGGTGGCCTGGATACCGACTTCCTTGAGAGCGGGGATCCACTCGGAGAAGACTTCGGAGGCTATCTCGAGGAAGGCCTGGGTATTGATTCTGAGATCCTTGCCGGCCTCTGCAGGATCGGTGGCCGGAGAGGCGCAGCCGATAATCTGGCCGGTATCGGCAAGCTGCTGCCCGTAGACAGCCGAGAAGCCCTTGTAATGACGGCGGTCGATGAGCATGTCCAGAGGTGCCCCCTCCTTGCCCAGCAGCGGCAGACGCTTGGTGATGAAGGCCTGGTGCTTGACAGGATACAGGCCGGTCTCGATGCCGAGCATGTGGGCGAATTTCTCCGCACCGTATCCGAGGGCATTGACAAATATCTCCGTGCGGAACCTAGTGTAGCGGCGGGCACTGTCGCGTACCAGCACCTCGTATTCTCCGCCTACCTTGCGTACATCCACCAGCTCGGTCTCCTCGAGGATCCGGCCGCCGTGGCTGCGCCCTATCAGGCGGACGGCGTTGATGGTCTTGCCCGGAGTGGCCTGCCAGCAGTCCTCCGTCACCTGAGCTGCCACGTACATGTCCAGACCCGGACGCATGTAGGGCGATATCTCTTTCTGGAAATCCTTGGGATCCACCATGTAGGCCTTGGACCAGGCGCGGGCGGCGTCGAGAGAGCG
Source organism: Candidatus Coprenecus merdigallinarum (assembly GCA_018712545.1). Classification (GTDB taxonomy): domain Bacteria; phylum Bacteroidota; class Bacteroidia; order Bacteroidales; family UBA932; genus Coprenecus; species Coprenecus merdigallinarum. The sequence continues at coordinate 13,907 of DVGV01000067.1, read as the reverse complement.
GTATGTCGCGTCATCATGGGCAAAGTTGACATAGCGGATCAGGCGGAAGTCGATATTCGCATGCTGCTGCAGGTCCCGGAATATCTCGAGGTTGTGGTTGGCGATGTCGGCCAGCGCGGGCAGGGAGAATGCCGGACGTCCGCCGGCGATATTTCTCCACGAGCTGCCGCGGTCCTTATTGACCAGCACGGGAGCGGAACCGGCCTCGGCCAGATAGCGGAACACCGCCGAGCCCGCCATACCGCCTCCTGCAACGAGAGCCCCCACCTTGCCGCCGTCGGCAACAGCCCCGGACGGCAGGACAATCTTCTCAGCCCCGGCCTTGTTGATGACATTGCCCAGCTCCACGAGACTGGCCATGGGCGCACGGGGGGTGAAGTCGCCGGTCACCTCTATGCCGTAGGGGCGCAGGGCGGACTTGGCCCTCGGGAGACAGCGCTTGCCGCGGCATGGTCCCATGCCCAGACGGGAGATGTGCTTGAGCTCGTCGGCAGATATAGTCTTGCGGTCGCCTATCAGCTCCAGTATCCTCTCCAATGTAAGGTCCTCGCAGTGGCAGATATAGGTCTTGCCGTCCACTGAGGGAGCGGGTTTCATCTCCACGGGAGCGGGATAGCGTTCCTTGACGATGAAGCCGCGGGCATCGGTCAGCACGCCGCCCTCATAGAGCTGAGCCACCTTGACGCGGGCCACATTGGTCTTATTGGGCTTGAGCATGATCTTCTCGATGACGCCCTCTCCGACCTTCCTGCCGTTGTCGTCCACCAGGAATACCCCGGAACCCTCCTGTGCCTCGTACTCTATAGGCAGGAAAAGCTTGCCGGCACGGGTATCGTAGCCGAAAATAGCCAGGCCCGGACACTGGTACACGCACTGCATGCAGCCTATGCACTTGTCGTAGTCCAGTTTGGGAGTAGTCGAGGTAGAGCTCTTGGTAATGGCGCCCTGCTTGCAGGAGAAGGAGCAGGGGTTGCAGGCAAATCCATAGAGGCAGTCCATGATTACAAATGGAGCGGCAGCGGCTCTCTCTGCGGAGGGCATCGCGGGCTCCTGGAGAATCCTCACAGGATGCTGCTGGGAGTCAATGTATTCCTTCGAGACCTGAAGGTAGCTGTCATAATTGAAGCGGCGGCCGAGGTTCTGGAGAATCTCATACGCGCACTGCCTTCCACGGAGGACGGCTGAGGTACCCTCGCCGATACGGACGGAGTCGCCGACTCCGTGGCAGCTGCGGCCGAAGACGGCATTGCCCTTTACAAAGAGCTGGTTGTCAGGCATCAGACCGGTACAGATGTTGATGCAGTCGATACCGTCGATGAGCCTTTCGGTACCGGGAATGGGCTTGAAGTTCTCGCACTCGGCGATGATGGCTCCTGTGATACCGGTATGGTCGGCGTTGGGAACAGCCTCCACCAGCACATGGGAGGTCAGAATCGGGATGCCGAGACGGCGCACCCTGTTGGCCTGCACGGGGAAGCCTCCCTCGCGGGGCATACCCTCTATGATCATTCTGACATTGGCCCCGGCCTGCATGGCCTGATAGGAGGTCAGGTAGCCGATGTTGCCGGCTCCGACCGTAAGGATGTTCTTGCCCAGGAGCGTAAACTGGGTGTTCATCATCCTCTGGACCACGGCGGCAGTGTAGACTCCGGGCACATCGTCGTTTTTGAAGGCCGGCATGAAGGGCACGGCACCGGTGGCGATGACCAGCTCATCGGTATCCACATAGAAGACCTTGTCAGTAGCGATATTCTTGACCGCCAGCCTCTTGCCCTCGAGGATATCCCACACTACAGAGTCCAGCATGATGCCCTCGTGAGAGTCCCCGGCTAAGGTCTTAGCTATATCGAATCCCCTCATCCCTCCGAAACGCTTCTCCTTCTCGAAGAAGAAGAACTGGTGGGTCTGCATCAGGAACTGACCTCCTATCTCGCTGTTGCTGTCGATCACCAGACAGTCCACGCCCTCTTTCAGCAGTTCCTCGCGGACTGCCAGACCGGCAGGACCGGCACCGATAATGGCTACAGTTGTCTTGTAGACTTCCTTCTCATCCTCCACCCCGTCTTTCTCTGTGACTAAAACGCCCTTGAAGCCGCTGCCGGCGCTGAGCCTTGCAACCTCCCGGACTCCGTCCACCTTTGTAACGCAGATACGGCGGATCTTGCCGTCCACGAGCATCTCGCAGGCTCCGCACTTGCCAATACCGCACTCCATGGTCCTCTTGCGGTGCTCAAGACTGAGACTGTGTACCGGATAACCGGCCTGATGCAGGGCGGCTGCAATGGTCTGACCTTTCTGTCCTATGATAGTTTTTCCCTCAAAATTAAATGACACTGGTTCTTCCGCAGGCACGGGAAGAATGGGATGAGTAGTTATGCGATACATATTTAATGTAGGTTAGTGTTGTCGTTACAAATTTAATATTTTTTAAAAACAAATATTTTCTCACCTGTTTTTTTTCAAGCCCGCGTTTTAATTTTTCATTTGGTTACTTTTGCACACATCACCAACCATAAAAGCAATTGTATGAAACAGAGAAAGTTGAAAGGGTTCGTCCTCCTTGTGGCCGGAGCTGCGGTGCTCTCCGCCTGTATGGACGAGATGAAGAAGGGAGATGCGTATATTTCTTTTACTCTGTCTTCCGATTACAGTTACTACTACAAAAGCGGAGCCGACGGTATGCTGAAATCGGCCGGAGACGGCATTTCGCTGCCCGACACCAATGATTTTATCCTGACCGTGACAGGACCGGACGGAGAGGAGTTTTACAACGGTCCGTACGGTCAGAGACCGGATCCCATGCAGGTACCGTCAGGAACATATGACGTATCGCTCAAGTCCATCGAGTTCGATGAGCCGGCATTTTCCACTCCCCAGTTCGGAGACTACAGGACCGTCATGCTGAACAGCGGCCAGACCATGTCCGTGGCCTTCGGCTGCACACAGCTGAACTGCGGCATGAGGCTGATGTTCACGGACTCGTTCAGAGACCGTTTCTTTTCCTCCGACATTGAGATACGGTCCGATGACTACTCTCTGCCCTATCCTTATACCGAGACCAGAACTGCGTTCTTCATGCCCGGCATCCTGAGCGTTGTATGCGTTGAGGACGGCGGGGAGACTCCTGTCCTGTCGCGTCAGCTGAACGCAGCCGACATGCTGACGATAAAGCTCTCCGCCTCGGAAGAATCTCCCGGCGGCTCATTTTCCATAGAAATAGACACTACACGCAACTGGATTTTCGAGGATTTCACCCTGGGAAGCGGCAACGACGGCTCCTCCAAGGAGAAAGCCCTGTCCGTATCGGACCTGATACTTTATGAGGGGGCTGAAGACGTATGGGTAACCGGCTATATTGTCGGAGGAGATGTCAGCGGCGCGAATGTCAACACCGAGCCTCCTTTTAAGGAAGCGTCCAACCTGGCCATATCGGACAACCCGGCCGCCACCGCCAGAGCCGAATGCGCCGCCGTCCAGTTGCCTGGAGGAGAAATCCGCGATGCCCTCAATCTGGTCAGCAATCCGGACCTCCTCGGGCGAAGGGTGTACGTCAAAGGAGATATCGAGGATTATTTCAGCAGCCTGGGAGTGAAAAACATCAAGGAATTCCAGCTGGAGTGATACTTTCTTTCAAAAAGGCCTATCTTTGCGGGCGCTAAAAGGAATATCACATAATGAAAGAACAGCTGCTTAGGAAAATTCAGGACAAGAACATCACAGCAGGAGTCGTTGGACTCGGCTACGTCGGGCTGCCGCTGGCAGTGGAAATCGCCCGCGCCGGATACAGGACAGTGGGATTCGACCTGCTGGAAGAGAAAGTAGGGATGGTAAACAGAGGTGAGAATTATATTTCCGACGTCAACCCCGGCACACTGAAAGAGCTGACCGGCAACGGAAGACTGGAAGCCACCACCGATTTCAGCAGAATCCGGGAAACCGACTTTATCGCCGTCTGTGTCCCTACACCACTGGACACCCACCAGCAGCCTGATCTCTCATACATTGAACATTCATCCGCACAGATAGCCGGATACCTCAGAAAAGATACGATGGTGGTGCTGGAATCCACTACATTTCCCGGCACCACCACCGATATCGTCAAGCCTCTGCTTGAAAAAGGCTCCGGCCTCATCTGCGGCAGGGACTTCTACCTCGCATTTTCACCAGAAAGAGTGGACCCGGGGAACCTGCATTTCAAGACAGGGAACACCCCGAAAGTTGTCGGCGCCATAGGCGATGACGCCAGTGAGGTGATATGTGCGATGTACAGCTCCTTCCTCAAGGGCGGCGTCCATCCCGTATCCTCGCCTGAGATTGCCGAGATGGAGAAGATTCTGGAGAACACATACCGGAATATCAACATAGGCCTTATCAATGAGATGGCGATGCTGTGCGACCGCATGGGCATAAACATCTGGGAAGTGATAGACGCCGCACGCACAAAGCCCTACGGCTTTCAGGCATTCTATCCAGGTCCCGGACTGGGAGGCCACTGCATACCGCTGGACCCCTACTATCTCAGCTGGAAGGTCAGGGAATACGCATTCCACACCTCCATGATCGAGACATCCATGATGATCAACGACAGGATGCCCGAATACTGCGTCCAGAGGGTGACAGGCATTCTGAATGAGCGTTCGAAGGCCCTGAAAGGCTCAAGGGTACTGGTACTGGGCGTAGCATATAAGGCCGATATAGACGACTGCCGCGAGAGTCCGGCGATAAGGGTGATAAACGTCCTACGCAGGAAGGGCGCGGAAGTCCTGTTCTACGATCCGTATGTGAAGGAATACAGGGAAAAGAAGGACGGCACCCTGCACACAGGAGAGGCGTCCCTGACCGAGGAACTGCTGCGCGGCGCGGACATCACTGTCATAACCACCGCCCACAGCTGCATCGACTACAGTTTCATTCAGCAGAACTCACAGATTATTTTCGATACCAGGAATGCGATGAAAGATATCAGGGACAGGTCAAACATCGTACTGCTGTAAAAATTCACCGGGCCGCCATCCTTCAGATCGGACGCGGCCCGGCTACTTAACCTAAACTTAAACTATGAAAAACTTCGAAAGATAATCTTACAAGTTCCGTGCCAGAATTACAATTTACGAAGCTTTGCATACTTCAAAAGTAAAGTTTTTTCTCCTGCAGCATCAAATTTCACGACTGCCTTGGCCTCTCCTCCGGCTCCGGAGACCGAAATCACCGTCCCGGTACCGAAACGGTCGTGTCTGACCTTGTCTCCGCTTCCGAGCGGCACATCTCCTGCCGCAACAGACACAGGTGAACCTGCAGCGCAACCGGAAGGCGCAGGTTTGCCTGATTCAGACGGGGTGAGCTTCCGCAGTCTCGACATATCCGGAACTGTTCTGACCTGAGCCTGAGCCTGATTCTGATATCTTTGATATGTATGATCACGTCCGTATGAACGGAAACCGTCCCCGTCATCATCATAGTCACGTCCACCCACCGTGGAAAAGTCCTCGACCGACCCGTCCAGATACTGCGGATCGATCTCCTTGAGGAAACGGCTCGGACGGCATGCCGATGTCTTTCCGTTCAGGAAGCGGCTGCCGGCGTATGACACTGTGACAGCCTTCTCCGCCCTGGTCAGCGCCACATAGAACAGCCTGCGCTCCTCCTCCACCGACTCAATGCTCTCCCCGGACATAGACGACGGAAAGAGATTCTCCTCCAGACCGGAGATATAGACATAGGGGAACTCAAGCCCCTTGGACGCATGGACCGTCATAAGCTTGACCCGGTTGTTCTCGTCCTCCTCATCAGCATTGTCCGCATCGGTAAGAAGCGCGACATTCTCCATATACGACTCAAGGGACGGAATGCTGCCGTACTCTCCGGACTGTTCAGCCGCCTCCGTTTCCTGATCCACGAATTCCTTGACTCCGTTGAGCAGTTCGGAGACATTGCCCAAGGCTGAGATACCCTCGACCGACAGGTCTGCCTTCAGCGAAGGCAGGTAGCCGGAGCCCTCCGCCACCGCCACCGCAAGGGTGTAGGCATCCTCCACCGCTATCCTGGATGTAAAACCGTCAATCATGTCTGCGAACATCCGCAGCTTGGCGGCAGTGGTCTCCTTTATGTCGAAGCGGTCGAGACCGCTCTGGCGGCACATCTCCAGCAACGGGATGCCGGTGGCCGCTGAAGCTTCGCCGAGGCGGTTCAGGGAGGTCTGCCCTATCCCGCGGGCGGGAAGATTGACGATACGGCGGAAAGCCTCGTTGTCATTGTGATTGAGCACCAGGCGGAGATAGGCCAGCATGTTCTTGACCTCCTTCCGCTCGTAGAAGGAGTGACCGGCATATATTATATAAGGTATATTGCGGCGGCGGAGAGCCTCCTCCAGCACCCTCGACTGCGAGTTGGTACGGTAGAGAATGGCGAAAGAATCATAGGACGCCTTGGAGGAATAGATGCGGCGCATGATGGAAGAGACTATCGAAGAAGCCTCGTCCTGCTCATTGTAGGCTTTCAGCAGCTCTATCTTCTCGCCGCGGTCTCCTTCCGAGAAGCACTGTTTCTTTAGACGGTTCTCATTGTGGGCGATGACGGAGTTGGCGGCATTGACGATTACCTGGGTCGAGCGGTAGTTCTGCTCCAGGCGGAACTCCCTGGCCTCGGGATAGTCGCGCTTGAAATTGAGGATATTCTGAATCCTCGCCCCGCGGAAGGCGTAGATACTCTGGGAGTCGTCGCCGACTACGGTGAGGTTGCGGCGGTCGCGGGCGAGAAGATTGACGATCCGGTACTGGGCCAGATTGGTGTCCTGATACTCGTCCACCAGGATATGCGAGATGACATTCTTGAGATTCTCCGCCACCTCCGGATGACGGTTCAGGAGGATATTGGTGTACAGGAGGATATCGTCGAAATCCATGACTCCTTCCTTCCGGCATTTTTCCGAATACAGCTTATAGACATCGCATATGCGGCCCTTGCGCATCTGGGTGTCCTTGCGGATAGCCTCGTGATTGTTCATGTAGGCCTCCGCCGTGACCAGATAGTTCTTTGCGGTGGATATGCGGGAGAGCACCTCGCCGGGCTTATAGACCTTGTCATCGAGCTGAAGTTCCTTGATGCACAGCTTCACTGCATTTTTTGCATCCGTTGCGTCATATATCGTAAATGCCTTCGGGAAGCCCAGAAGGTCGGCGTACTCCCTGAGTATACGGGCAAATATGGAGTGGAATGTGCCCATCCACAGACGGCGCGAGCGGTCCCGGCCGACGATGGACGCGATGCGATCCTTCATCTCCCTGGCCGCCTTGTTGGTGAAAGTAAGGGCCATGATGGAGGACGGCTCCACGCCCGACTCTATCAGGCACGCAATCTTCCACGTAAGCACGCGAGTTTTCCCGGAGCCGGCTCCGGCGATGATTATAGAAGCTCCGTCAACACACCTAACTGCCTCTTGCTGAGCACTGTTCAATCCCGACAAATTCATATTGCATTCTTTTTTATTTTCCGCGCAAATCTACAAAAGTTTTATCTATATTTGCACCCAAATTTTCATATCTAATAATATAGGTTATGGTTGACTATATAAAGTTGAAACAAGGGCTCGATATTCCCGTAGAGGGTGTACCGTCCGCCCAGATCCTCAAGAGTATAGTTTCTAAGACAGTAGCCGTCAAGCCAACCGATTTCAAAGGTCTTATTCCCAAACTAGCGGTAAAGGAAGGTGACGCCGTCAAGGCCGGATCCGTCCTTTTTGTCGACAAGAAGAGACCCGAGATCAAGTTTACGTCACCGGTGAGCGGCACAGTCAGCGAAATTGTCAGAGGAGAGAAGAGAAAACTTCTCGAAGTCAGAGTCAAGGCTGACCAGAAAACGGAATATGCCGAATTCAATCTTCCCAAGCCTGAGGACATCACCGCCGAACAGGCTGTCGCCGCGCTCCTCGAGAGCGGTCTGTGGCCCTGCATCAAGCAGCGTCCCTATGGCATCGTACCCAGTCCGGATGCACGCCCCAAGGCCATCTACATCTCCGGATTCGACTCCGCTCCCCTGGCTGCGGACTACGACTTCATCCTGAAGGACGAGACCGCAGATATACAGACAGCTGTCAATGTGCTCTCGAGAATCGCCCCCAAGGTACATTTCGGCCTCAGCGCCAAGACCCACGCCAGCACCCCTCTTCATAAGCTCAACGGAGTGGAGTTCCATGTCTTCGACGGACCTCACCCCGCCGGCAATGTGGGTGTGCAGATCAATCACATCTGCCCCATCAACAAGGGTGACCTCGTCTGGACAGTCAATCTCCAGCTGCTGGCCATCATGGGCCGTTTCTTCAACACCGGCAAGGTAGACATGCGCAAGACAGTGGCCGTCGGAGGCCCCCGCGTAAGCAACCCCGGATACATCAAGTGCATCAGCGGCATGTGCCTGAGCGACATTGCCGACATGGTCAACGACAACGTGGAGAAGCTCCAGCAGGGCTGCCCCGTCCGCTACATCAGCGGCAACATCCTCACCGGCACCAACGTCGGCAAGGACGGATACCTCGGCTTCTACGATGACTGCATCTCTCTGATAACGGAAGGCACCTACTACGAAACATTCGGATGGGCCAAGCCTTTCAGGACCAAGAAGTACAGCTTCGCATCCACCTATTTTTCCTGGCTCACCCCCAAGAAGAGATACAAGATGGACTCCAACCTCAACGGAGGCGTGAGAGCTTTCGTGATGACCAACAAGTACGCCCAGGTGTTCCCCATGAACATCTACCCCGTGTACCTGCTCAAGGCCATCCTCGCCGAGGACATCGACAAGATGGAGCAGCTCGGCATCTACGAGGTGGTCGAGGAGGACTTCGCCCTCTGCGAATACATTGACCCTTCGAAGATAGACATCCAGGCTATCGTATCCAAGGGTATTGACCTCATGATTAAAGAAATGGCATAAGCAATATGGAAAAGAAAGAGAAAAAAGGCTCAATATTCGACTCCACCATCGAGGCCTTCCAGTCGTTCCTCCGGGTGCCCAATACCGTCACCAGGAGAGGCTCGCACGTAAGGGACTGCAACGACCTCAAGAGAGTCATGATCATCGTGGTGGTCGCCCTGATCCCCACTTTCCTCTTCGGTATCTATAACATCGGCGACCAGCACAATCTCGCCGCAGGAGGTGACATGACCTTCTGGGCAAAAGTGTGGTACGGATTCCTCAAGATACTTCCCCTCTACCTCGTATCCTACATCGTAGGTCTGGGCATCGAGTTCGCATCGGCTCAGATCCGCGGACATGAGGTCAATGAGGGATACCTCGTTACCGGTATGATCATCCCCCTGATCGTGCCCATCACCACTCCCCTCTGGATCCTCGCCCTCGCAGTGGCCTTCGCCGTCATCATCGGCAAGGAGGTATTCGGAGGCACAGGAATGAACATCTGGAACCCCGCCCTCATCGCCAGGGCATTCCTTTTCTTCGCCTACCCTGCCAGCATGTCGGGTGACAAGGTATGGGTTGCCGGCGTGGACGGATATTCCGGAGCGACACCCCTCGCGGACGCGGCTCTCGGCAATTTCTCCAATATGCCCTCGGCTCTGGACATGTTCCTCGGATTCATCCCCGGATGTCCCGGTGAGACCTCTACGGTAGCAATCCTCATCGGTGCCGCCATCCTGCTGTTCTTCGGAGTGGCAAGCTGGAAAATCATGCTGTCCACCGTTGTCGGAGCACTGGCCGTAGGCTACCTCTGCAACGCCCTTGCTCCTGACGCATCGTCCTATCTCGCACTTCCCGCATGGGAGCACCTGATCATGGGCGGATTCGCCTTCGGAGCAGTCTTCATGGCCACCGACCCCGTGACCTCGGCCCAGACCGAGACCGGCAAGTGGATCTACGGTTTCCTGATCGGAGCCTTCACCATCATCCTCAGAGTGTTCAACCCCGGTTACCCCGAGGGAATGATGCTGGCCATCCTGCTCATGAACACCTTCGCTCCTCTGATTGACTACTGTGTAGTTCAGAGGAACATCAAGAACCGTCTCAAGAGAGCTCAAATCAATCAATAAGGGAGAATCACACTATGAATACCAACAGTAACACATATACTATCATCTACTCCACCGTCATGGTGGTGATCGTGGCTGCTGTTCTCGCGTACGTGTCCGTATCCCTGAGCGGCAAGCAGCAGGCCAACGTGAATACCGAGACCCGCCAGAGCATCCTGTCCTCCGTAAACCTCGGGCAGGGCGCCGACGAGGCCTCCGACAAGAACGCCTACGTAGAGCAGGAGTTCAACAAGTACATCACCGACTCCTATCTGGTCGACGCACAGGGCAACAAGGTGGAAGGAGACGCATTCTCCCTCGCCCTGACAGCAGGTCTGAAATCCCAGTACGACATCATGAAGCAGGCCAATCCCGATGTCTCGAAGCTCACCCTCCCTGTCTTCGTCTGCACCCTGGACGACGGCAGCAAGGTCGAGATCTTCCCCGTCTACGGAGCCGGTCTTTGGGGTCCTATCTGGGGCTATGTATCCCTCAAGGATGACTACAACACCATCTACGGAGCTACCTTCCTCCACAAGGGCGAGACTCCCGGTCTGGGCGCCGAGATAGCCACACCTGCGTTCAGCGGCCAGTTCATCGGCAAGTCCATCTTCGACGGAAGCAGCCTGGTATCCGTGACAGTAGTCAAGGGTGGCGCTCCCGAAGGCTCCGCCCATGAGATCGACGCCATCTCCGGCGGTACCATCACCAGTCGTGCCCTGGAGAACGCCATCCGTCAGTGGCTCGAATATTATGAACCTTATCTTGAAAAACAGAAAGCTGAAAGATAATCATGAAAAAGGAAATATATCAAAACCCGTTTTTCAAGGCCAACCCGGTAACGGTCTTAGTCTTGGGTATCTGCTCCTCACTGGCAGTTACCGTAAAGCTTGAGCCTGCCTGCGTGATGGCTCTCTCGGTTACCTTCGTGACCGGATTCTCAAGCTTGTTCGCATCCCTCCTCAGAAATACGATTCCCAACCGTATACGTATCATCGTGCAGCTGGTGCTCGTATCCCTGTTCGTGATTCTCATCGACCAGTTCCTCAAGGCATACGCCTACGATGTCAGCAAGCAGCTCTCCGTGTACGTCGGTCTGATCATCACCAACTGTATCATCATGGGCCGCATCGAGGCCTTCGCCCTCGGCAACAAGCCCTGGCCCTCATTCGTTGACGGTATCGCCAACGGTCTCGGCTACGGTATGATACTCGTGGCACTGGCCTTCATCCGCGAGCTCCTGGGCTCCGGTACTCTGTTCGGACATCAGATCATTCCTGACGGCTGGTACGAAGCCGGATACATGAACAACGGCCTGATCATCCTGCCTCCCATGGCCCTGATCCTGGTAGGTCTGTTCATCTGGCTGCAGAGAGGCATTCAGAAAGAGCTTATCGAAAAATAATAAAAGCACATCACTATGGAATATTTAAGTCTATTTGTCAAGTCGATATTCGTCGACAATATGATTTTCGCATACTTCTTGGGGATGTGCTCATTCCTGGCTGTATCGAAGAATGTCAAGACGGCCTTCGGCCTGGGTATCGCAGTGATCTTCGTAATCCTCGTCACCCTGCCTATCAACTACTTGCTCAACAAGTTCTTCCTCACCCCCGGAGCCATGTCCTGGATCAGCCCCGCTCTCGCTGACCTCGACCTGAGCTTCCTGAGCTTCATAGTATTCATCGCGGTAATCGCCGCCATCACCCAGCTCGTGGAGATGATTGTGGAGAAATTCTCCCCCGCCCTTTACTCTTCACTGGGTATCTTCCTTCCCCTGATTGCAGTGAACTGCGCCGTAATGGGTGCCTCACTGTTCATGCAGGAAAGGGATTTCGCCAACCTCGGTTACGCGACAGTATATGCCCTCGGTTCCGGTATCGGCTGGTTCCTCGCCATCGTGGCTATCGCTGCCATCCGCGAGAAACTCGCCTACTCCAACGTTCCCAAGCCTCTCAAGGGCCTCGGAATCTCATTCATCATCACCGGCCTCATGGGTATCGCGTTCATGAGCTTCATGGGTATTCAATTATAGGAGGACTGAAGTATGACTACATTACTTATAGTATCAATCATCACATTCCTGGCAGTTACCCTGATCCTGGTCGCCCTCCTGCTGGTGGCCAAGGCCAAGCTGACTCCCCAGGGCAATGTTAAAATCGACATCAACAACGGCGAGAGAGTCCTCGATGTCAATCCCGGCTCCTCCCTGCTGACCACCCTCTCCAATGAGAAGATCTTCCTTCCCTCTGCCTGCGGCGGCGGCGGAAGCTGCGGCATGTGCAAATGCCAGGTACTCTCCGGCGGCGGCAGCATCCTGCCCACCGAGGTAGGATTCTTCACCCGTAAGCAGCAGCAGAACAACTGGAGGCTCGGATGCCAGGTCAAGGTGCGTGAGGACCTCAAGATCCTCGTGCCCCAGAGCATCCTCGGCATCAAGAAGCTCGAGTGCGAGGTGGTAAGCAACAAGAACGTGGCCACCTTCATCAAGGAGTTCGTAGTGAAGCTCCCCGCAGGCGAGCACCTCAACTTCCGCTCCGGCGGCTACATCCAGATCGACATTCCCAAGTACGATATCGACTACAAGGACATGGATATCGAGGAGCCCTACAGGGCCGACTGGGAGAAGATGGGAGTGTTCAAGCTGCACGCCCACAACTCCGAGCCTACCTTCAAGGCCTACTCCATGGCCAACCACCCTGCAGAGGGCGACATCATCATGCTCAACGTCCGTATCGCCACCCCTCCTTTCGACAGGGCTAAGAACGGCTTCATGAACGTGCCTCCCGGAATCAGCTCGTCCTACATCTTCTCCCGCAAGCCGGGTGACAAGGTGATCATCTCGGGCCCTTACGGAGAGTTCTTCATCCCGGACAACGCTCCCGCAGACCAGGAGTTCATCTTCATCGGCGGCGGTGCCGGCATGGCTCCCATGAGAAGCCACATCATGCACCTGTTCAAGACCGAGAAGACAGCCCGCAAGGTCAACTTCTTCTACGGTGCCCGCAGCCTGAAGGAGGCCTTCTACCTCGAGGACTTCCACGAGATAGAGCGCGATTTCCCCAACTTCAAGTTCCATCTGGCCCTCGACCGTCAGGATCCCGAGGCCGATGCAGCCGGAGTGGCATACAAGGTCGGATTCGTGCACAACGTCCTCTTCGAGACCTACCTCAAGAACCACGAGGCTCCCGAGGACTGCCTCTACCTGATGTGCGGACCTCCGATGATGACCCAGTCCGTACTCAAGATGCTGGACAGCCTCGGAGTACCTCCCGAGAACATCCTCTTCGACAACTTCGGTTCATAGTCCTTCCAGGACCACACTACCGGCAGTATACACAGAAAGCCCGGACATCGCGGATGCCCGGGCTTTTTATTTTGACAGCAGTACTTTACTTCGAAGCTATGACGATCTGATCGCCGGAGACATCGACCAGTACCGGCCTGTCCTTCGATATGGAGCCTTCGATAAGATCCTTGGCCAGCATATTGACCAGCTCGCGCTGGAGGATACGCTTGATGGGACGGGCACCGTAGGCCGGGTCGTAGCCCTTCTCGGACATGTAGTCGATGAACTTCTGGCTGAACTCTATCGAGATGCCGTGCTCCTCCATCTTCTTTCTCAGAGCGTTCAACTGGAGGTTCAGGATGCCGAGTATGTCCTTGCGGGTCAGAGGCTCGAACATGATGATCTCGTCGATACGGTTGATGAACTCCGGACGCATGCTCTTCTTGAGGATGTCGATGACGGCCCGGCGGCACTCCTCCAGGACATCAGTCCTCGAAGCCTTGTCGTCGATGTGCTCGATGCGCTGCATGTACTCCTGTATCACCTCGGCTCCGACGTTGGAGGTCATGATCAGGATGGTGTTCTTGAAGTCCACCGTC
>DVGV01000066.1 GCA_018712545.1 Candidatus Coprenecus merdigallinarum | reverse complement strand
CGGGGGACCGGTCGCTGGAGGCCCTCGACAGTGTATTGTCCGGAGACACCTCCGCCCCCCTCATCGTCGTCGTAGAGTCCGTCGAGAAGCCCGGCAACCTCGGGGCAATGCTCCGCACCGCCGACGCCTCCGGAGTCTCCGCCGTCCTGGTCTGCGACCCGCACACCGACCTCTACAACCCGAACCTCATCCGGGCCAGCCTCGGTGGGGTATTTACCCGCAACATCGCCGTCTGCTCCTCGGAGGAGGCCATCGCCTGGCTCAAGGCCTGCGGCATCAGCATCCTCACCGCCCAGCTGCAGGACTCCGAGCTCTACTACGACACCGACATGACCCGCCCTACCGCCCTGGTATTCGGCACCGAAGCCGACGGCCTCACCGACATCTGGAGACGCGCCGCCGACGCCCACATCCGCATACCCATGCTCGGCCGCATCGACTCGCTCAACGTCTCCGCCTCCATGGCCGTCCTGTGCTATGAGGCCCTGCGCCAGAGGCATACAGCCGGAGGTTTTTGAACCCAAACCACATCACCCGACCACCTGATGACAGACCTGACACACATTCCGGTGAGTACACCGAATTGCCACGAGAGCGGCACACCCTCCCACCGCCGTCTCGGCCTGATCGGCTGCCCCATCGGACACAGCCTGAGCCCGGCTCTCTTCCGCGAGCATTTCGCCTCAAGGCCGGACATCCTGGAACACTGGAGCTACGACCTGATCGAGCGCAGCACCTTCGATGAGGCATGGAAGGCCTTCCTGCAGGACTACGAGGCCGTCAACGTGACCGCACCATTCAAGGAGAACGCCTTCCGTGCTGCTGACTCACATGATTACTCCTCCCTCCGCTGCCGGGCTTCCAACCTGCTGATCAAGACCCAGAACGAAGGTGTAAAGGCGTACAACACTGATTTCGAAGCGGTTGTGAAGATTCTACAGCAGGAACTCCAACGGACAGCCACTGCGAATACTGCAGCAGAGGCCGTAGAAAAAGCCGGAAGACATAAGGTGCTGGTAATAGGTTGCGGAGGAGCCGGCAAGGCAGCGACAGCGGCAGCCCTCGAGGCCGGCATGCAGGTCTTCCTCTGCAACAGGACTGTCAGCCGGGCACAGGAATTTGCGGGCTACCTGCGCAGATACGACCCGTACGGCCACGGCTCCGTCACCTGCATCACGGAAACAGACCTGCTGGGCAGCGGAGCATCGGGACTGTCCCCGGAACTTGAAAAAGACATACGCAGCACCCTACCGGCAGACACCTGGCAAACAGCACACATCAAAGAAGCCGACATCATAATCTACACCCTGCCCGGTCCCTCCGACATCCTCACACACCTGCTTTCCTCCACCCCGGACATCTTCTCCGACAAAACCCTCCTCGAGGCCAACTACAAGGACCCCGTCCTGACCTCCGTCCCCTGCCGCCGCTACATCTCCGGCCTCACATGGCTCCACCTCCAGGCCCTCACCACCTACCGCATCGCCATCGGCAGGTGACCTCACCACTGACTCCATCCCACCCCTGCCCCTCCGGAAGAGTAGAGATTTTCCCCCTATCAACGACTCCTTCCGAAGGAGTGGATTCTCAGGCTGACGACTCAGTAAGTAAATTACTATATAGCAACGTATTGCTATTTTACGAGTCCTCAGCAAGGCGTTTTAGCAAGGCGTTTTTACGGTCTACTGCAGGAAATACAACTGTTATTATCCTCAACCTCATTGCATTAACAGATCTATTTTGCCGCCCGATAACTTACAGGTAGCGCCCACCTTCCGAAGGTGGGCAGAAAACGCAGGAAATCGTCTCACCTTCCGAAGGTGGGACAGGTACGGTGGAAGGAGAAACACGGCTACATGGGGCTCTGAAGGCGGTGGCGCATTTACGCACCTTCCGAAGGTGGGCAGAAAACGCGGAAAATCGTCTCACCTTCCGAAGGTGGGACAGGCACGGTGGAAGGGGTACATGCAGGAATGTGGCACCACAACGGCACCGAGTCGCGGGATTTGCTGCCGTTGTGGTGGGAGGGCGGAGGAGAGCGGAGAGGACGGAGAGGGCAATGCCGCAGATCAGATTACCGCCCGCCGGCCTTCTCGTCCAGACGCAGCTCCGGATGGCGGTCAGAGGAGCGGCTGAGCAGCACGGACACCACTATCGCGCAGACAGCCAGGCCGATGAAGAAGTACTCGGCGACTACCGGCGAGGAGGCGCGGTCGATGATGTGACCGACTACTATCGGGACGGTGAACAGTCCGATGTTCTGCACCCAGTAGACGAGGGAGAAGGCCGTACCCAGCCGGCTCTCGGCGATAATCTTCGGAAGCGAAGGCCACATGGCTGCCGGCACGAGGGAGTAACCCAGACCGAGCACTCCGATAGCGATAAAACCGAAGGCCGGCACGCCCGGAGCGAAGGCCACGGTCAGATGCGCGAACAGAATCATGGCCGACCCGAGGATCATGATCTTCGTACCGCGTCCCACCCGGTCCACGACGGCTCCGAAGAGGGGCGCGAACACCAGGGTAAAGAAAGGTATCATGGCCACCATCACCGAGGCCACGTCGCTGTCAATGCCGAAGCGGGGCATGAGGATGGCGGTGGCGAACTTGCGGAAGGACACCACGCAGCAGTAAAAGAATACGCATAGCAGGGAAATCAGGATAAAATGCCGGTCGGTAATGACTTTCAGCACGTCCCGGAAACGAAAGCGGTCCTCGGCCGAAGAACCGGCATCGGATGCTCCGGCGGACACACCGGCAGCAGCCGCCCCCCGCCTGTCCGCCCCATAGTCCATCGCCACGAACAGCCCCCACAGCACCAATGCCCCGAGCAGCAGCACCATCCCGACCACAGCCGGCTTCGATGTCTCCGAGAACGGAATATACCCCTCCAGTTCCACAATCCGCGGCACCACTATCAGCGCCACGGCAGTACCCAGACGGGCCAGGGCGAGCTGCAGTCCCATGGCCAGGGCTATCTCCCGGCCCTTGAACCATTTGGCTATTGCCCTGTTGACCGTCACACCGGCTATTTCGCTGCCGAGTCCGAACATCGCGCACCCGGCATACGCCAGCGACAGCGACGGCTTGGCGAACACCCCTGACAGCCACGCACACAGCCGGCTGCCGGCAAAACTCTCAGATATAGCGTATGTTATCAGCGCCGCCCCTCCTACCATCAGCCCAACGAATATCGAGCCGGTCAGCCTCACCCCCCAGCGGTCCAGCAGCATACCGCAGATGATAAGTCCGCCGAAGATGCACAGCAGGGAATAGGCGCTCCGGTAGAAGCCGTAGTCGGCCATGGACCAGCCGAGGGCCACCATAGACGGGTCCTCGAACTCCTGATTGATGGTCGAGAAGATGTCGTCGAAAAAGTACGACGCGAACATCGGCAGGGCAAGACACAAGAGGGCCACCCATCGGATGGCCCCCGTATCTTTCAGAGTCTTGAAAAGCTTACTCATCTTTCTTCACCACATTGGGCAGTTCCAGACCATAACCCTTGCGACGGTCCTCAGCCTTGAGCAGGAAGCTGAAGATAAAGGCTAAGATACCGAACGATGAGAATATAATCATAGGTGCGAGATAGCCGCCGGTCGACTGGAGCACTTTGCCGATAAGCAGAGGCACTAAGCAGAGACCGATGTTCTGCACCCAGAAGATGAGGCAGTAGGCGCTTCCGAGTATCTTCTCGTCGATGATCTTGGGCACCGAGGGCCACAAGGCTGCCGGCACGAGGGAGAAGCTGACGCCGAGCACGGCGATAAGGGTAACAGCCAGCCATTTATGAGGATAGAGCGGCAGCACGAACGCAAACGACAGGTGGCATACGATCATGATTATCGCTCCGAGCATCAGCATCGTGGCACCCTTGCCCTTGCGGTCTAAGAAGATACCGAGCAGAGGTGTGAGGCACATGGCCAGAATCGGGAAGAAGCTGAAGAGCTGGGAAGCAGTGGCATTGTCCACTCCGAGGGTCACCTCCAGATAGTTGGGAGCGTATCTCTGGAAGGGGAAGATAGCCGAGTAGTAGAGCACGCAGAGCAGGGCCACCAGCCAGAACATCTTGCTGGAGAATATCTTGCCTAAGTCGCGGATATGGAACTCATCCTCGGGTGACTTCTCCTCCGTAGCCATACCAGCGGCCACCAGCTGCTTGTCGAACTTGGAGTCCATCACGGAGAAGACTATGTAGTTGATCAGGCCGATGAGCAGGAGGACGGTGCAGAAGCCCACGGGAGCCACCACCGAATGGTCAAAGCTGTTGGAGATGATGGGCGCCAGCCACATGACGGCGAACACACCGAGACGGGCGATAGCCATCTCAAGGCCCATTGCGAGGGCCATCTCCTTGCCTTTAAACCACTTGGCTATGGACTTGGACACCGTGGTACCGGCCATTTCGCAACCGCAGCCGAAGATCATGAAGCCGAGGGAGGCCATCTTGGCGCTGCCGGGCATGGCTGTCCACCAGCTGTCGAGCCAGGCATTGAAGCCCGTACCCTGGAACCACTCGCTCACACCCACGAACTTGATCGCGGCGCCGAGCACCATCAGGGAGGCGGAGAGAGTTCCGGTAAAGCGGATACCCATCTTGTCCAGGATGATACCGGCCAGAATCAGGAAACCGCACACGTTCAGGATATATTCGGATGCCGCGTATGTTCCGAACGCACCGCTGTCCCAGCCCCTGGCCGACTCGATCAGGGATTTCAGAGGGGACATCACGTCCACGAACATATATGCGAAAAACATCATCAGCGCAATGAGAATCAACGCTGTCCAACGGGCTACAACACTGTCGTTGAGCATTTTTGCCATTTTTTCTTGCATGTGATCTAGAGTATTAGGATTAATTCGGGTCAAAAGTACGAAAAATAATGCTATCTTAGCAGTCCGAAATTAAAACAATCCGATTATGTCACTGAATAAAGTCCTACTTATAGGAAACGCGGGAAGGGATCCCGAGATCCGGCACCTGGAAAGCGGCACCATGAACGCCACTTTCTCCCTGGCCACCACCGAGAGGTACAGGGACCGCAGCACCGGAGAGATGAAAGAGCAGACCGAATGGCACAACATCGTGTGCTGGAGAAACTTAGCAGAGATAGCAGAGAAGTACGTCAAGAAAGGCACGCAGCTCTTCATCGAGGGCCGCATCCGCACCCGCTCCTACAACGACAAGGACGGCAACACCAAATACATGACCGAAATCCTCGCCGACAACATGCAGCTCCTCGGCCGCAAGGCGGACAATCCCGGCAACCAGGGCGGCGGCTACTCCCAGGGAGGAGGCTACCAGCAGCCCTACCAGCCCCAGCAGCAGGGAGGATGGCAGCAGCCCCGGCAGAATTTCCAGTCCCAGCAGCAGAACTGGCAGCAGCCTCAGCAGCCCCAGCAGCCCCAGGGGTACAATGCCCCCGTACAGACAGCCCCCGCCGCAGAATCCTTCGGAGGCGCCGAGGAGGGAGACGACCTCCCGTTCTAGAACATTGTCCTGAAACAACAGAAGAAATATCATGAGCAGCAATACAGCAAAAGTAGACGTCGTCCTCGGCCTCCAGTGGGGAGACGAGGGCAAGGGCAAGATAGTGGATGTCCTTGCACAGAAGTACAATATCATCGCCCGCTTCCAGGGCGGTCCCAACGCGGGACACTCGATCCATCACGGAGAGAGCAGTTTCGTACTGCACTCCGTCCCCTCGGGCATTTTCCGGGAAGGCACCGACAACCTCATCGGAGGCGGTGTGGTCCTCGACCCCATCATCTTCCGGCAGGAGTGCGGGGAACTGGAGAAGCTGGGCGTCCCGGTAAGGGAGCGCATCCGCATCTCCAAGAAGGCCCACCTCATCACCCCCACCCACCGCATCATCGACGCAGCCTCGGAGGCCTCCAAGGGCAAGTCCAAGATCGGCTCGACCCTAAAGGGCATCGGCCCCACCTACATGGACAAGACCGGACGCAACGGTCTCCGCGTAGGCGACATCCTCGCCCCGGACTTCCAGGACCGCTTCGAGGCCCTGAAGAAGAAGCACATAGCCTTCCTCAAGCAGTTTGACTACGCCTACGACCCCGACACCAACGTGAAGGAGTGGATGGCCGCCGTGGACTACCTCCGCACCTTCGACCTGGTGGACGGCGAGTACTATATCAACAGCCGTCTCGCCCAGGGCAGCAGCGTCCTCGCCGAGGGAGCCCAGGGCTCGATGCTCGACGTGGACTTCGGTTCCTACCCCTTCGTGACCTCCTCGACCACCATCTGCCCGGGCGCATGCCTCGGACTGGGAGTGGCCCCCTCATCCATCGGCCACGTCTACGGCATCTTCAAGGCCTACTGCACCCGCGTGGGCAGCGGCCCCTTCCCCACCGAGCTCTTCGATGAGACCGGAGAGGAGCTCCGCCGCCAGGGCCACGAGTTCGGCGCCACCACAGGACGTCCCCGCCGCACCGGCTGGCTGGACATGGTCGCCCTCAAGTACGCCATAATGCTCAACGGAGTCACCGAGCTGATCATGATGAAGGCCGACGTGATGGACACATTCGACACCATCAAGGTGGCCACCGGCTACATCGTGGACGGCAAGCCCCAGGACACCGTGCCCTACGACACCTACGCCGAAGTCACTCCCGTATATCAGGAGTTCAAGGGCTGGAAGCAACCTCTCTCGGCCATCCGCGACGAGAAGGACCTTCCCGCAGAGTTCAAGGAATACATCGCATTTATCGAACAGCAGACAGGAGTGCCTGTAACCGTCATCTCGCTCGGCCCGGACAGGGACGAGACCATCTTCAGGAGATAGGCCATGTCCCTGCTGGAGAAAGTCAACAGCCCCGAGGATATCCGGGGCTTTTCTGTCAAGCAGCTGGAGACCCTCTGCAGCGAGATACGGCAGTACATGATCGGATGCTGCGCCACGAACCCGGGCCATCTGGGCTCGAGTCTCGGCGCGGTCGAACTGGCCGTTGCCCTGCACTACACCTACAACACCCCTACTGACAAGATCGTCTGGGACGTGGGGCACCAGGCCTACGCCCACAAGATCATCACCGGCCGCCGGGAGCAGTTCCGCACCAACCGGACCTACGGCGGCATAAGCGGTTTTCCGAAAATGTCCGAGAGCATCTTCGACTCTTTCGGCGTAGGACACTCGTCCACTTCTGTCAGCGCAGCCCTGGGCATGGCCACGGCAGCCAAACTCTCCGGCAGCGGTGAGAAGATAGTGGCCGTCATCGGAGACGGAGCCATGACCGGCGGACTGGCCTTCGAGGGCCTCAACAACGCCGGCGCCATGAAGACCGACATCCTGGTCATACTCAACGACAACCACATATCCATCGACCACGGCCGCGGAGGACTGCACGACTACCTGCTCAAGATATCCACATCGGAGACATACAACCGCATCAAGAACCACGTCTGGGACACCATAGGATCCACCCGCCTGCGCCGCTGGGTCCAGAAAGTGATGTTCAGCACCAAGATGGCCATCTTTCGCAGCGGCTCCCTCTTCGAGTCCTTCGGATTCCGTTACTTCGGAGCCATCGACGGCCACGACATCGGCCAGCTGACCACCACCCTCGCCTCCCTGCGCAACATCAAGGGTCCCAAGCTCCTGCACGTCATCACCAAAAAGGGCAAAGGCTACCGTCCCGCAGAGGAGGACCAGACCGTATGGCACGCACCCGGCACCTTCGACCCCGTCACCGGCAAGCGCAGCATCCCCGCGGGACCCACCGCCGCCCGCTACCAGGACGTATTCGGAGAGACCCTCCTGGAGCTCGCCAGGGCCGATGAGAAGATCGTCGCCGTCACCCCCGCCATGGCCTCCGGCTGCGGCATGAACATCATGATGAGGGAAATACCCGAACGGACCTTCGACGTAGGCATCGCCGAGCAGCACGCCGTCACATTCTCCGCCGGTCTGGCCGCCGCGGGCTACCTCCCCTTCTGCAACATTTACTCCTCATTCATGCAGAGGGCCTATGACAATGTAATCCATGACGTAGCCCTCCAGCAGCTCAAGGTCGTCTTCTGCCTGGACCGCGCCGGTCTGGTCGGAGAGGACGGAGCCACACATCAGGGCGTATTCGACATGGCGGCCTTCCGTCCCATACCCGGGCTTGCCATCGCCTCCCCCCTCAATGAGCTGGAGCTGCGCAACCTGATGTACACCGCCTCCCGCCCCTCCTTCTGCGGTCCTATTATAATAAGGTATCCCCGCGGAGCCGGAGAAGGCATCCGATGGAGAGATGCGGAGCCCGAGGCCATCCCAGTAGGAAAGGGCAGGCTGCTGCATTCCGGCAGGGACATCGCCCTGCTGTCCATAGGACCCGTCGGAAACAGGGCGGCAGAAGCAGTTGCCATGGCATCAGGACGCGGCATCGAGGTGCTGCACTACGACATGCGCTTCCTCAAGCCCCTCGATACGGAAATAATGGCGGAAGTCTGCTCCAAGGTCAGGACCATCATCACCGTCGAGGACGGAACAGTTGCCGGAGGCCTCCACGACGCTGTCTCATCCTACGTGTCCGGACATTGCACAGGCCTAAAAGTCATAGGATTGGGAGTGCCTGACAGATTCATCGAACAAGGCTCGGTAAAAGAGCTTCGGGCCGAGTGCGGATTCGACGTTGAAAATATTTTCAAAACAATTTGCAATAATTTTTAAAATTCTTTTGGATATTTTCAGAATTTATCTACCTTTGCAATCCCAAAAATAAGCGCTGCCGATATAGCTCAGTTGGCCAGAGCAGCTGATTTGTAATCAGCGGGTCGTGGGTTCGAATCCCTCTATCGGCTCAAGTTCATTGAATAATAGTAATTTAACATACTATCGGGGAGATACCAAAGTGGCCAACTGGGGCAGACTGTAAATCTGCTGGCGCACGCCTTCGGAGGTTCGAATCCTTCTCTCCCCACACATAATGCGGAAGTAGCTCAGTTGGTAGAGCATCAGCCTTCCAAGCTGAGGGTCGCGGGTTCGAACCTCGTCTTCCGCTCCATTTAAAAGCCAGTGTAGCTCAGGGGTAGAGCGCTTCCTTGGTAAGGAAGAGGTCATGAGTTCAAATCTCATCACCGGCTCAATTTTAATTACATTAAATCAGAAATTATGGCAAAAGAAACTTTCAAAAGGGACAAGCCGCACGTAAACATAGGTACTATCGGCCATGTTGACCACGGTAAAACTACTCTGACAGCAGCCATCACCAAGGTGCTTGCTGAGAAAGGACTCTCTGAGGTCCGCTCTTTCGACTCCATCGATAACGCTCCCGAGGAAAAGGAGCGCGGTATTACCATCAACACCGCTCACATTGAGTATCAGACCGAGACCCGCCACTACGCACACGTAG
>DVGV01000065.1 GCA_018712545.1 Candidatus Coprenecus merdigallinarum | reverse complement strand
GGGGACTTCCCGTACCTACATTTGTCTTGGAATATCTTTTGGGCCAATATTGCGCAAGTGATGACGAGGACAATATCAGGACAGGGTTGGAAAAGGTAAAAGAGGTAATCCAAAACAATTATGTGCATCGTGCTGATGCCGAAGCTGTTAAAGGAAAAATCCATGACTACGGTCGTCATCGTATCATAGACAAAGTAAATGTCACTTTGAACGAGAAGTCCGACGAATACCAGGCTTCGTTTGCCAACTTGGGGCTGTCTGGGGTTCCGGTCGGAACGCAGTATGTAAAAGCCAACCCGAAACTGTTGTCCGGCAATGGGGTATGGTGTATTGTCACTTTGGGATATATCAGCGGAGAAGATGTCCGTGTCCGGTGGGAAATTCAGACGCTTAAACCGATACAGATATCCAATATCGATCTACAAGATTATATTGACCAACGTAAAAATTTTACCACAGAAGAATGGCTGGATTTTATGATGCACACGGTGGGGTTGAATCCGGATGTGCTGAACCGTAGGGAGAAATTCATCACACTGGCCAGACTTCTTCCTTTTGTGGAAAATAACTTCAATTTTGTGGAACTTGGTCCTAAGGGAACGGGGAAATCACACGTATTCCAGGAACTGTCACCGTATGGGGTGCTGGTGAGCGGAGGTGATGTGACAAGCGCACGGCTCTTTGTGAAAATGAGTGGTAATCGGGAAATTTTAGGTCTGGTCGGTTACTGGGATGCCGTGGCTTGGGATGAATTTGAACAGCAGAAAGGCCGTAATGTCGATGCCGTATTGATAGACACCATGCAGAATTATTTGGCAAACAAGTCATTTAATCGAGGTAAAGCCACCCATGAGGCGAGTGCGTCAATGGTATTTGTGGGAAATACCAAGCATACGGTACCATATATGTTGAAGAATTCTCACCTTTTTGAGTCCATACCGACTTCGTTCATCAAAGGTGCATTCTTGGACAGAATACATCTGTACAATCCGGGATGGGAAATTAGGATGCTGAAAAAGGAAAGTTTTTCAAAAGGGTATGGGCTGATTACCGATTATATTGCCGCTGTTCTTCACGAGTTACGCAATAAGGATTTGACGTCACTGTTGAGCGAGTATGCCAAATTCGACGGCTCTCTGTCCGAGCGAGATCACCTGGCTATCCGAAAGACGTTCTCCGGTATGGTCAAGTTACTGTATCCTGATGGGAATATGACATCGGAAGAAGCCTATGAAATCATTGATTTTGCAGCTGAATGCCGTAAAAGGGTCAAAGACCAGCTGTATCTTATTGACGAGACATTCAAGGCAGAACCTGCCTTGTTCAAATATATTAATCTAAAAACAGGTGAAGAAATTTCGGTTGAGACACTTGAACGCATCAACCATAGTGATTGCCTGCCTCAATCCAGCACCGATGCCAAGAGTGAGTGGCAATCAGAACCTACAGAATTGAGATCAGATACAACGGATAAAAATGACAACTGCGAGAGCGAGAAGAGAAAGCGGATTCCTATATTGACTGAAAAACGTATATCCTTCCGATTGGGGCAAACCGGCGTTTCGTATAAATTATTGTTTGCGGAATACCTACGGGATGCCAAATCCATCATCATAGAAGATCCGTTTATCCGGACTTTCTGGCAGTTGAAGAACTTGACGGAGTTTCTGTCCATGCTTACAGAGACCCGGCAGGTCGAAGGGCTGAAAGTTCACCTGATAACAAATGAAGAAGATGACAAGATACCGGCACTGATAGATGACTTGGATGACATCAAGGAAGACCTTGCTACAGTAGGGTTGGAATTTACCTACGAGTTCAGGGACTTTCACGACCGGTGCATCAAGACTGATACAGGGTGGATTATCACACTCGGACGTGGACTTGATATTTTTGAGCCCTATAATAAATTCTCATTGGGAGCCCTGCAGCAAAGCAAACGCAAATGCAGGGAATTCTCGGTAGTTTATACAAAATCCATCTGACATCCAGCCAATCAGCACAATTTAACGACATCAGCATGAATATCAGCAGCATAAAGTCCAACAGCCTGTCCGGCTTCCTGCGCTACGGCATCAGCCCGGACGTGACGGCGTTCTCCCCGCTGAGGGATGCGGTACTACCGATCAAGGTGGTGCAGGCGCATCAGGTGCACGGGGACCGGGTGGCCGTGGTGACTTCGGCCGGCACCACACGGGAAGAGCTGAAGGGGTATGACGCGCTGGTAACGGACGTCCCTGGCGTGGCGATAGGAGCCAGGACGGCCGACTGCATACCGGTGCTGATGTACGATCCGGTACGGCGGGTAGTGGCGGCAGTACATTCCGGCTGGAAGGGTACGGTGCTGAAAATCGCAGCGAAAGTCCTGGCTGTGATGGCCTCCAAGTACGGCACCCGCACCGCCGACATCATAGCGGTAATCGGTCCCGGCATCGGTCCGGACAGCTTTCAGGTCGGTCCGGAAGTCGCCGAAGCCTTCCTCGCCGCCGGATTTCCGGAGACATGGTTGCCACCGGACACTGATGACGACGGCACGGCCAGCACCGACAAGACCATTGTCCGCCTTATCACCGACCGCGGCCCGCGCATCCCCGGCTCCATGTCCGGCGGCCTCCACATAGACCTTCCCCAAGCCGTCCGCCTGACCCTCATCCGGGCCGGTGTCCATGACCCCAACATCCTCATCTCCGGCATCGACACCTACTCCCACCCCGGCTTCTTCTCAGCCCGCCGCGAAGGCCCCTCCTGCGGCCGTACCGTCAACACCATCATGCTCAATCCCTGAGTTTCCTGCTGTTCAGCCCACACGACCGGGTAGAACCGACAGGCAGCCAGCATCTAGAAAGGTATGCAAACACCCGCGTCCGAGCCTACGAAGGATTAACCGTAAGTACTGACGCACCCCATTTTCATAATCAACTATTTTTCACAGCATTACCAATACAACGAGAATCTTTCGCACCTTCACAACCCACCGGCAAGCACACCCCTCTTTCTTAACCATCTGATTTCTGAGCGATTACAAAAAGTACCCGCGTCCCTGCTTACCGTTGTTGCACAGCCAGAATATAATTCCTAACTTTGAGGCAGTCATTAACCGATAGAAGTGAAAGATTATGGAGCAGGAGAAACATTTCCGGCACATCTGCACAGCCGGACTGGAAAAGGAAATCATTTTCAAGACTGACGCCGATTACATTTTCGGGATGAACAGCATTCCGGTATGCATGGCTGACAAAGACATATCCATGCACGCTTTCTGTCTGATGGACAACCACGTCCATTTCATAGCCCACGGCACTGAAGAGGATTGCGGCGGGTTCATCAAGGCCTACCGGAAGCGACTTTTCACTCTGGCCGACATGAGCCGCGCAGACATCTGCATGAAAGAAATTGACGATACCGAGTACCTTAAACGGGCGATTGCCTACGTCTTGCGCAACCCTCCCGCAGCCGGGCTGGCCGTCCTCCCGACGCATTACCGATGGAGTTCCGGTCCTCTGTATTTCAACAACGGCAACACACTGACAGCCAACCGGCCGGTTACAGATATCGCACACATGAGCAAGCGGCGGCAGCAGAAACTGTTCCGTACCCGCGGACAGCTGCCTGGACACTACACCGTAACGGCCGACGGACTTATCTGCCCTAAATGCTACGTTGACTACCGCGCCGTCGAGGAGATATTCCGCAGCCCAGTCAGGATGCTCTACTTCCTCTCGCGCAACGACAGTATGGAGATGGAGCTGACATCCGGAATCCTCCGGCGGGCCCGCTACACTGACAGCGAGATGGCCTCCACCGTCACGAACCTCTGCAGCGAAATATTCAGCAAGTCTTCTCCCGATGCGCTCAGCATAGACGAGAAGTATCAGCTGGCAGACATCCTCCGGAAACAATACGGTCTGGGCATCAAGCAGCTGGCACGCCTCACCCAGACCAGCATCAGTCTGCTCGGACAAGTCTTCCATCCCGGCCAAAGCGCTCCAGGCCAGAACAGTCCGGTGCAGAACGGACTGGCACAGAACAGCCAGGATCACAACCCTCAAGGATAGAAGCCCAAATCCGGCTCAGAGCCGCCAGTTCCCGCAACGGTAAGATGTGACGCACCCCTATTTTGCAAAACACTGACATTCAAGACAATGCGAATCACGCATGATCTTTCCGCCCCCTCACAACATCCCGAAAAGATCACAGCTCTTCCGTAACTCTCTGATTACTGAGCGTTTGCCAAAATACCCTGCTGCACTGCTTACCATTACCAAAGGCCGGCCATCTCAGGACGTACGGGTTGGTCATAGAACGCGGGCGAGATTGCGGAACAGCGCATCGGGAATGTCGGCCGAGGCAGTGCGGAAGCCGGCATTGCCATTGACCTCGCAGACCTTGAAGCCGTTATGACCGTCGAACAGCAGGTCCACCCCCGCAAAGAAGAGCCCGCAGGCACGGGCAGCGGCCACGGCGAGAGAAGCAGCGGCGGGAGGCAGCGGAATCTGACGGAAGGAGCCCCCGGCGGCGAAATTGGACTTGAAGCTCGAGGGATTGTACCGCAGCACATGACCGGCCACCTCGTTCCCCGTCACCCACACCCGGATGTCCCGTCCGCTGCTCGTGGCCACGAACTCCTGCAGCACCGGCACACAGCCGCGGCGGACCTCCTCCGGCGTCTCCCCGAACTCACGGATTCCCCGGGACAATGCCTCCATGCGCAGAGCCTCCTCCCGCCGGCACGCCTCCAGCGCGGAACGGTATTCCGAGGCATCGCGGACAAGGAAGACATTCTCCCCCTTCGACCCGAAATTGAGCTTGAGGATAAATGGAAATGCGTCCCCGCTCCGGGCCTTCTCAGAGGACAATGCCCCCGGCACCGGCACCCCGGCAGCGGCCAGAACCTCCCCGCAGCGGAGCTTGTCGCGGCAGAGGATCATCGCCTCGGGGGCATTCAGCACGGGTACACCCTGAGCCTCATACCACCGCGACAGGGCGATATTGTACCCCCGCATCAGGACAAAATCCGGCTTCCAGGCCGGAGCGCCCGCGGGAGCCTCAGCCGCCGGAGCGTCGTAGAACAGCACCTCGACCGACATTCCGTGACGGGCAGCCGCCTCCCGGAACCAGCCGAAAGCATTGTTCCCCCGGGGAGTCGTCGAGGGGTATATCAGCAGACCTCTTTTTTCCATGACGCGAAAATATGGAAAATAATCGCTAAATTTGGCGAATAACAATAAAACTGCCATGAAACGTCTGCTCACACCCGCACTTCTAATGACAGTTCTGCTCCTGACCGGCTGCGGCGGCACGGACAGATACCGGGAGCCCGAATTCCCCACAGAGCGGAACGCCCGCTTCGAACTCATCGGAGAGCCGCTGACCCTGTGGGATGCCGGGGATATCTACGTCTACGGCCCTTACCTGCTGGTCTGCGGACACGACACCCTGAGCGGCAACACGTTCCACATATTCGACAAGACCAGCGGAGAGAAAGTGACCGGCTCCATCCAGTTCGGCAAGGCCCCGGGCCGGAATTACTACGGATACGCCATGACCACCCTTATGGACGGCTGGATGCGGTATATCGACGGTCTGCTGGAGACTGAGCTGGTCTTCAGCGTAAACGACATGCTGGACGAGGAGACTCCTACCGTCAGCCAGAGTCCGGTCCTGCTGCCCGGAAGCAATCTCAGGACCTGGGACCTCGGAGACCGGTACCTGTACCACAACAACAGCTACACCGACTCCCTCTCCGGGACATCCCGGCTGGAGCTGTACGACAAAGCTCAGGGCAGAATCACCGCCGCCTGCGACATTCATCCCATTGAGAATCCGTACCTGGAAGAATGCGTCTACCGCTCCTCCCGCGGCGACATCTCGCCCGACGGCAGCCGGGCAGTCTTCGGGACATGGAGGGGAGCCATCCTGGAGACTTACGACATCGGGGACACGCTCCGGCTCAGGAGCCTCAACTACTACATCGAGCCGCTCGTGAAGATCCTGCTGCGCCACAGCCGCAACCATCACTACGAACACACGGACCGGTCCAGACTCGGCTTTCAGGACATCTACGCCGGGAATGAGAGAATCTACACCGCATACGACGGCATCAACATAATCAAATTCATGCCCGAGGACCATCCGCTCTTCACCCGCATCGCCGTCTTCGACTGGGAGGGCCGGCCTTTAGAGCTGATCAAGACCGGCCTGAGCATCAACAGGCTGTGCTGCGACGAGGCAGAAGGCACCGTCTACGCCATAGTCACGGACACCGACGGCAAGCTCCGCCTCGGACGGCTATAAAAAATATTCACTTAAAAAATACCTATGAACATGAAACGTCTGCTCACACCCGCACTTCTGGTGACATCACTGCTCCTGACCGGCTGCGGCCGGAACAATATCAGATACGAACCGCCCGTATTTCCTGTCGAGAGGGAGGCCTGTTTCGAGATACTCGGTGACGGGCTGTTCTTCAATACCGCTCAGGATCTTTACGTATACAAGGACTGGCTGGTGCTGCCTGCTCTCAACATGCAGACCCGGAAAACGCTGCATATCTACGATAAGCACACAGGTGCTCCGGTCGCCGGCGCCATCCGGGAAGGACGCGGACCGGGCGAGACCATCCAAGGGGACAGGGCACCGTCCCTGCGGAACGACACTCTGTACTACTACGACCTGACGCAGAACCTCATGCAGTGCTTCCCGGTGGACTCGCTCACTCACAGCAGCTATCCCGTCCGGGAGATAAAAATGGAAGGGACCGGCAGGACAAACCGGTGCATCTACATCGGAGACGGTATCCTGCTCAACCAGACATGCAAGGCCGGGTTCACCGCCGCGGTGGACGATGAGCTCCCGATAGAGCTGCTGCTCCAGACCCTTGACGGGAACGTTGTGTCCCGGCACACTCTCCTGGAAATACCGGACGAAACCGGACGCATGAACGAATACCTGTACTGGAATTCCGTCTTGGACCTCTCGCCCGACGGCAGCCGGTGCGTCATAGGCACGTTCTACGGAGCCGTACTGCAGATATTTTCCATAGAGGATGACCGGCTGGAACCCACAGGCATCCGGTACTTCGTGAAGCCGGACATCGAGGCGCTGGAGTACACCTATGATTTCAACGAGAACACCATCGCAGGATTCGCCGACATCTGCTGCACCGACGAGAGGATCTACACCGCCTACGACGGACACACTCCCGTACAGAAATACTACGACGACTATACGCCTGACATGGGACAGATGTTCTCAGACATCGCCGTGTTCGACCGGGAGGGCCGTCCACTGGAACTCATACGGACAGACATGAAAATCGTGAAACTGTGCTATGACGGGACTGAGAACACCGTCTACGCACTGACTGAGGACACTGAAGGCACACTGCACTTCGGACGGCTGAGGCTGTAGGGTCGGCAGGGCTGTTGCATATTCCGGAGCCTTTTTCTATTTTTGCCGCCCAAAACACAAAACCGATTCATCAACTCAGCTACAACACACTACAGTCATGCATCTCAAGGCCACCATCCTCACCCTGATTCTGACCGCCGCTGCATGCATCAGTTCCTCTGCGGCTACCGACACCCTCAGCACCGTAACAGATGACCGGAAGGACAGCAAGCTCGTCCGTTTCCTTTCGGAAAAGGTAAGCGTAAGCGGCTATGCCCAAGCTGGATACCAGTACGACACCTACGACATGGCGCATGACGGGCCCTTCAACAAGTTCAGTCTGTACAGAGCAATGATTATCGCCGATGTCAAGCCGATCAGGCACCTGGACCTCTACTTCATGGCCGACGTGTCCAAATTCAAGCTGCATGAGCTCTTCGTCAGATACCGCCCGGTGGATGCGTTCTACATCCGCCTCGGGCAGTACAAGACCCCCTTCACGATTGAGAGCAATATGTCTCCCTCCGTCCTGGAAATAATAAAGGGCGCCCAGGCAGTCCAGTATCTCGCGGGTATCGACGGCTCGGACGTATGCTTCGGGGCGGGAGCCGGCAGGGACCTGGGACTGGAAGTGGGAGGCGCATTTCTGAAAATAGGCAAGGACAACCGCAATCTGATAGAATACAGGGTCGGCGTCTTCAGCGGCGAGCCGTCCAATACGGCCGAGACCAACAACCGCAAGGATGTGGTGGCAAGCCTCGCCCTCAGACCGGTCAGCTTCCTCAAGGTGCACGGCTCCGTCTACTTCGGAGAGGGCACCGCAAAGGCGGACAGCCCCTACGGGACATTCAAGGCCGGGGAGACATACCGCAGGGACAGGTGGAGCGCAGGCCTGGAGATGGAGGCAGGACCGATGTATCTCAGGAGCGAATATATGGAAGGTCTCGACGCATCCGTCCGGAGCCGGGGCGCCTACGCCACCCTCGTGGGCTCCGCCACTCATTTTCTCGACATCGTGGCATCGGTGGATTATCTGGACCGGAATATCGCCCTGAGCGACTGGCAGTGCAGCTACATCTTCGGACTGCAGTGGAACTTCTACCGCAAATGCCGCCTCCAGGCGCAGTACGTCTACCAGCAGCGCTCCAGTAACAGTCAGGGGGTCTTCAGCGGCATCCCCTCCTCGCACATGATCATCACGCAGCTCCAGGTCGGCTTCTGAGGTAAGGCCAATGAGGCCAATGGTAAGCAGGCGAGCATCCATTTTTCCAGAAAGACCTGTAAATTAAGACATTCCAAAAACAACGAGTAACTTTAGTCGAGTTCGGAGCCACCCGAAAGAACACCCTGTTTTGCAACTGGCTGATCACTGAGCGTTTACAAAACACCCCCGCTGCAGTACTTACGGAAAAAGCCGCACCGGGATTCCGGCACGGCCTTTCTTCATGTTTTTGCGGATCGCCCGCTGGGTCAACTATTTCAGCAGATGCTCGTCGATAATCTGCTTGAGCTGGGCTTTTGACGGAGCACCCGGGCTCATCGACGGCTCTCCGTCGGCGGGGATGAAGAGCAGGGTGGGCACCGAGCGGATTCCGAAGGCTCCGGCGAGATCGCGCTCCTGGTCCACGTCCACCTTGTAGATTACGAGTCTGTCTCCGTACTCTTTCGCAAGTTCCTCGAGCACGGGGCTCAGGGCCTTGCAGGGGCCGCACCAGGTGGCGAAGAAGTCCACGATGGCGGGCTTGGTCCCCTCATATTTCCAGGCCTGGGAATCGGTCTCGTAGTTCCACACTTTCTGCAGAAATTCCGCTTTGGTCAGATGTATTGTTCCTGTTTCCATTTTTTCCTCGTTTTTTCCGGACTCCCCCTCCTGTCCGTATGCCGTCAGAGGCAGGGCGGACAGAAGCAGGGTTCCGGCCATAAGCAGTGTTGTCGCTATCCGTTTCATTATTTTCTGTAAATTTTGTCCTCTATCTTCTCCTTGGGGAGCTGACGGGTACAGAAGAACCAGTCGTAGCACTTCTGGTCCTTGTCGTCTCCGTCCATCCGGCTCTTGGCCACTCCGCAGGAACCGGCCGTGGGTACTATCACCTCGTCTCCGGGCTGCCAGTCGGCGGGCAGGGCGACACCGAACTCATCGGCGGTCTGCAGTCCCACCAGTACTCTCTTGAGCTCATCAAAATTCCTGCCAAGCGAGAGGGGATAGTAGATAATGGTGCGGATTACGTTCTTCGGGTCGATGAAGAAGACAGCGCGGACGGCCTGAGTGGCACTTTCGCCGGGCTGGATCATGCCGTAGCGGCGGGCGATGTCCATGGTGATGTCCTCGATCAGAGGGAACTTCACCTCGACGTTCTTCATACCCTTGTACTGGATCTTCTCCTGGATGGTGCGCAGCCAGGCGATGTGGCTGTAGAGTCCGTCCACGGAGAGGCCGATGAGCTGGGTACCCAGGGCCTCGAACTCGGCGGCGCGGGAGGCGAAGGTCATGAACTCGGAGGTGCAGACGGGGGTGAAGTCGGCGGGATGGCTGAAGAGAATCTTCCATTTGCCCTTGAAATCCTCGGGGAAGCGGATCTTGCCCTGGGTGGTCACGGCCTCGAAAGCGGGGGCCTGGTCGCCGATGCGGGGCATGGGATAATACTGCTGCTGCGTCTGATTCTGAATGTTGTTGTTGCTGTCCATAACTATTACTTTTTAATGATTAATATTCCGTTCGTTTTTGTTTTACGGTGCAAAGATATGGCGGCGGCTTCGATAAATCAAATCGATAATTATTATATTGTCATAGATAATTTCTATATTTGCCGGCAGTATGAAGACAGACACCAACATCAGCCTTACCGCCCTGCGCTACATCGTCGCAGTGGACACCCACCGCAACTTCGTCCGGGCCGCCGAGGCCTGCGGCGTCACCCAGCCGACCCTCAGTGCGGGCATCCGCAGCATTGAGACCGCCCTGGACGTGACCATATTTGACCGTGGAGCCCACCCCGTCCGCCCCACCGCCCTCGGAGAGAAGATCATCGCCCAGGCCCGGGTGACACTGCACAATGCCTCGCAGATCGAGGAGCTGCTCGCCGTCGAGAAGGGCGACGAGAGCGGAGAGGCCGTCATGGGCATTATCCCGACCATTGCCCCTTACATTCTCCCCGGACTCTTTCGGAGGATGCACGAGGAACATCAGTCCATACATCTGCGCGTGTCCGAGATGCGCACCCGCTTCATCGTGGAGAAACTGCTGGCGGCGGAGATTGACATGGCCATCCTGGCCACTCCGCTGGAGCAGAAGGGCCTGCTGGAAATACCATTGTACTACGAGAAATTCGTGGCGTACATCTCCCCGTCCGACGAGCTGCACGCCCTGAGCGAAGTGCCGGCCGACCGCTTAGCCTCCGACCGCCTGTGGATCCTCGAAGAGGGCCACTGCCTCCGCAGCCAGGTCTTCAACTTCTGCCACAGCCGCCGCCGGACCCGCACCGAATACCAGGCCGGCAGCATAGACACCCTCGTGCGGATAGTGGACACCAACGGCGGCTACACCGTCATACCCGAGCTGCACGCCGCATTCCTCACCGAAGAGCAGCGCGGGAACCTCAGGCCCATCGTCCGGCAGAACGGCGGGGCACCGGCTACTGACATTGCCCCCTCAGGCAGCATCCCGTTCCCCGACTGCCCGACCTGCGTCCCCGTCCGCGAAGTCTCCCTCGTCATCCGCGAGGACTTCGTCCGCGAACGCCTGCTCAACGTCATCGCCGGCTGCATCAGGCACATCGTCCCGGAAGGGATGCTCGACTCGCGGCTCAAGCGCTTCGCCATCAAACTTTAGAGACACATTGTTTCCTTATATTTTATAAATTTGAACCTGCAAAGTACTCAGTTATGGAAAAAGATAAAATCATATCGGAAGAGCAACAGTTCAGAGAAGTCGTAGACATTATTCTACAACATAAAAGCCGTGCTTCCAAAGCTGTCAATAAAGAGCTGCTGCTTACCGCATGGCATGTGGGAGGATATGTTTCAGGCAAGCTGAAAAGCGAAGAATGGGGAAGCAAGGTCGTAACGCAACTGTCTGAATATATCCGGTCACAGCATCCTGATATTAAAGGATTTAGGCGGAGCAGTATTTATAATATGGTGCTGTTTTATGATGAGTATTCTTCGGCTGCATTTGCTGCGATTGTTGAGAAATATCTGAATTCTGAATTTGTCCAGCCAAGAATTGGACAAATTGAGACATCTAATTTTGAAGCATCATCAGACCATGCGATAACTGTGCAGCCAAAAACTGCACAAATTGTCCGACCGGAAATCGGACAAATGCCGAAGATACTGGAGTTGACCACATTGACCAATCATATAGAGATACTATGTCGTTGTAAAAATAACGAAGAAAGGATGTTCTATATACTCTATGCCAATAAGGAACATCTGGTAAAACGGGAACTGCAGCGTTGTATCTCAAATCAGACATTTACGGCTTTATTAGGCAGCAAGGACAATATGTCAAAAGGATTGCTTGAGACATACCCTAATGCTCCCATTATGTTCAAAGACACATTGTTTGTTGATTTCCTGGATTTGCCGAAGAAGCACAGTGAATCCCGGTTGAGAAACGGATTGCTGGAGCATATGAAGCAGTTCATTCTTGAATTGGGCAAGGATTTCATATTCATGGATCAGGAATATCGTCTCAATATCGGAGCTTCCACATTCAAGGCAGACTTGCTGCATAGGCATAATTCTCTGTCCTGAAGCCGACAGGGTCGTGGTAGAATATGCCATGAGCCGGAGCATGAGCCCTACGATGATAGCGGAGTACAAACGCATTCTCATTCCGCAGGAGCGTATGCAGGAAAGGCTGAACGAGTTCTGCGAACTATTCCGCAATATAAAATAACAACGCAGTTACAGTCACCAGGCAGCTAGAAAATGGAATTGCCGATATCGGTGGTAAAATGCTCGAGAGCGGCCATGCCGATGAGGGAGTTGCCGTGGCGGTTGAGCCCGGGACTCCAGACGGTGATGGCGAGGTTGCCGGGGATGTAGGCAGCTATGCCGCCGCCGACGCCGCTCTTGCCGGGGAGGCCGGCGCGGAAGGCGAAGTCGCCCGACTCGTCGTAGAAGCCGCAGGTGAGCATCAGGGCTCCGAGGCGCTTGGCCTGGCTGACGGTCAGGACCTGTTTGCCGTCGAAGGGGTTCACGCCACGGTTGCTCAGGAAGAGGAAGGCGCGGGCGAGGTCCGCACACGACATCGAGATGGCGCACTGGTGGCAGTAGACGTCCAGCAACGTCTCCACGTCATTCTCAATATTCCCGAAGCTCTTCATGAAATAGGCAAGGGCCAGGTTGCGGTCAGCATTGAGCCGCTCGGAGCGGGCTATCTCCTTGTCGTAGTAGATATCGTCGTTGGCGCAGAGGGCGCGGACAAACTCCAGCATGGCATCCTTGGGATGAGGGTAGAGCGAGATCAGGCGGTCCGTCACGACGAGGGCACCGGCATTGATGAACGGGTTGCGGGGCAGGCCGTGCTCATACTCGAGCTGCACCAAGGAATTGAACGGGTTGCCGGAGGGTTCGCGTCCCACCGCCTTCCATATCTCGTCCCCGATGCGCCGGGTCACCATCGCCAGGGTAAACACCTTCGAAATACTCTGAATCGAGAAGCACACCTGAGCGTCCCCGGTCCTGAACTCCTGCCCGTCGAGAGCAGCCACCGCTATCCCGAACTGTCTCGGATCCACCTTCGCCAGCGCCGGTATGTAATCCGCCACCCTGCCCTGTCCCCACAGGTCCTGCAGCTGACCGTGAATCCTGTCAATCACATTCTGATAATCCATATTCTCACTTTAAGACTGCAAAAATACACAGGATACGGGAAGAATGAACTATATTTGCGGCCCGATAAACGGAAAAAATATGGAGACAGCAGAAGAAAGACGCAGAAAAGTACTTGACAGGCTGCAGGAAATGGGCATCAGCTACATCATCCACGAGCATCCGCCGCTTCCCACTATAGAGGAGGCCATGAAGTACTGGAAGGACTTCGACTCGACCCACTGCAAGAA
>DVGV01000064.1 GCA_018712545.1 Candidatus Coprenecus merdigallinarum | reverse complement strand
GCATCAAATTTCTCATCTTCGTATTTGGTATCATCATTGTAGATACCCTGTCTTTCTTCGGTATCAAGTTGTACATACTGCTTCAGGTAGTCGTAAGCCTGTATGGTGTCACCATTACTTTCATGAATGTAGGCTGATGCCAGATAATAACGCTGTTCTGACGTGTGCCGTTTTTCGTATAGAGGGTATCGCCCGACAGCACTGAGCGCTGAGTCAATATAATCTATTTCCCAGTATGCCAAAGCAACAGACAGCCAATCAATAGCATCTGTTTTTTTTATCGTAGAAATGTACTCATTTATGGTTGCCTTTATAGTTGCAGTCGAATCGGTCGGGATGGCACTGAGGAGAGTGCTGTAGAAAGCACTTTTAACAGGTTCTGTCATAATGGGTATCAATTGTTTCAACTCTTCAATGTATGCTGCCTGGCCGGCAGTGTCATTCAGAATCAAACTTGTATTGAGGGCAGCGGACAACTCTTTAGCATAACGGGAGGTGTCCCCTGCATTTTTAAAGAAGGAAGCGGCCTTAACCGCATTGTCCTCAGCATCGTGAAATTGGTATAGTTGATAGTATATGGCTTTCTTAGCAGAATAAAGCCGTCCCGACATTAAAAGGTTCTCATTCCGATGTACATATCTCTCAGCTTCTATGTAGCAGCGCATAGTGCCCTCATTGTCTCCGGCGTTTTCCTTTATCCTTCCGAGGTAGTAGAGCGTCTTGAGCTTGTCCTCCGCGCTGCCGTGATGCCTGTAGTACTTGACGGCCGGGCGGATGATGCTGTCGGTGGTCAGGTCTATGTAATTTTTGTCCAAGGCCTGGGAGTAGAGCAGAGCGTATCGGGCCTTGAGGCGTCTGGTGCTCAGATCTTCGGTGTTGATGCTGTCCAGCATGGCGTAGACCACTGCAGGGTCCTCCGTCTCCATCACTTCCTCGGCCTTGTCGAGAACGGCCTTTATATGCGGCTTGTCCGTGCAGCTGATGAGGAGCAGACTGGCGGACGTAAACAGAAATATCCAGATATAACGCAGGTGTTTCATGCGGCAAAGATAGCGGATTTCCGCCAACTACAGCAGGAAGTCCTCGATGTTGTACGGAGTGATGACTTTGAGGTTGCTGCCGGGGTAGGCTTTGAGGAAGGATGAGGGAGTGCGGTGCCGGGCACCGGGATTCCATTTGAATTCGAAGGCGGACAGGTTTCCGTCGCTTTCCTCTATGTAGTCTATCTCTGACTGTTCTTTGGTGCGCCAGAACCAGGAATTGCACCAGTGACAGGTGTAGGCGTTCTGTTTCACCCTTTCGGAGATAGCATAGTTCTCCCAGAGGGCACCGATGTCCCGGCGGCTTTCGGCCTGGGAAAAATCTGCGATTATGGCATTGCGGATGCCGTTGTCATAGAAATAAATCTTTTTGCTGCTTTTCAGCTCGTTCCTTAAGTTGCTGCTGAACGTAGGCCCTCAGCCCGACGGCAACATCCCCGCCGCAGCCCTTGAGCGCCTGGCTGCAAAGGGCGAGTGGCTTGCTGTCAACGGCGAGACCATCTACGGCACCCGCAGCATCCTCGTGAAACCCCAGCCCTGGGGCGTGACCACCCATAAGGACGACCGGATGTGGCTGCACGTCTTCCCCGCCGACGCCTTCAAGGCCGCCTCGGACGGACAGATCTACGTGCCCTACAAGGCCGGACGCAAGGTGGCCTCAGTCACTCCTTTCGGCTCGCCTGACGTGAAGCTCGGCTTCAAGCAGTACAAGGAAGGTCTCTTTGTGACCCTGCCCTCCGACATGCCTGCCGACGTACCGGACTATATCGTAGAGGTTACTTTCAAATAGTTTACAGGAGCATTGTCTGCGGAAACAGTCATACCTACGGAAGGTCCTCCCCACTTTGTGGGTCCCCTCCCTTTTCGGGAGCCAATGCCTTCCGTAGGTTCTACTGCCTAAAATCTGAAACCGATATATAGGACAGTGCGAAAATCGCATGAGGAAAGCATGGAGGCATCTTCCCTCTGCCATCCGGCGGCATTGTCATTGAATGTGGCACCGGCATCGATTCCTATCACGTAATGGGTGAGGAATGTATATTCGTAGCGTAGGCCTGCATTTCCAGCAAGTCCGTTGATGTGGTATTGTGAGGTAAATGTCGTAAAATCCATAGGAGCTACGGTTGGGAACATCTGCTCTGCCCTGAAGCACAGTCCGTCGGCAAAATAGTATCCGATACCTGCGTAGACTGAGAACCGGTGATGCTCATTGTCTATCATGTGGAATACAGGCTTGACCGTGATAGCCAGCGAGTTGTGCCTTATCCACGCCAGATTGTTCAGATTGCTTCCTTGAGCAGCCTGTTCCTGAATGTAGTCTTTTACCTCAGGAATATCCCCTATTCCGGTTATGGAATTTCCGACGGCATCGGAGTAGACATAGGCATCTGCAAAGTCGGGAAAACCGTTTCTATATGAACTCTGTATGTCCAATTCCAGAGAGAAACGCCTCACTAAGTCTCTTTGGTAGCTGAAACCATACACTGCGGTAGGATAGTGTCTGATATAGCCGACTGCGCCGTTGTCAGTTCCTGACAGATTTGTTCCATAACTGTAAATCCCCCATAGCCCTATACCGCCATAAAAGCGGATCAGGTTAGATGTTCTTTCTTGTTTGTCAGAAGTGTCATAAGTCTGGCTCATACCATTGTAGCAGGCAGCACAGGCAAGAATCACGGACAAGAGTAATGATGTTATCTGCTTCATGTTTATGGATTATTTGTTTGATTGCAAAACTTGAGAAGTCTCCCTGATATTGATAGATTCTCATTTTGGGTGATATGTTTTTCAGCTTGAATATAGTATCGCATAGCGGCTGCGTTATCACAGGTATTTCCCCTGATTCTTCCAAAATAATAAAGCGTCTTCTGTCCTCCGCGCAGCCGGGCAGGAGCAGACTGGCGGAGGTAAGCAGAAATATCAGAGTGTAACGCAGATGTTTCATGCGGCAACTAACAGATTTCGGCAGTTGCGCCGGAACTTGATTCAGAAAACAAAACCGAAACGATACTGTAAGTAAGGAGCTAAGTATAAGCCGTTCTGAATGCCGACTCTTCCTCCGGCAGTGAATTCACCGAACCAATGTTTGCCCCAGACCCTGCGGATACCGTACATAGGAGTCAGGCTGAAGTCAAAAGGCCCGCTGAGTGCTCCTTGTATCTTTATTGCGACAAAGTCTGCCGAGTTCTTGAAGGTGTTTTTCCCCAGTCTGGCCCGACGGCCGAAGTTGGTATAGAAGCGTGGCTCGATGTTGATGCCTAAACTTGAACTGAACTGCAGCTCGGTGAGATGGTAGTCTCCATAAAAGTACAGTCCTGAAGGTACCATTCCAGCGCGGAAGACCATCGAGAAGCTTCCCCCCAGTTTTTGCTCGTACCCGTACTCTATGCCCACAATCTGGAGGGAAAAGGAGTGGTTGGACACGGCTACCGGTTTTTCGGAAGCAATCACAATGGTGTCAATGGCTTTGGACACGGACTTTGCGTATGCCCCTGAGACGGCCGTCAGTATGGCCAGGACAGTCAGTATAAGGTGTTTCATCTTTTATTGTTTGTGTGTGTAGCTGTTTCGCATTGCAAATATAGCGGATTTCCGGCAGTCACAGCCATGATGCCCCGATGAAGCACGGAGCGGTGACTTTGGGACTGCTGCCATGGGCTGCCTTCAACGAATTGACTTCGTGGTGCACTCTTTTTTTGAATCACCTGAAAGTCAATCCATTGTAAATGCGACTGCACATTTACCCAATCTTAAAACAAGTCAAATGTGCAGTGTATTTTATAAGGTGCTGATAACCAAGAACTAAATTCCAGTAGTGCACCACGAAGTCAATTCGTTGACTGCCTTTCGCGACTCATAAAGTATGCATATTGCCGCGCGGTTATGGTGCCTGCAGTGCCTGTCAGCCGACAGTCGGGTGTATGCTTTATAGGAGCTCCGCCATATACGCGGGCAGGCACAAAACATCCTTGTCTTTTCGTAAGTCTTTGGTATATAAAAGATATCTGTGAAGAATCCTCGCCGAAAACTTATTCTGGAACATATCGAGGGACTTGTGTGAGTTGTAGCCGGAGGATTTGACCTCTATGGGGCATATCTTGTCTTTTCGCGAGATGAGGAAATCTATCTCGTAGTTACGGGTCTCCTCCTTGAATGTGTAGTAAAACAGTTCATTACCGGCACTCTTCAACATCTGGGCGATGGCGTTTTCATACACATATCCCAAGTCGGTGGGGAGTTTGTCTGAAAGGAGTTTACGGTATATTACATTGTCCGTATAGTCACGGTCCATGAAAGCGAGTGTGACGAACAATCCGGTATCGGCAAGGAACATCTTGAAGTAATTGTAGTCGGCATGAAGGGAGAAACCAACACCGGGATCATCGGCGTGGTAGGCAAAGTTCACTGTCATGGAGTCTGCCATGTCCATCAACAGTTCACCGAGTCTGGCTGCCGTTGCATTTTCAATTACGCTTCCTATTTTGTAGCGGGTTGTATTGCGGGAGAGTTCTGCGGGAATGGAGGCAAACAGGCGGGAAGCGCGGCCTGACGGGTCGATTTTTCTGAAATCATCGATGTACAGTTCCAGGATGTTCCGTTTTACTGCGTCTATGGCCGAGAAATCATTGGATTCCAGGTAGGCACTGACAGCCTGTGGCATACCTCCTATGAGCATGTACAGGCGGAAAAGGCGCATAAGATCACGGTTTACGGCATCTCCAAGTGGCTTGAAATTTTGATATGAGTATTTTATCAGCCCGTGAATCTGAGGTTTGTCAATGGCCCATAGAAACTCTTCGAAGTCCATCGGATACATTGCGATACGGGTTTCTTCGCTCGGAATCACGATTCCTTTTACGTTTTTCTTTATGGATAGGAGCGACCCGGTTTCAATGTAGTCGTACCGGTGGTCTTTTACGAGGTGCTTGATTGCCTGCCGGGCCGGAGGACAGAGCTGGACCTCATCGAAAACGATAACCGATTTCCGTTCGTACAGCGTTACATTGAACAGCGACTGAATCCGCAAAAAGAAGTAATTCAAGTCTGAAATATGTGAGAATAATTCATGGACTGAGATATCAGCTATTGAAAAGTCGATGATTATATGGGATTTATACTCCTTGCGAGCGAACTCTTCCGCAATGGTAGATTTCCCGGTCCGTCGCGCACCCTTTATCAGAAGTGCCGTCTGTCCGTCACTTTCCCGTTTCCATCTGAGCATTCTTTCGTAAATCTTGCGCTTGAATATTTTTCCAGACATGTCTAAAACCTTTATACGTCAGCAAAGATACGGATTTGTCGGAAAATGGAAAAGGTTTTTTTGCCTTTTTGTCGGAAAACGGAAAATGTTTTTCGCCATTTTTGTCGGAAAATGGAAAATGTTTGGGTTTAGTCGATGTGCAGGTCGCGGATGAGGGTAATCTCGGTGGACTGCTCGCCGGTCCAGCCGCCCTTGGCCTGGACGCCGCACTGGATCTTGATGAAGTCTATGTACTTCAGGCCGGCGGACTGTCCGTCCCAGCGCACTGCGTCGCAGATGCTGAACTTGTCGATGTCGG
Source organism: Candidatus Coprenecus merdigallinarum (assembly GCA_018712545.1). Taxonomy (GTDB): domain Bacteria; phylum Bacteroidota; class Bacteroidia; order Bacteroidales; family UBA932; genus Coprenecus; species Coprenecus merdigallinarum. Next base: position 34,662 of record DVGV01000064.1, on the reverse strand, counting down.
GGTCGGTCTCGCTCCAGTTGTCGGCGTAGCCCCAGTCGAAGGGATGTCCTATCCACAGCGAGCCGTTGCCGTTCTCGTCCTCGAGGCGGTCCTGGAGGCGGGTGCCGCGCAGGGTGTAGCTGCCGGCGCTGATCCAGGCGGGAAAGTAGCTGTCCTGATGGTGGTAGGCAGGGAGGTAATCGACTGTGCCCGAGCCGCCGCGGTTGTCGGTCCATTCGACGCTCATCCCGTTCTCAGCCGGCCGGTAGTATGTGACGGCGTAGTCCTGCCAGGTCTCCGGCTTGCCGTATTCGGAGCCGCGGAGCTCGTACCAGGTGTCGTCGGGCAGGCCGTTGCCGTTCTCGTCCTGGCTGACCCAGATGATGCCGGGTTCGGACGAGGAGCTGTGGGCGTTGCCGGTAATCTGCAGGTCCAGGGCTCCCTCGCCGCCGCTTTCCACGCTGTGGTCGAAACCGACGATGATATAGCCTCCGAACGCCCCGAGCGAGACAAATGCTCCCTCACTCAACCGTCCGTAGGCGTAGTCGCAGGCCTCCTGCATGGTGGTGGCGGTATAGCCCTCGTTGATGAACTGACCCGGCGCGGGGGTGTATTCACAGACCCGGGAGATGAACGCGCTGCTGGAGGCGTCCGCCGCCCGGAAGTAGGTCCCTTCGGCCGGCAGTACCGTCACAGTAAGGTCCTGCGAGGCGGTGGTATAGGAATTACGCATGGTCACATTCACGGCGTGGGAGCCTTCCGCTGTAAGGTCAAATACAAATTCCGGCGCCTCCCCGCTCTGTACCTCAGCCCCGTCCACGCTCCAGGTGTACACGACATCGAAAGGATGCTCTATGTCCAGCGGCCGCAGCAGCAGGCTCCGTCCGGAGCATACCCCGTATTCCGTCTGGTCAAATGTCCAGGAAAATGCCTCCCCGGGACTGAGCACCTCTACGGTAAATTCCACCTCGTCCGCTCCGTCCCGGTTCTCGACTCGGAGCCTTCCTTCGAACGTTCCGGTCTCCCCGGTAGGGAATGTGTAGACCGCATCAGCGGAGACCTCCTCCCCGTCCACCGTCCAGGAATAGGCGACAGGCAGGGCGGAAGAGACCTCGGGCGCAAGCACCAGGAGGGAGTCCTGCAGGACTGAGAAACCCCGGGAGGCTCCGGGCAGGGACACTTCCGGCGGCATGGTCTCGTAGACGTCTATACGCAGCTCGGCCCTGTCCTCTCCTGCGGAATTGCCGACCGTCAGCAGTATCCAGTATTCTCCCCGCTCCCCGCTCTCAAACGTGAGGGCCGGTCCGGTGGAAAGCGTCTCTCCTTCGCAGGTCCAGAGATACACGGTCTCTTCCCCGCAGTTCTCGTACTCCGGAGTGACGGTTACCGGCTCTCCGACGACCGTCTCGTAGAGCTGCTGCTGAAGCACAATTACCGGAGGCAGGGAATCGCGCTGTTCCCTGCACCCGGTAAGAGCAAAAACTATTAAAAATATGAATGCAGAAAAATTGTTTCTCATCAATAGGTTCCGGTTACATTCTGACGGTCACGTCGTCGTAGGCGAAATATCCCGGGATGGCCATACCCCACTCATTGACAATGGATGAGGTTATGTCGAACTCTACTTTTACAGGCGCACCGAGTCCGGTAAGATCCCACAGCGTCCACTCATTGACGCTCTCGCCGTCCTTGGAAAGGTAGAATTCGCTGGTGCCTGTTACTTCTCCCTCTGCATCGTAGCCGGTGGCTGTGATTTTGGTCCAGTCTGTCTCAGTCCCGAGGACGTCGAATGAACCGAGGTAGTAGGAGGTGTTTGTGACGTACATGCTTTCGATAGTCCTGCCGACACCGTCCTTGAAGTAGAAGTATCCGGTGGCAATGGAGCTGCCGCTCTTGTAGCCGTTGTGGACGCAGAAGTTCTTAGAACCGTCGTGGCCGCTCTCCAGGGGTATCGCCAGCTGCAGCGTGTAATCGCCGGTGGCTTCCTGCCCTACATAGTTGGATATGGCGTGGCCACCGTTCCAGTAAATTGCGGCGCCGTAGCTCTCGCAAAGCTCAGATGCGAGGAATGTATTGCCGTCATCATACCAGCTGTAGTCCACGCCGCTGACCATGTCGCCGTAGAGCAGCGGTCCGCCATACTGCGGATCATCCACGAGTGCATCCCAGTACTCGCCCTCGAATGTCAGGACTGCGTATTTGTAGCTTACGGATATCTGTGTGGATGCGGTGGCTATGCCGCCCTCGGTCTCCACGCTGAGGGATACCGGGAATATGCCTGCTTCCTCGAAGGTGTAAGTGAGGGTCGCCTCTTCTCCGATGACCTCCTCGTTGAGGGTCCATGTGTAGATGGCATTGTCGCAGTTCTCATAGACAGGTGTAAGGGTGAACTCCTCACCGATTACTGCCTCATAGCTCTGATTGAGGGATACTGTGGGTGCGGGAATCTCTTTCTGGCATGAAGCGGCCAGGATGACTGCGGCAGCGGCCGCAAGGGAAACTTTAATAATTCGGTTCATTTTATAAAGATTTTAATGGTTTGCGGGTAAATACAATGTGACCGGGGATATCACCGGTGGTGGCCGACCACTTCCGGACGCCGTCCTGCCCGTAGCAGTGGATGCGGCCGGGGGTGACGTGGTCCTTGGCGTCGGTCAGGAAGATATCCCCGTTGGAGGGGTTGACGGCGATGCAGTAGGGGGTGGTGATTTCCTCTTCCGTGCCGTCGGTGACGAAGTTGCGGGTGACGGTGATGCCCTCCCGGGTGTCGAAGACGGCGTAGCCGGTGCTGTAGTCCAGGGAGACATTGCTCCAGGAGTGGGAGATGACATAGAGTGAGTCGCCGTAGACTGCCATGTCACTGTTCTGCAGCAGCTGGAGCTCCCGCACCACCTCGTCCGTCGAGGGATCGACGACCCAGGTCGAGGACTGATGCCCGTAGTAGTCTCCCCGGGAGGAGATGTAGAGCATCCCGTCGCCGCCTATTTTGACCTGATGCAGGTTCGGAGCCACCTCTATCTCATTGCATACCTCGAAGGTCGCCAGGTCGATGACCGATACCGTGAGGTCGTAGTCCGGAGCCATGTAGCCCCCGGAATTGGCCACGTAGAGCCGTCCGTCCACCACCGCCATTTCCTCCGGCTGGTAGCCCACTCCGCAGGTGTCCACCACCTGCATGGTCACAGTGTCTATCTTGGCTACGTAGCCCCTGCGGTACTCCGGGTCGAATTCTACTGCCCCGGCGTAGGAGCTGACGTAGGCGTAGCCACCGTCGAAGGCGATGTACCGGCAGTTGGGCAGGGGTATCTCCGCTATGTGCCGGGCGGTCTCTACGTCCATGACCTCCACGAGGTTGGAGCAGTTGATGACGGCGTAGAGCCTGCCCCCGTAGATGCCGAGGTCATTGCCAACATCCCCGAGCTCGAGGGCCACTCCCGGATTGCGCTCTGCGAATATGTTGCGGGTGTAGACCCCTGTGGCATAGTCGAAATAGTCGAGAGTGGCCTTGTTGCTGCCCATATTGCCCTCGTTGAGCAGGAAGAAGCCCTTGACCTCCCCCGCCTCCGAGCCGCCGGTGACCTCATTGCCCGTCGAGGGGGTGATGGGCTCAATCCCCCGGCAGGAGGTTATGACCGCGCCGGCCAGACATACGGACAGCAGTCCGAAAAGAGTATATGCAGTATTTATTCTCATAGGATGAAATTGACTTTAATCATGAAGTTGGTGCCCGGCATCGGGTAGCACTTGACCACCTCGTACTGCTGGTTGAGGATGTTGTTGACCAGGGCCGTGGCCTGCAGCTCCCACCCCTTGAAGAGGAAGGACTTGGTCAGGGATATGTCGTGGGTGTACCAGGGCTGGGCGTAGTTCTCGGGGATGTTGGCCGAGGATTCGTAGCGCTCGCCGGTGTAGATGAAGCTGTAGTTGAAGGACCAGCTGCTGTAGGCCGCGCCGAGGGTCACAGAGCAGCTGTGCAGGGGGATGTAGGCCACCTGTCCGCCGTACCATTCGGATGTCGGGTCGGTCAGGTCGCGGGCCCGCTGGAAGGTGTAGTTGACTCTGGGGGAAACGTCCACCGGTCCGAACCGGAAGTAGCCCTGGGCCGCCGCGTCCACTCCGAGTATCTCCACGTAGCCGAGGTTCATCATCGTCCAGCGGAACTGGTTGGAGGTGGGCATGGCTATGATCTTGTTGTCTATCTGGTTGAAATACACGTCGGCCTGTATGTCCAATCCGCGGAACCAGCCGCGGCTGCGTATCAGGTGCCAGGTGGCCCCGAAGTCGTACTGGCTGGTCTCCTCCGGCTCCAGCCAGGATGCTCCGGTGAAGGTGTAGTAGAGGTCGTTGAAGGTGGGCATGCGGTAGTTCTTCTTGTAGAATGCCCTCAGCTCTAAGTCGATATCCCTGAAGGGCTTCCACGAGGCAATGACGGCGGGGGAGAGCTGGTGCCGGTCTTCCATCTCGGCGTCCGAGGCTCTCAGCACATCGTGGATATAGGTGTAGAGGAGGGAGGCGGAGAGTTTCAGTCCTCCGAACTCGAAGGCGGTGGCGGCGGCTCCGTATCCGGCGTAGCGCAGGGGGTAGACGAAGTCCCGCAGGTCGGCGTCAAGGCTGTTCCACTGGAAGTCGGTGGCGAGGGACAATGTCCACCACCTGAAGGGCTTGAAGCGGTGTGCCGCGGAGAGGTAGGCCTCCTGCTGGCGGTAGCGGTTGTCCACGTACATGGCCGTCACGTCGAGGCGGGGGTCGGCGAGGTAGTGGAGGTAGTCGTAGGCATACTTGCCGCTGACCTGCAGGGAGTACCAGGGGGCGAAGTCCTTCTTGAAGGAGCCCTGGGCGAAGAAGTTGTCGTCCCACTGGCGGTCCTGATGTACGAACTTGCCGCGGACCACAGCGCCGGGATAGCCCCGCTCCGAGTCGTAGAAATAGACCTTGGCCCGCCAGTATCCGCCCTCAATGTCCCCGAAGAGGGCCACCTCGGCGCGGGTCATCCGCACGTCTCCGTTCTGGCGGACGCCGGTGGTGTCGTAGCCGTCCTGCTTGGCGTAGGTGAACTTGTACCGGCCGGTGGTATAGAGGAATTCGGTGCTGGCCGAGAGGGACAGGCGGTCCGATATCTTATGTTCCCAGAGCACCGACGGGTTGACGGTCATGAACGAGCCGCCCTTGAGTCCGAAGTTCCAGTTGTTGCGCTTGCCGTCGGTAAAGCGGGGCTTCTTGGTCCGGAGGTAGACGGCGTTGGCTGAGGCGTAGTCCTTGGCGGACTGGAGGGTAGCGCTTTTCTGGCCGTTGTAGAGGGAGACAGACTCCATGTTGTCGAGGGAGAAGCGGCCGAGGTCCACTATGCCGTTCTGGGCGTTGCCGAGCTCCACCCCGTCGTAGAACACTCCCACGTGCTGGCTGCCGAGGCTGCGGACATTGATGCTCTTGAGTCCGCCGATGCCGCCGAAGTCCTTGATCTGCACCCCGGAGAAATACCTTATTGCATCGGCGATAGAGTGGGTGCCGAGGCTTCTGAGCTTCTCGCCCGAGAGCATCTGCACCGGGACGACCTCCTGGGAGGTGCGGGTGGCGACCACCATCACCTCGTCGATGCTGAGGGTGGTGTCGGAGGCCCAGTTCTTCTCCTCCGATACGGCGGTAGAGTCGCGGTCCTGGGCGGAGGCCGCAAAGAAGCAGCTGCCTGCGAGCATTGCCGCAAGTGCCAGAGCCATTGTCCTATATCTGATTTCTACTGCCATATTTCATTTTCCTAAATTATGGACAGCAGCTTGAAGGGCAGAAACGCCGCGAAGACCTCTCAGAGTCCGGAGCCTAAACACCCGTAGGCCGCTGATCCGTGTGCAAGGCAGGTCTTCTGACTCGTTCCGCTCCGGACGCCTTCCCGAGGTGCGTAGACGGTCAATCTTCCGCAGTCTCAGTGGCAAAAGTGCCGGAACATCATAGGAACTCACAGCAGCGGGAACTGTCCGGGACTCTCACCCGGTTCCCTTTTAATCCTCCGGGGAGGAACCGTTGCGGCTGCAAATATAGAGATTTTTTTCAATATCCATACAATATCCGGCTGCAACCACTCCGGCGGGACGACACTATTGATTGTAACAGGGCAAGGTCGCAAGTCCGTATGTTGCTGGCTGCCTTTCAGTTAGTTTCTTAAAAAGGTGCCCTGTCGGCATTTGAAACGGCAACAGGGCACCTTTTTGCGCCGCCAAGTAGCTGAATATCAGAGCAGTGCTCATATCATTCCTTGCCACGTCTCCAATCACCGTCTCTGCGAATGAATCTGATAACGCCCGGCAAGGCTCCGGGAACAGCCGGCCGCTCTATTATTTCTTCAGCAGGATGCCTCTGAGGAGCTGGGGATCCGTGCCGGTCAGACGCGCCAGCTGTTTCGGGCCCAGGCCGTAACGCTTGCGCAAGATGGAGGCGAGGGAGTATCGGGCCTCCACGCTCAGACTGTCGGGTGAGTCGCAGCCGAACTTCTCGCGGCAGATTACACGCACTGAGACTGCCAGTTCCTCATCGGAGTAGCTGGACTTGGAGAGATGGTTTTCAGTAAGCTCCATCTCCATATCATCGTTGCGGGAAAGAAAATACAGCATACGGCCGACATGACCGAAGAGGCTCTCCACTGCCCGGTAATCCACGTAACATGACGGATCCACCATGCCGTCTGCCGTAATGATATAGTCTGAAGGAAGCCGATAATGCGAACGGAGTATCCCACGCATCTTTTTAGTGCCCACATCCTCTACTGTAATACCGTCAACCACCCTGTCTTTATTGAAGTAAAGCGACGCGGAGCTCCAGCGGTAGAACTGAGGCATTACTCCGAGACCGGCCCCGACCGGGTTGCGCAACACATACCCGATGACCCTGAGAAGATAATCGTCCGTATCTATCTGCTTGACACAGATGTCAGCCATACCGACATCGGCAATTAGTGACAGACGCTTCTTGTATGCCGTGATAAAAGCCCTGCAGCCTTTCTCAACTCCGTGAACGACAAAATGGACATGATTGCTCATCAGGCAGAAAGCCAGGACAGTGATGTCATAAGAAAGGGACAGCGCCGGCACTCCGTTCATCCCGAAGATGTAGTCTTTCACATCCTTGAAGATAATCTCCCGCGCCAGCCCGTCCGTACAGATGTGCCAGTAACTTTTTTCCATAGCGCAAATATTGCACAAATTTCCCGCAATCGCAATAGGCTAGTTATTAAAAATTTACGTTATTGGTAAAATCGATGTGTCTTTCTGTCTGGACAACATCGTAGGCCAATGCCGCTCCTACCTGTCAGTCTGCCGCAATATCCCTTCCTGGCAATTTTCAGATTCACTTTTGGGACACGGAATAGGCGTGTTATTTGTCTAACAATCAAGTATTTATACTTGCTAAAAGGTGGCGCGTCAGCGTTTCAAAAACCGACAGGGCACCTTCTCGATACAGGTTGTTAATGATTATCAGGGGCTTAGCGGCTTTCGCTTTTCCCGCAAACTGACTGCTGATAAAACCAACAGCCGGGCAATCCGATGTGGACGGCTCCGGCTGTGATGTATCGTGATGAAATATGTGCTGTTTAGAAGAGGGGCTCGCCTGTCATGTCGGCAGGGGCGGGGATGCCCATGAGCTTGAGCATGGTGGGGGCGATATCCGCCAGACGTCCGTTGCGCAGGCTCTTGATGTCGTCATCCACGGCGATGAAGGGCACTACGTTGAGGGAGTGGGCTGTATTGGGCGAGCCGTCCTCGTTGACAGCATGGTCGGCATTGCCGTGGTCGGCGGTGATGAATACCGAGTAGCCATTGGCACGGGCGGCGTCCACTACCTTGGCGACACACTCGTCCACCGTCTTGACTGCTTTGCAGATGGCCTCGTAGACTCCGGTATGGCCTACCATGTCTCCGTTGGCGAAATTGAGGATGACCATGTCGTGTACGCCTTTGTTCAGTTCGGCGACGAGGGCCTCGGTCACTTCGGGAGCGGACATCTCCGGCTTCAGGTCGTAGGTAGCCACTTTGGGGGAGTTGATCAGTATCCTGGACTCGCCTTCGAAAGGTTCCTCGCGTCCGCCTGAGAAGAAGAAGGTCACATGGGCGTATTTCTCGGTCTCGGCGATGCGGAGCTGCCTGCGTCCGGCCTTGGAAACTACCTCGCCGATGGTGTCGGGCACGTTCTCCTTGTCGAAGAGGATGTGCAGTCCGGTGAACTTGTCGTCGTAGGGGGTCAGGCAGCAGTAGTACAGGGGGATGGTCTTCATGCCCTGCTCCGGCATGTCCTGCTGGGTGAGCACTGCGGTAATCTCGCGGGCGCGGTCGTTGCGGAAGTTGTAGAAGATGACGGCATCGCCCTCGGAGATGAGTCCCAGGGGCTTGCCGGCGGCATCCACGCCGCAGTGGGGCTTTACGAACTCGTCGGTCACGCCCTCGTCGTAGGAGCTCTGCATGGCGGCTACGGGGTCGGTGAACTTCTCGCCCTCACCGCTTACAACTAAGTCGTAGGCCATCTTGACACGGTCCCACCTCTTGTCGCGGTCCATGGCGTAGTAGCGGCCTATGATGCTGGCGATGACGGGGCCCTGCGAAGGGTCGGGATATTTTGCGCGTAACTCTGCGCACTTGGCCTGCAGCTCCTCGATGAAGCCCTTGCCGCTACGGGGGTCACAGTCGCGGCCGTCCATGAAGCAGTGGACATATACCTTGGGCAGCTGATACTGTGCGGCCACCTCGAGGAACTCGTAGAGGTGTGCCAGGGAGCTGTGGACTCCGCCGTGGGAGCACAGTCCGAAGAAGTGCAGGGCCCTGCCGCTGGCTGCCACATAGTCGTATGCTGCTTTGATTTCCTTGTTTTCCAGAAGTTTGTGCTGGCTGCAGGCCATGTTGATCTTGACCAGGTCCTGATATACGATGCGGCCTGCGCCGATGTTGAGGTGTCCCACCTCGGAGTTGCCCATCTGTCCGGCGGGAAGACCCACGTCCTCACCGCAGGCTTTCAGAAACGATACGGGGTATTGTGCCCTGAGCTTGTCGAGATTGGGAGTTCCCTGAGTGTAGATGGCGTTGGAGCGGTCATGCTTGCCCTCGCCCCAGCCGTCGAGGATCATAAGTAATACTTTCTTGTCCATAATCCTGATTCCTTTTCTTAATACTTTCTATCTGTTTTCGGGCGCAAAAGTATGAAAAAATCGGAAATACACGGATAATCATTTTTGGTTAAATTTGCACAGATAAAACTTACTGGATATGAAAACACTTGCCTGTCTGATGCTGTGCTGCGGCCTGATGTCCTGGCCGCTCTGCGGACAACCCCGCTACAAGAACGCCTCGCTTCCGGTGGAGGAGCGCGTAGAGGACCTGCTGGAACGCATGACCCTGGAGGAGAAGATACTCCAGCTCAACCAGTATACGCTGGGAGCCAGCGACAACGCGAACAATATCGAGGAGGTTACGGCCCGGATTCCGGCCGGCATCGGCTCCTTAATCTATTACGAGGAGAACCCTGAACTGCGCAACGGAATGCAGCGGCGGGCGATGGAACAGACCCGTCTCGGTATCCCGATACTCTTCGGGTACGACGTGATCCACGGTTTCCGCACAGTCTATCCGATATCGCTGGCCCAGGCCTGCTCCTGGAACACGGATTTGGTCCGGGAGGCCTGTGACATGGCTGCCGCCGAGGCCCGCCGCTCGGGTGTGGACTGGACCTTCTCGCCCATGATAGACGTGGCCCGGGACGGCCGCTGGGGCCGGATATCCGAGGGCTACGGCGAGGATCCCTATACCAACGCGGCTTTCTGCACGGCCTCCGTCGAGGGCTATCAGGGCTCCGACCTGAGCAGCAGTACCCAGGTGGCGGCCTGCCTGAAACACTATGTCGGCTACGGCGCTTCCGAGGCCGGCCGGGACTATGTCTACACCGAGATATCCCGCCAGACCCTCTGGGACACCTACCTGCCGCCGTACGAGGCCGGGGTCCGGGCCGGAGCGGCTACGGTGATGAGTTCGTTCAATGACATCAGCGGCACTCCGGCGACCTGCAACGCCTACACCCTGAGCAAGGTCCTGAAGGGACAATGGGGTTTCGAAGGGTTCGTGGTCTCGGACTGGGCGGCGGTGCCTCAGCTGATACCGCAGGGAGCCGCCGCTGACCGCAAGGAGGCGGCCCGTCTTGCCGTGAATGCCGGTCTGGACATGGACATGGTGGGACATTGCTATGACAATTATCTGGATTCGCTCGTCCGCGAGGGGGCGGTCTCCGAAGAGCGGATAGACGATGCCGTGCGGCGCGTTCTGACCCTCAAGTTCCATCTTGGACTCTTCGAGCGGCCTTATACCGAGGAGGTTCCGGCTGATCAGCGCCTGCTTCTGCCGCAGAGCCGGGAGCTGGCGGAGCGTCTGGCCGAGGAGAGCATTGTCCTGCTGAAAAATGAGGGAGGCCTCCTTCCCCTTCAGGGACAGCGCACGATAGCGGTGCTCGGGCCGATAGTGGATGCGCCGGGAGAGCTTCTGGGCAGCTGGAGCGGGCACGGACGGGGAGAGGAGGTGTATCCCGTGCGGGATGCCCTGACAGAGGAATTCGGGGGGACGTCGCAGGTGATTTTTCACGCGGGCTGTCCCTTCGACGGGGATGACCGGAGCGGCTTCGCCTCCGCCCTTGAGACGGCCCGGGAGGCGGATGTGGTGGTGCTCTTCATGGGCGAGCGGCGCGGATGGAGCGGGGAGAACGGATCGCGCTCATCCATTGAACTGCCGGAGATTCAGGAGGAATTTATCGTGGAAATGCAGAAGGCCGGGAAGCCGATGGTGCTGGTGCTGTCGAGCGGACGGCCTTTGGCGCTGCAGCGGGTGGAGCCTCTTTGCGACGCCATCGTGGAGATGTGGCAGCCGGGTGTGCCGGGGGGACGTCCTGTGGCCGGGGTATTGTCCGGAAGGGTCAACCCTTCGGGTAAGCTGAGCGTCACTTTCCCGCGCACTACCGGGCAGATACCGGTGTATTACAACCGGCGTCAGAGCTCGCGTCCCCGGCAGGGACTGTATCAGGACATTCCGTCTACGCCCCTGTATGAGTTCGGACACGGTCTGAGCTATACGTCTTTCGAATATGGGGACCTGAAACTTTCCTGCGAGTCGGTAACCGGGGGAGAGACCCTGACCGCCGAGATATCCGTGACCAATACCGGAGAGCGGGACGGAGCCGAGACCGTGCACTGGTTCATTTCCGACCCCGCATGCCGGATTACCCGTCCGCTCCGCGAGCTGAAGCATTTCGAGAAGCAGGTGATACCGGCGGGAGAGACCCGCGTCTTCCGCTTCGGGATCGACCCGGCGCGGGACCTGAGTTTCGTTGACAGTGACGGCAACCGCTTCCTGGAGCCCGGGGATTACTACATCATGGTCAAGGACCGGAAGGTGCGTCTGCAGGTTTATTGAAACTTCCGCAGGATCAGTCTGTAATGGGCGTCCGGCTCATCCGGAAGGAAGGTAGAGATCAGCCAGCCGTCCCGGTAGTCGAGGATGCCGCTCATGCCCTCCTCTGAACTGTCGGAACTGCTCCAGTAGACAGTCTCAGTGTCCAGATCGGCCAGAAAATACGGGTATTCCCCTTTTCTCATAGCCTGTCCGAGGATGTAGCGGTCTGTGACAGTGAATATCTTGTACAGATAGGAGCTGCTGCACAGGATTTCGATATAGCGTTCATCATTGTCTCCAAGGCTGCTTATATCATTGTGAGTGAGTGCATCCGGACCGAAATCCACGCGGTAGTGGCGGAGAATCTCTCCTGTGCCGTCGTCTATCAGATAGATGTCCGGATCGATGGGATGGCAGTGCAGATATCCGTCCTGAGTCCTGATCAGGGACCCGTCCCCGAATGCGTAGACGTAGCCGGCCCGCGGGCTGTGGCTGTAGCGGAGCAGTTCCCTGCGGCCGTCATGGCGGAACATGGTGTCGGTCATGGCGATTTCTATCTGAGTGGAGTCCCATTGGGAGACATTGACCAGCACCTCGCCGTTTTCGAGAAACTCCATGTTGTCTATGTCGTACGGCATCGGATAGGTGTCGATGTATTCGAGGCTGCTGCTGTAGTGGAGCATGTTGTCCATGCCGGCGTCATTGATCCACAGACTTCCATCCGGGGCCACCGCAAAGTCCGTGAGTACAAAATACTCCCCCGGTCCGCGTCCCGGCCCGCCGATTTTCTTTATCAGCTTTCCGTCGCTGTCGAACGCCAGCATCTGGAATGTGCGTATTCCGGGATTGTCCAGAACGTAGATCCGGCCTTCGGTTATGCCTTCACCATTGCCTTCGCCTTCGCCTGTATTCCGTGCCGGATCGTCGCTGCCCGTGACATCGCCTGCAAACTTGACCTTTATGGGATTGGCCGGTATGGTCAGGTCGCCGTCCGCCACGAGCCCGATGACCCTGGTCTCTGTCGCGAGACTGTCCAGCACGGCATCCGTCAGCGCCCCTCCGTCCTCATATCTGTACAGGTCGATGACCTCAGTGCCGCTCCGGCTATTTTGTCCGGTGCATCCGCCGAGCAGTGCTGTTGCGGCGATGAGCAGTGCGGCGGCAGTTCCAAGAGTATAGTTGTTCTTTTTCATAGATGATAAATGTTGGTTGTCAAAAATAATAATATGCAAAAGTAATGATTTTGTGATAGTGAATGTCACCGCTCAATTCAATATTCCCGCGTCACCTTCCCACCTTCCGGAGGTGTGTGGTTTTCCCGTGTTTTCTGCTCACCTTCCGAAGGTGCGCAATCGACAGAGGCCCTTTGTAGCGCCTGTGCCCGCGTTTTCGTTTCCGGCAGCCTCTTCCCACCTTCCGAAGGTGTGTGGTTTTCCCGTGTTTCCTGCTCACCTTCCGAAGGTACGCAATCACCAGAGGCCCTCTGTAGCGCCTGTGCCCGCGTTTCCGTTTCCGGCTGCCTCTTCCCACCTTCCGAAGGTGTGCAGATTTCCCGCATTTTCTGCTCACCTTCCGAAGGTGGGCAACCGTCCCAGGGCCCTCTGTAGCATCTGTGCTCGCGTTTTCGTTTCCGGCTGCCTCTTCCCACCTTCCGAAGGTGTGTGGTTTTCCCGCGTTTTTGCCTCACCTTCCGAAGGTGCGCAATCGACAGAGGCCCTCTGAGTGAACCTGCGCCGCTTGTCTGAAAATAAACGGACATCGTAAGTTTACCTCTGGCGGAAAAAGGTATAAACAAGTAAAGATGTTGTAAAACATTTAATGAACAGGTAGATAAGATATATGACTTGGTTGATTGTAATTGTTATCGCCGCTGTAGTAATGGGTGCAATAGGTTATTTTTCCTCGAAGGACGGGGAAAGAGGTGAGAACGCGGCAGCAGGTGCGGTGGCCGGAGCGATGGGATGCGGCTATGTGATTCTTCGGATATTCCTATTCGGGTTGGGAATATTCCTGGTAGTAAAATTGTTCGGCTGGCTGTTCGGTTAGTATTATGAGTAAGGCTTTTAAATTCTTTTTCAAAGCAATTGCCGGATTGGCAGGATTGGTCTGTGCCGTGCTTGCCGTAAGATTCGTGCTGGTGTGCAAGGAACCTGAGGTCATTCCGATAGAGATCGGTGAGGTTCATTTTACCGATAAGTACAATCCGGAAGCCCGCCTGCTGATACCGGCAGCATATACCGGAGAGGACGGAACGATAGAGGGTGAATACAGGATAGACGGGAAAACATACGGTACGCCTGTGCGCAAGGAGCGCATATCGCTTCATCCGGTCAAAGGGCTGGTAATCTCCGGTAAATGGCATTCGGATTATGGGTTTCAGCAGACGGTGCTCGTCAAGAACGGTAGAGTCCGCACCCACGATGACCCTCGCAAAGCTTTCCGGCGTGCTCTCGGGGCAGTAGACGGACAGCTCTATGTTTTTCAGTCCAGGATTCCTATGACCCTCAATCAGTTTTCAGAATCTATCCACAAGCACTGCAGCAATGCCGTGAATCTAGACATGGGGGACTACGGATACGGCTGGTACGGAAAGAGGAAGTTCTCCCGGATATTCCGGTACAACCGTGATAAGCAGACCAACTGGCTATGTATTGAGTGAGGTACAAACAAGTACTATGAAAAACGATAGGGTGTATGGTATCCGGTTTGACCTGCGGAGACATGCATGCCGGCCGACCGGGATTATTCCCGGCCGGTTATTCATTTAAGATGCCGTCAATGCGCTGAGAACCGCTTTTGAGAAGGGTTGCAGGAACTTCCGGCATATTGAGAACGGCGACGACATGGATCCGCTGCGGGACCTGCCGGAGTTCGAGCCGCTTATTTCTGAATATGAAGAAAAGGCAGAGACTGCCCGCAGAAAATAACCGAATTGTCGGGAAATGTTTGGATTGGCACGTTTTTATGCCTACCTTGCGCATGAAGACTTTTAAAATACGAACAGTTACAGTTATGGGAAAGATTATCAAGTTTCTGCTTATCTGCCTTGGATTTAAGTCCGTCGTTGCCTGTCACAGCACAACAGAGGAATACGGGACACCATACGCGGAGTATGAAGTCAAGGGAAGGGTGTCGGATGCGGAAGGCACTCCTATACAGGGCATCAGGGTAAGTATGGGCGAGTCGCAGGACCGTTATATGGATTCCGTGGCCGTCACGGATGCCGAAGGCCGCTTTCACGTCATTCACGGCACATTTCCGTACAATGACAATACTTTTGACATTCAGTTTACGGACATAGACGGAGAGGCCGGAGGCGGTCTCTTTGATGAGCAGACCGTCACCGTTCAGGCCGAAATGACAGAGGAAGGCGACGGCTGGGATGAGGGCGACTATGCCGTGCCGGAAGAAGTGGAGGTGACTCTTTATCATAAAACAGGCGACGGAGAGTAATCATGCGTTCTTTGTCCATCAGACAGAAACTGGCACTGGAGCTGGCCCGTCCGCTGCACAGGGAGTTGGCGGAGAAGCACGTTCTCCGCGACCTGTTCTGGGAATGTACTCTAAGATGTTCCCTGCGCTGCCGTCACTGCGGCAGTGACTGTCACACTACGGCCTCGGTAAAGGACATGCCGTTCGAGGATTTCGCCAGGGTCCTGCGCCGCATATCCGAAAAATACGATCCGCATAAAGTTTTCGTCATCGTTACAGGCGGGGAGCCGTTGATGCGTCCCGACATAGCCTCGTGCGGAAGGGCCATCTACGACATGGGCTTTCCGTGGGGTATTGTCACGAACGGTATGCTGCTGGACCGCAGGCGTTTCGATTCCCTGCTCAAGGCCGGCATCCACAGTGCGACGATAAGCGTGGACGGGTTCGAGGCCGACCACGACTGGATGCGCGGTGTCCCCGGCAGCTTCAGGAAGGCCACGGAAGGTGTACGGATGTTCACGGAAGTGGATGACGTGATATTCGATGTCGTCACATGTGCCAACCGGCGCAATCTGGCATCGCTGCCCGAGTTCAAGGAGTTCCTTATATCCCTTGGCCTCAAACGCTGGAGGATATTCACGGTCTTTCCGTCAGGCCGGGCTGCCGGTGACCCCGAGATGCAGCTCTCCCCGGAGCAGTTCGACTCGCTGATGGAATTTATCATGGAGACCAGAAAAGAAGGACGTATCCATCTCAATTACGGCTGCGAGAATTTCCTCGGAGGCTACGAGGGGCTTGTCCGGGACAATTTTTTCAGCTGCAGCGCCGGCCTTTCCTGCTCTTCCATCCTCGCCAACGGAGATATAGCGGCCTGCGCCAGCATCCGCAGCGATTATGCTCAGGGCAATATCTTCCGGGGAGACGATTTCATCGATGTATGGGAGAACCGCTATCAGGTATTCCGGGACCGCAGCTGGATGCGGGAGCGCGGAGATGAATGCGGCCGCTGCAAGTATTTCCGGTACTGTCTCGGAGGCTCGATGCATCTGCGTGAGTCCGACGGCTCTCTCCGTCCGGGCACATGCAGGATGCTTCAGTAAATCAGAAAATGATAGCGGCTATCTGTTCCGGCCGGTCGACGATGTAGGCAGGGGAGTAGGTGGCAAGCTCCTCCCGGGTGCGGCAGCCCCAAGTGACGGCAACGGCTTCGAGGCCGGCGTTGGCGGCGGTCTGCATGTCCACACCGGAGTCTCCGATGTACAGGACGGACGGGCGTTCGTCGGGGAAATTCCGTCCGGGACCGTCTACAGCGGGGCAATGTATCCCCGCCTCGCGGAGGATGTCCCATACTATCACCGGCTCCGGCTTGCGGGGCACTCCTTCTCTCTCTCCGAATACAGCGCAGAAAGGTATTTCAGGAAAAAAATGCTGCATGAGCTTGACGGTCGCCGGGTGGTATTTGTTCGAGGCCACGGCGACCTTGATACCGTGACGGCAGATTCCGGCCAGAAGCTCCGGGATGCCGTCGAAAGGGCGGGTGGCATCGGCGCAGTGTTCATTGTAATAGGGCAGGAACAGGTTCCTGATGCGCAGGACCTCATCCTGACTGCGGGCATTTTCCGGCAGGGCGCGTTCAAAGAGCTTGTTGATGCCGTTGCCGATGTAGGAGGCTATCTCCTCCTCGCTGTGGACGGGGTAACCGCAGGCGGCAAGGGCCTGGTTGGTGGCCGCGGCGATGTCGGGGACGGTGTACAGCAGTGTGCCGTCAAGGTCCAGGATAACTAGTTTTTTCTTCATACTGTCTTCAAAGCACTGCAAATTTATTGAAAAATGCCTATATTTGCCTATAAACTGATGTCTTACTTTTAAACTGATATCGATGAGAAAGACTTTGTTGAAATTTCTGACGGCCGTACTGGGCTTCAATCTGGTCTCGTCATGCTTTTATCTGTATGCATCGCCTCATGCCGATTATGAGGCAAAGGGCAGGGTTACTGATGAGGATGGCAACCCGGTCTCCGGCATCATGGTGGATCTGGCAACCAAGTATAGTGAGGGCGGCGTGGCTGTCGGCGAGCCGATGGGCAATGACAGGGAGGCTACAGCCGATGACGGAACATTCCACGTAAAGGCTGCTGATCAGTATGCTTTCCCTGACAGTCTGACAGTCTTGTTTACAGATGTGGACGGCGTGGCCAACGGCGGAGAGTTCCTTTCCAAGGAGGTTACCTTACCGGTAGTAAAGAAGAAAGACGGACAGGGCGCCTGGGATGAGGGTTTATACGGACCGCCTGAGGACATAGAGGTAACTCTGAAACGTAAAGAATAACAGCTGATTATGAAAAGAAAATCTCTCTGTGCCGCTGTGGCTCTGCTGCTGTCGGCGGGCTTTCTGTATGCACGGCCCGCATTTCCGGGTACGGCTGCTGTCATGGAAAATCGTGAAGGCGTGCTTCTGGAAGACCTGGGTGTAAAGATAGCGCCTGGTCAGTCCAGGGAATACTCCTACAGCGACAAGGAGGCAGGCTTCTACTACGGTCAGACTTCAACGGATGATTTCAGCGACTGGTACGCCGGGTGGAACATCCGGGCCAAGAGGATTTTCGCCGATTACCGGCTCTATGTGGACGGGCGGATGCTCAGCCGTAAGGATGCGGCCGTGACCGTGTGGCCCGACCGGCTTGAGAGGGTCCATGACTGCGCCGTGGAGACATTTGCACTGGTGGACAGCCGCAAGGTGCTCTTCGTCGCTCTGGACGGAGTGGCCGGCAGCAAGGTCGGCCTCGAACTTACCGGCACCAATGTCACCCTCCCCCGCAAGGACGGCAACTCCGTGATATACGCGGCCGTGGAGGCCCAGGGCGACTTCGTCCGCATCTCCGCCCTGAATCCGGACGCTCAGCTGAGTTTCGACGGCAAGGTGGTGGAGGCTCCCCGCAATGAGGGCGGTTTCATCATCTCCTACGGCAATGAACAGGAGAGCCGGGAGCTCGCCTCGCAGTTCCGCTCCGAAGGGCGGCAGTGGCTGGCTCAGCGGCAGCAGCGGATGCAGTCCCTCCTGCAGGACAATGCCATGCGCACCGATCTCCCCGCTCTGGACCGCGCCCTCGCGTGGATAGAGCTGACGGCAGATGAGCTGGTGACCCGCCAGCACGGAGGCTGGGGCATGTACGCCGGCTTCCCCTGGTTCACCGATTTCTGGGGCAGGGACATGTTCATCGCCATGCCGGGAGCAGTGCTCTGTACCGGGGAGTTCGATGTGGCCCGCGACATCCTCCTCTCATTTGCCCGCTATCAGGATACCGACCCTGACTCGGAGACCTACGGCCGCGTGCCCAACCGCCTGAACCTCGACGGTATCCTCTACAACACTGCCGACGGTACTCCCCGCTTCGTGATCCAGGCCTACGAGTACCTGAAATACACCGGCGACGTGGATTTCATCAGGCAGATATACCCGGCCGTCAAGATGGCTACGGACGCCTCCGCACAGCTTTTTACAGATGATAAGGGCTATCTGACCCACGCCGACGCCGATACCTGGATGGACGCCAAGCGTCAGGGCAAGTATCCTTGTTCGCCCCGCGGGGACAGGGCAGTGGACATTCAGGCCCTCTGGTACAGGCAGCTGACCTGTGCGGCTGAGATGGCCCGCTACATGGGCGAAGACCGCAAGGCCCGGCAGTGGGATGCCCTGGCCGGGAAGGTCCGCGCCAATTTCGAACACGATTTCACCGACCCCGGGGCGGGCCTGATCTACGACCACCTCAACTCCGACGGCACCCCTGACCTCCAGTTCCGTCCCAACACCGTCTACGCCCATGAGCTGGTGTCCGACACCCTGCTGAGGATGCGGGATACCCGCCGGATGTGGGAGCACCTGGTCTATCCCTGGGGCGTGTCGAGTCTCGACCAGAACGACGCTCAGTTCCATCCGTGGCATGAGATGTGGCACCGCTACCATAAGGACGATGCCTATCACAACGGCACTGTCTGGCTCTGGCTCAACGGTCAGGCGATGCAGAGGATGATTGAGTACGGTCAGCAGGACCTTGCGTTCAGACTTTTCTCCAACATGAACCGGCAGGCTCTCTGTGAGGGTGCGGTCGGCAGTCTGTCCGAATGCGCAGATCCATGGCCCCGTCCGGGCAGCACTTGGGTAAGGCGTTCGGGTACATTCCTCCAGGCCTGGAGCAACGGAGAGCATATCCGTGTGTGGGATCAGTATTTTCTCGGTGTGCGGCCCGATATGCTCAGCGGCCGGATTGATATCCAGCCCCGTATTCCTTCTGTGATAACCTCTCTGGACCAGCGTGTCAGCATTGCCGACGGAGCGCTGGACTGCAAGTACGCCACCCGCCCCGGCGGCCGGACCGAATACCGCTATGAGTGGACCGCTTCCCGGGAAGTCACTCTCAGCGTCTCCATCGGGGTCTTTGCCCCTGTCGAAGTGACCATACCACAGGGCGGCCTGCTGATCCTGTCGTGTTCACCCGAATCCCTCACAGCCAGACTGTACGCTTCCGACGGTACGGTGCTGTACGAGACGGAGGCTGAGGCGGACCCGCATATTGCCGCTCTCCACGAGGAGTGGAACCGCTTCTTCGAAGGTACGGACTTCGCTGCTCCCAACTACCGCGAGAACCTCAAGTCGCTGTCCCGCTATTTTGACCCTCCCCTGGATTATCAGAGTATAGAATAATTATAAAAAGTAAGGATTATGTTTATTGTAAATTGGAACAGAAGCACGGCAGCTTTTCTGACCGCCGTACTTCTATCAGTATTTCAAGCCGGAGCGCAGCAGGCAATCTGGTCTACACGGGCAGTCACCTCTCCTGAAGTACATCCTGACGGCAGGGTTACATTCCGTCTGTTCGCACCGAAGGCGGTGGAGGTATGGGTCGAGGGGGATTTTCTCTCCGATTCACTTTACGGTGACTCTCAGGGCAATTACAGGGCAGAGCTCCGTGAGGGCGAGGACGGTGTCTGGGAGCATACGACTCCTCCGCTTCGCTCAGAGCTCTACAGCTATACTTTCAGAGTGGACGGACTGAAGGTGCTGGATATGTCCAATGTTTTCATTAAGAGGGATGTCTCCTCTCTGACAAATTATTTCATCGTGGAAGGTAATCCCGGAGACCTGTATTCCGTGCAGGACGTTCCGCACGGCACTGTCTCCAAAGTATGGTATGAAAGTCCGGCTTTAGGGACGGTCCGCCGCATGACGGTCTACACTCCTGCGGGCTATGACAGCGGCAAGGGCCGGTATCCTGTGCTTTATCTGCTGCACGGCATGGGCGGGGATGAGGAGGCCTGGAGCGACCTGGGCAGGGCAGCGGAGATTCTGGACAATCTCATAGCTGCCGGCCGCTGCTTGCCGATGATAGTGGTAATGCCTAACGGCCATGTATTCAACGATGCTGCCCCCGGTCAGACACCGGGCGGTCTGGAACAGCCTGATTTCAACCGCTCCGGAGAGGCAGCCTGTACGATGGAGGAGTCCTTCCCCGATATCGTCAACTATGTCGAGCAGCATTACCGTGTGCGCAAGGACAAGGCTTCCAGAGCCATAGCCGGTCTTTCGATGGGCGGCGGCCATGCGATGAACATCTCGAGGATGTACCCGGACATGTTCGATTACGTGGGCCTGTTTTCAGCGGCTGTAATGCCGAGGGAGAAGAGGACGGAAAGCAGTTCCGCCGCCGGAGCGTATTCGGATATCGAGAGCAGTCTGGCGGAGCAGTTCTCCAGGGAGCCGGCTCTTTACTGGATAGGTATCGGCAAGGAGGATTTCCTGTACGGGTATAATGAGGACTACCGCGCATTTCTGGACATTCATGACTGGCCCTATACCTACTATGAGAATGGCGAGGGGCATATATGGCGCAATTGGCGGATCTACCTCACGGAGTTCCTGCCTCTTCTGTTCCGGTAGTCACTTTACTGTCCCTCAGTCCTGCAGGGCCGAGGCTACGGCATGCCGGATGATGGCCGGCGCGTCACTGTAGGTGTCTTCGCCCGGGGCTGCCGAGGATGAAAGCTCGATGACACGGGTGATGCCGAGCATCGGAAGCTGGTCGGCTGGGACGCGGCAGGTGCCGGTGACTACCCACAGGGGCTTGCCGTAGCGGCGGCAGAGGGTGGCGATGCCGGCGGGGAGCTTCCCTGTCAGGGAGGACTTGTCGAAGCGGCCCTCGCCGGTGATTACCAGGTCGGCCGAGGCTATATCCTCCTCGAGGTGCAGCATCGAGGCGAATACCTGCCAGCCCGGAAGCAGCCTGGCTCCGAGGGCGGCCTGCAGGGCGTATCCCGTGCCTCCGGCGGCTCCGGCTCCGGGGAAGTCGGGGACTCCGATAACCTTTACCCAATTTTCCAATGCCTGTTCGAATGCCGGAGCGTTATGCTTCCGACATCCTTTCTGCGGCCCGTAGACGGCGGTGGCGCCGAGCGGTCCGAGCATGGGACTGGTGACGTCTGTGGCCACTATAATCTCCGTCTCCCGCAGGTGGGGGCAGATGTCTGCTACGGAGCGGTCCGAGGCTGTCTCAATGCCGCTGATGAACGTCGGAATATCGCGGTTGCGGAAGGGGTTGGAGTTGGAGAAGGACCAGCCGAGGGCCGTCAGCATTCCGAATCCTCCGTCGTTGGTGCCGCTGCCGCCGATGGCGAGCAGGACTCTCCGCACTCCGCGGTCCTCGATGACCGTCCGCAGGACAGCGCCGAGGCCGTAGGTGGTGGATCGCAGAAGGTTGCGCCTCTCCCGCGGTACCATGTTGAGGCCGCAGACCGAGGCCATCTCGACAAATGCCTCCCGCGTGCCGTCCGCTGCGCTGTACAGCAGCACCGGGGCGAGGATGGGTTCCCCGAGGTGATTGACGCTGTCAATGAAGGCCTTTCCGTATTGTACTGACGCTTCCCGCAGGGCCCTCTCCATTACCCCCATGCTGCCTTCCCCTCCGTCCGCCATAGGCCGCAGGAGAATCTGCGGCATTGTCATTCCGGCATCCCTGCATCCCTCCATGATACCGTCCCGGACGGCCTCCGAAGCCTGCACCGCTGTCATTGAGCCCTTGAATTTGTCAGTTGCTATTACTATTTTGCCAAAACCGCTCATAATTTTTATATTTGTGTTTCAAATTTAAAAAATTTCAGAAAAATGAGAAAATCTACAATGCTTGGATTGATGCTGCTGCTTATGCCCCTGGCTCCCGTGAAGGCTGACGAGGGTATGTGGCTGCTCCCCCTGCTGGAAAAGATGAACAGCGGGAAGATGACTGAGTTGGGATTTGAAATCACACCTCAGCAGATATATGACCTGAACAATTCTTCGCTGAAGGACGCCATCGTGATTTTCGGCGGCGGATGTACCGGTGAGATCGTGTCTGATCAGGGACTGCTCTTCACCAACCATCACTGCGGCTTCGGTACCATCCAGAGCCTCAGCTCCGTGGAACACAACTATCTCCGTGACGGCTACTGGGCCCTCAGCCTCGAGGAGGAACTGCCCGCACCGGGTCTCAGCGTGAGGTTCCTCGAGAGCTTCACCGATGTGACCGAGCAGGTCAATAAGGCTGTCGCCAAGGCCAAGACACCCGCGGACAAGGAGAAAGCCCTTGCAAAACTTGAGGAGAAGCTCGCCAAGAAGGCAGGCTGCGACGGCAAGTTCATCGTCGGCAGCATCAACTCTTTCTATGGCGGCAACACCTACTACTACATCGTGTACAAGGTGTTCAGGGACGTGCGCTTCGTGGGCGCTCCCCCTCAGGCCATCGGTAAGTTCGGTGCCGACACCGACAACTGGATGTGGCCCCGTCACACCGGAGACTTCTCCATCTTCCGCGTGTATGCCGACCGGAACAACAACCCCGCGGAATACTCCGAGGATAATGTTCCCTATACCCCGAAACAGTATCTGAAGGTGTCACTCGCCGGCTACGAGGAGGGTTCTCCCGCCATGATTATGGGATACCCCGGCTCGACCAACCGTTTCATGACTGCTTCCGAGCTGCGTGAGACCACCGAGAAGAATGAGGCCGCTATCAAGGTGCGCACCCTCCGTCAGGATGTGCTGATGGCCGACATGGAGGCTGATCCCAAGATTATGCTTCAGTACGCCAGCAAGTACGCCGGCTCGTCCAACGGCTGGAAGAAGTGGATCGGCATGAACGAGACCTTCGCAAAGCTCGGAGTCGAGTCACGCCGCGCCGCTGAGGAACAGGCATTCACCGAGTGGGTCAATGCCGGTGGCGAGGAGCGTATCGCCCGCTACGGCAAGGCTCTCGAGAACATCAACACCGCTGTCGAGGGACGCAAGGCAGATAATATCCTGATGACATACCTCAATGAGAGCGTGGGCCGCATCGAGCTGGTGAGCGTTGCAGGCAACAACCGTAGGATTTCCAAGGCCCTGGCCGAGAAGGATCCCGCCGAGAAGGAAAAGCTGCTTGCAAGTGTGAACAGCCGTCTCGAGTCATTCTACGAGGACTATTCCCTGCCCACAGACAAGAAGGTGGCCGTGGCCATGATTCAGCTGCTCAAGGAGAGCATTCCCGCAGACCAGCTGCCTTCGTTCTACAAGGACATCGACAACAGGTTCGGCGGTGATATCAATGCATTCGTAGAGGACCTGTACGCCACATCCGTCTTCACATCTCTTGAGAAGGCCCAGGCTGCCATAGCTGCCGGAGATGTGACCGCCATCAACAATGACCCCGCAGTCAAGGTACGCGGGTCTTATCTCGAGGCGTCTATCCCTCATGCCACCAAGTATGCCTCATACGCAGAGCAGTTCGCTCAGGGTAAGAAGGACTACATCGCAGGTACCCTCGAGATGCGTGAGGGCGAGGCCATCTATCCCGATGCCAACTTCACCATGCGTCTGACCTACGGTACCGTGATGCCCTACTATCCCCGTGACGCCGTTTTCTACAACTACTACACCACCCTCAAGGGCGTGATGGAGAAGGAAGACCCGAACAACTGGGAGTTCGTAGTGCCCGAGAAGCTGAAAGAGCTGTACGAGGCCAAGGATTTCGGCCGCTATGCCAATGAAAACGGCGAGATGCCCGTAGCCTTCATCTCCAACCTCGACATCACCGGCGGTAACTCCGGCTCTCCTATCATGAACGGCCGCGGTGAGCTCATCGGCCTGGCCTTCGACGGCAACTGGGAGTCCATGAGCGGTGACATCATCTTCGAGCCCGAGCTCCAGAGGTGCATCAGCGTGGATATCCGCTACGTCCTCTTCATCATCGAGAAGCTGGGCGGAGCCACCAATCTGATCGACGAGCTGGATATCGTTGAATAATTAACCTGTACACGGAAATGATTTTAGAAACCCTTTCAAAGATCATTCATCCGGCGGCTGACAAGGACATCGTCTCCCTCGGTCTCGTCGAGGACATCAAGCTCTTCGACGGGAACGGGGCTGCCGTCGAACCTACGGATCCGCAGGCCGGAGAGAAGGCCGTGCTGGTCCGTTTCAAACTGGTCGTGCCCTCTCCTGACCCCCTTCTCTCCTCCATCAAGAAGCAGTGCGAAGAGGCCATGGCTGCCGAGTTCCCCCATGCCAAGATATCCATCATCGAGCTGGTACGGGAGCGCAAGCCCACCAAAAAGACGGTCAATGACCTGGACGACACTCAGCTTCAGGGCATCGGCAAGATTATCGCCGTGTCCTCCGGCAAGGGCGGTGTGGGCAAGTCCACCGTCTCGGTCAATCTGGCCGTGGCCCTGTCCCTGAAGGGATACCGCGTAGGCCTGGTGGATGCCGATGTCTACGGACCCTCCATCCCCAAGATGACCGGCACAGAGGGGCAGGTACCCTACATGGATGAGGAGAAGGACCTGATAGTCCCCCTCGAGAAGTGGGGCATCAAGCTGCTCTCCATAGGTCATCTCGTGGCTCCCGAACAGGCCCTGATATGGCGCGGCCCCATGGCCAGCAACGCCATGAAACAGATCGTCATGCAGGTGGACTGGGGCGAGCTCGACTACCTGCTCATCGACCTGCCTCCCGGAACGGGCGACATCCACATCTCGATGGTCCACGACATCCCCCTGACCGGAGCTGTCATCGTCACCACTCCCCAGCAGGTGGCCATCGCCGACGTGATAAAGAGCATCAACATGTTCCGCCACAAGGACGTGAATGTGCCGATACTCGGACTGGTCGAGAACATGGCCTGGTTCACCCCCGCGGAGCATCCCGAAGAGAAGTACTACATCTTCGGCAAGGACGGCGGTAAGAAAATGGCTGAGGAGCTGAACATCCCGCTTCTGGGCAGCATCCCCATCTACATGTCCGTGGAGGAAGGCGGAGACGCCGGCAGGCCCGCAGCGTTCTCCGACGGTCCGGATGCTGCGGCCTTCGCTGCTGTTGCCGACAGACTGTAAACTGCGGAACAGCTTATGGCCAATATCGCAGAAGACATACGTAATGGAGACGGGAAGGCGTTCGAGATGTTCTACCGCCTGGAATACAACAATCTCGTACACTTCATTACAAGTTATATCTGCGACAGCGAGAAGGCCCGCGACCTGGTCCAGGACGTCCTGTGCACGGTATGGGAGAAGCGCTGTTCCATACGGCCTGATTCGAATCTCCGCGCATGGGTCTTTACCATAGCCAGGAACCGGACCCTGAATTTTCTGAAGGAGAAGAAATTGTTTTCCGACCCTTCCCTTACTAGTGTTTTAGAAGAAAGGACAGCTGCCCTCGAGGACCCGTCAGTGGAACATCTGATAGACTCGCTGGAGCTGTCCTCTTTAATTAGGAAGACATTCGACTCCCTGCCTGGCACCGCCAGGGACACCTTCCACATGAGCCGGCTCGACGGCATGACCAACAGGGAGATATCCGCGAAAAAGGGACTCAGCGTCAAGGCTGTGGAATATCACATCAAGATCTCGCTGCGGCATTTCCGCAACAGGCTGAAAGAATATCTGTAGTGAAAAATTTTGAAAAATTTTTAGGATAGGGCAGGAGTTGATTGTATTATATAGACAAGGAAAAGATTAGAGACCCGATTATGGAAGAAAAGCTGGATAAGGAAAAACTGAGTAAATTCAATGCCGAGGTGTTCTCGACCATGCCGGACGAGCCCTATCTGGGGCCTGTCCCGTCATTCGGCGGCAGGAGGCGGAAAACCCCTGCCGTGGACTGGTGTTTCCGTGCGGCGGCGGTTGTCCTGGCCGGTCTTTTCTGCTGGTCGCTGCTGAGGCCGGAGCCTCCCGTCGATCCGACTGTATTCACAGCCAGGGCGGCCGATGTATATACGGTGTCCAATGGTGTCAGGAGCCGTGTCGTCCTTCCAGATTCCTCCGTCGTCTGGCTCAACTGCGGCAGCGAGCTGCTCGTGGCCGATGATTATGAGAACGGCAACAGAGAGGTTGCCTTGCGCGGAGAAGGCTATTTTGACGTACATTCCGACTCTTCGGACCCGTTCTATGTCCGCACCCCGGGAGGTCCTGCGGTCAGAGTCACCGGCACAGCCTTCAACCTTTCCTGCTATTCTCCGGACAGAGAGGTCAGGCTCACCCTGCTGAGGGGGTCTGTCCAGATGCTGACGGACGAAAACAGCACCCTTGCAGTGGAGGAAGGTTCCAGGATTACTGTCAAGGACGGACACGCCTATATTAACAGGACTCCTGACATAGAAGGGGATATTGCCTGGACGAAGGGCACCCTGCATTTCGACAACACTCCGATGCCGGAGGTCCTGGAATCGCTGGAACGCTGGTACGGGGTGGAGATAACTGTCAGTGACAGTTCCATATACAACAATTTCTTCACTGCAGATTTCCGCTCCGAGTCCATCACCCGCGTTCTGGAGCTCCTGGCCATCACCTGCGACATAGTCTATGCCGTGGACGGAAATATGATAACCCTCGGTTAAATTTTCTTTAGGGTAGTCCGGTGAAATATTGTAATTATTGTAGTCAGATGACTATAATAACCAATATTAACCGAGATGAAATCTACACCAGTTAAGTTTTTGCCGGCGCTTTTAATTACGCTGATGCTGTCATTGGCATCGGCCTCGGCGCAGCAGACCTATGAGGTGAACTGCAGTAACCTCAGACTTTCAGAAGTCCTCAAGGAAGTTACCCGGGAGACCGGTTACAACTTCGTTTACAGCAACAGTTCTGTGGATGTCTCCCAGACAGTTACAGTTAACGTCAGCAGCCAGGACATCAATGAGGTCCTCGAAGCGGTCTTCGAGGGGACCGGTATTACCTGGACGCTGATGGATAAGCAGGTAGCCCTGCATCAGGAACCTTCTCCTCAGGCTCAGGAGGCCTCACCTCAGAAGGACGACACCCGGCAGGGTGTCCGGATAATCCGCGGTCAGGTCCTGGAAGGCGAGGACCTGCCGCTGCCCGGAGCGGATGTCATAGTGAAAGGTACATCCACGGGAGTATATACCGATGCTGACGGCTACTATGAGATAGAGGTGCCGGACAATCCGGAGGTGACTCTGGTGTTCAACTTCTTCGGCATGAGATCAAGGGAAGAACAGGTAGGTTCCCGCGACAGAATAAACGTAATCCTTCTTCCGGATGTCGAGATGCTGGATGCGGTAGTGGTTACCGGTTATCAGACCATCTCCAAGGAGAGGACTACCGGAGCCTTTGCCAAAGTCAATTCCGAACAGTTCGAGACCCAGCGTATCTCAAATGTCAGCACAATGCTGGAAGGACGTGTCGCAGGTCTGACCGACGGGCAGATAAGGGGTGTCACATCCATGAATGGTCTGACGACTCCGCTCTACGTTATCGACGGCTTCCCGGTAGAGAAGACCACCAATGACGGCTACGGCAACTGGGTGGAGAGCGTGCCCGATATCAACCCTGAGGACATCCAGAGCATCACCGTCCTGAAGGATGCTGCCGCAGCTTCCATCTACGGAGCCCGTGCGGCGAACGGAGTGGTGGTCATCACTACCAAGAGGGCGCAGAAAGACCAGATGAATGTGTCCTTCTCCGCCACACTGTCACTTCAGCCCTATTCCACTTACGCCGATAAGTATCTGGCCGATGCCGCCACTATGGTGGAACTCGAGCGCGAGTGGGCTGCCCAGAACCCTAACCTGCAGGGGACCGGAGCAGCGGCATACGCCCAGGGACTGCTGGATGACAACACATTTACTACCCAGGGTATCCGTACTCTCCTGCGCGGTTATGCAGGACAGATGACTCAGTCGGAAGTGGACGCACAACTCGCGGCTCTTGCGGCTATGGGTTACAGCTACTATGACGACATAGAGCGTTACGGCACCCGCAATCCCTTCAGCCAGCAGTACAACCTCTCTCTCGGCAGGGGTACAGAGAAGAATTCTTTCAATGCCTCCATCACCTATCGCAATAACCTGGGTAGCGACAAGTACACCGATAATGACGATATCGGCATCAACATTCAGAACACTACCCAGATAACCAAATGGCTGACCTTGGAAGTAGGCTCCTATCTCAATTATGGAACCGGCAGTACGCAGAGTTTCAGCCTCTTTTCTCCCGGATATACCTACATGCCCTACGACAGACTTGTGAACGGGGACGGCTCGTACTATACGAACCGTCAGGAGGACAGGTACTCGGCATACAATATGAGTATCCTGAATTCGAACGGCCTGTATAACCTGGACATCACTCCTCTGGACGAGATAGGCATGAACCTGACCCGTCAGAAGAACTTCAGCAACCGTACATACGCCCGCCTGTCGATTAAGTTTACCGACTGGCTGAAGTACACCGCCTCGTTCCAGTATGAGTATGCCAATTACGCTACGGAGCAGCTGCGCAGCAAGGATTCCTACGATGTCCGCAATACAGTCAATACATACGCCTCCTCCAACGGGGACGGCACGGCGACCTTCAATATCCCTTACGGAAACATTTATTTCACTTCAGACAATACGACCAGAGCGTACAACTTCCGTCAGCAGTTGGACTTCAACAAGACCTTCGCCGGCAAACACGAGGTTACCGCGTTGGTGGGAACCGAAACCAGGGAGAACAAGAACAATTACGAGAACCGCACTCTCTACAACTACGACCCGGATCTGATGACCTATTCCCTGATCGACCAGGCCGCTCTGAGTTCCATGGGCAGAATCTGGGGCTGGGGCAGCTTTACTAATCATAATGCGGCATATCTCCTGGAGCTGGTCAACCGCTACGTATCGTTCTACGGCAATGCGGCCTACACCTACGACGGCCGGTACACCGTGAGCGGAAGTATCCGCTGGGACAAGACCAACCTCTTCTCCACCGGCTCGAAATACCAGAAACGTCCCATCTGGTCCGTGGGAGCCAGTTGGAACATCGACCGCGAGGAATTCATGCAGGGTGCCGACTGGGTGAACATGCTCAAGTTGCGTTTCAGCTACGGTATCGGCGGTAACATCGCGAAGAACTCCGCCCCGTATATGACGGCCTATTTCGGCAGCAACCAGCATGTAGGCGGTATTTCCGGAACCATTCAGAGCCGCCCGAATCCCAATCTGAGATGGGAGAAGACAGCCACCACCAACGTCGGAGTAGACTTCTCCCTGCTGGACAACAGGTTGAGCGGTACAGTGGAGTACTACTATAAAAACGGTACAGACCTCCTGGCCAACACCAACGGCGTGCCGACCGAGGGCTGGGGCTACAGCACCTACACCATCAACAACGGAGAGATGGTCAACGAAGGCTTTGAGATCTCCCTGAACGGTACGGCGGTCAGCACCAGTGACTGGAGATTTGACATAGGCGCTATCTTCAGCTACAACAGGAATGAGGTGACCTACGTCAATGTTGAGGCCCCGGTGTCCTATATACTGATAGATTATCCTACTGCCTATCCCCGTATCGGCAATCCCTACAACGCCATTTACGGCTACCAGTGGGCAGGTCTGAGCGAGCAGGGAACCCCTCAGCTCTACGACCGTAACGGAGAACTGTACGATGACATGACTCCGTCCGATATCGAGGATCTGCTCTATTTCGGAACAACGGTGCCTGTTTACAGCGGTGCGCTTAACCTCAATCTCAGGTGGCGCAACTGGGAACTTGCGGCTCAGTTCCTCTTCGAGGGCGGGCACAAGATGCGCAATACCAGCATTCCGTTCATCGACGGCAGCATAGCCCCTGTAAGCAACCGTATATCCGACCGCTGGCAGCAGCCCGGTGACGAGGCCCACACAGACGTGCCCCGCTACATCTCTTCCGAGAGCCCGCTGTACAACTACAACTACTACACCATGTATGCCCGGTCTTCCGTCAATATCATAGATGCTTCCAACCTGTCGCTGAACAACCTGTCACTCACCTACAGGCTGCCCTCCGGCGCATGCAGCAAGCTGGCAATGAAGAGCGCGCGCATCATGCTGGCAGCGGAGAACCTCTTCATGATAGCGGCAAGTCCCGAGGCCAAATACCTGCTGGGAGGCTACAACAAGCCGACCTTCATTCTCGGCCTTTATTTGAATTTCTAACGTAGATAAAAATGATACTTATGAAAAAGTTTCTGTACATATTCATCATAGCATGCCTTCCGGTCTTCTCGTCATGCGACGATTACCTGAATATCGTTCCTAAGGGAGAGAAGATACCCACTACGCTTGCAGACTTCGAGTCACTGCTGCGTGACGAGTACACCATCGGACAGACTCCCGTCAGCAACGCCCTTTATCTGCTGAATGACTACTATGTGACCGTCTCCAATCTCAACAGTCCCACCCTTACCCGGGCCAACTACATGTGGGATGAGTCGGCCGACCGTATCATGCTGAACAACTCGGATGAGGGTACATATTACCAGATGTATGCCGCCATATCTTCCTGCAACCTTATCATTGAGAATGCTCCCACAGCGACTGAGGCGACCGATGCCGAGAGAGCTGAGGTGATAGCTTATGCAAAGGTCATCCGTTCCCTCTGCTATTATGTGTTGGTCAATTACTATGCCGATACATATGAGGCTGCCACTGCAGGTGAAAAACTTAGTGTGCCTCTCATTACCAGTTCGGTGATAGATGCTCCCAGCGAGCAGGTGACCATACAGGAGATGTATGACTTCATCATAGATGGTGTGGAGGAAGCCATCGACGGAGGTCTGCCCGAGGAGTCCATGACGGTGATACATCCGAACCTTGGTGCAGCCTACGCTCTCCTGGCCCGTGTCTACCTCCAGATGCAGGATTACACCGAAGCCCTCAGGTATGCCGACCTGGCCCTGGGCCAGAACAGCGCCCTCTACGACTGGAACGCCTATTATGACGACCATATCGCCGCCATAGAGAATCCCGACGACTATACAGGCCTGCCTACCCCGACAGATTATTCCTACGTGGAGAATTACTATTTCCGCTGCGGCAACGGTTCTCCGAACTATACCACCAACGAACTGGATATTCCGGTCTGGAGGGCGGAGCGTTTCGAGAAAGGAGACGCCAAGTTCATGTCCCGCTGGAAATACCGTTCCGAGAACCAGGATACCTACTATGACGGCGTGGGCAACGGATATTTCAACTGGGGCGGACTCACTACCTGCGAGGTGTACCTCATCAAGGCCGAGTGCCTGGCCCGTGGTGGAGACATCTCCGGTGCCATGGACGTACTCAACACCGTGCGTCAGACCCGTATCCGTCCTGATGTGTACGAGCCCCTGACCGCAGCAGACCTTGAGGAGGCCATTAGCCTTATCCGCCGGACCAAGGACAACGAGCTGATTTTCTCCATCGTGCCCTTCGCCGACGCCCGCCGCTTCAACGCCGAAGGTACCTACGCCCGCACCCTGACCAAGGAATACGACGGCCGGACCTATACCCTCACTCCCGGTTCCCATCTATGGACCATGCCTTTTCCGGCCGGAGCCATCAATAACCCCGGAAACGGCACCATTACGCAGAATGTAGACAGATAACATAAAATCAATGTAAAATGAAAAGTAATCTTTTTAAACTGGTTCTCCTCTTCGCATCTGTCGCAGCTGTCTCGGCATGCGGCCCGAAGGCGCCCAAGGGCGGTTACATCATCAAAGGCTCAGTCGAGGGTATCCCCGACAATGCGGTCGTTCAGCTTATACCTGTCGCTCACGAGGTGATGGATCCTCTGGCGGAGGCAACCGTAACGGACGGTAAGTTTACTTTCACCGGTATCGTGGAGCAGCCTACGGCCGTGTCGCTGATAGTGAAGGATGCCTACGGCTACCGCAATCTCATGGTGGAAAATACCAAAATGGAGATATCGGGCTCAGTGTCATCCTCTGCCGGCGCTGACGGCACGGCAAGTTATGGACTGGAAGCTCTCAAAGTGACCGGCTCTCCTATGAGTGACCGTTACTATGAGCTCATGCAGGTCCGCTACGGCATGGATTCGGTTTTCAGTGCCAATCAGCGCAGGCATGCAGAGATAATCGCTGCCATCGGAGAGGCAAAGGGAAAGGGCGATACCAGGAAGGTCGAGGAACTTATGAACAGCAAGGCCGGAAAAGCGATGCTGGCAGACGAGCATAAGTTCTTCAGCACCTTGGATTCCTTGTACAACAAGACCTTCATGGACAATAAGGACTCTTTCTGGGGACCTCTGATGATGATATCCCTGACGACATATCTGTCCGAGGACATGCGTCCCGTATATGAGGCTTTCAGCCAGGAGGCTAAGGATTCCTATTATGGAAAACTGGTACACGAGGAGCTTTATCCTGCGGGTATGATAGGGGAGAAGGTTCCTGATTTTACTGTAAAGGATGAGTCCGGAAAGGAATATTCTCTTGCACAGCTCAGCGAGGGCAAGAAATACATCCTGATCGATTTCTGGGCATCGTGGTGCGCCCCCTGCCGTAGGGAGATACCCAACCTCAAGAATCTCTATGCCAAGTACAGCTCCAAAGGTTTCCAGATTATAAGCATCTCCAGAGACAAAAATGCGGAGGACTGGAAGAAAGCCATCGAGGATGAGCAGCTTACATGGCCCAACTTCCTCGATGAGTCCGACATTGCCAAACTCTACAAGGTGAGGGCCATCCCTACGATGTACCTTGTGGATGCAGACGGCCGTATCGTGGCTGAGAATGTCCGTGGAGAGGCTCTGGCTGAGAAAGTAGCCGAACTGTTCAAATAAATTGACTATGAACTTCAAAAGAACTGTCATGGCCGTTTTAGCCGGCCTTATAGCCCTGTGCGCCAGCGCACAGGGCGTAATCTCAGTAGACTCGAAAGCCTCCGTCCTGCCCGACGGCAACGTCGAGCTGCTGCTGACCGTCAGCCTCGAACCGGGCTGGTACATGTACAGCACCGTGCCGGTGAGCGGCGGCCCGATGGCCACTTCCTTCACCGCCGACGAAAACACCGCCTTCACCCTCTCCGGAGGGCTGCAGGACGTTGAGGAGGCCCACATCAAATTCGACGAGGGATTCGGAATGGACGTCAAGTACTTCGAGGGCACTGCGCAATTCCGCCAGGTCATCGTCCCCGCCACGCAGGAGACCTTCACCGTGACCGGATACCTCGAGTACCAGACCTGCAACGGGGCAGAGTGCACCCTCAACGAGAGCGAGGTCTCCGTCAAGGTGGACCCCACGGCAGCGCCGGGAGAGGCATCCGCAGCCCCCTCCAAGGGCGGTAAGGCGGCCGGCCAGGGCTTCTGGAGCTTCCTGCTCATAGCCTTCCTCGCCGGACTCGCCGGGGTCATCACCCCCTGCGTCTTCCCCATGATACCCATGACCGTGGGCTTCCTCATCGGAGGAGGCAGCACCAGGAGGGCCGGCGTCCTCAAGGGCGTCATCTTCGGCCTCTCCATCATGGTCATCTACACCCTGCTGGGCCTGATCGTGGCCCTCTTCCAGAGCACCGCGGCCACCGACGCCATCGGCACACACTGGATACCCAACCTCATCTTCGCCCTCCTCTTCCTCGTCTTCGCCGTGTCGTTCCTCGGCGCGTTCGAGATAACCCTGCCCTCGGGCCTGGCCAACAAGGCCGACCGCGAGGCGGATAAGGGCGGATACATCGCGGCCTTCTTCGTGGCACTCGCCATGACCATCGTCTCCTTCTCCTGCACCGGTCCCTTCGTGGGCTCCATCCTCGCCGCCGCCGTCCTCGACGGGGTGGCCCTCAGGCCCATCGTCGGCATGGCCGTATTCGGACTGGGATTCTCCCTGCCCTTCGTGGTGCTCTCATTCTTCCCCGGAGTAATGAAGAAGCTCCCGAAGTCCGGCGGCTGGCTCAACATGGTCAAGGTCGTCTTCGCCTACATCATGCTGGCCTTCGCCATGAAGTTCCTCTACAACATCGACGCGTACTTCGGATGGGGCGTCATTACCCGCCTGGGCTTCATTGCCTCGTGGGCAGTCCTCGCCCTGCTCCTGGGCCTGTACTTCCTCGGGGTGTTCCGCACCAGCCACGACTCGCCCTCTGAGGGCATCGGCTGGGGCAGGCACATCGCGGCGATAGTCTGCATCACCTTCGCCTTCTACCTCATCCCCGGCCTCTTCGGCGCCCCGCTGCAGAGCATCTCGGGCCTCATCCCTCCGATGGACGGCTCGACGCTGACGCTCTCCTCCGGCGGCACCGCGCAGGCAGCATCCGGGGACAATGCGGCTGCCACGGGCTACTCGACGCTGAAGTACCATACTGACCTCGACGAGGCCCTCGCGGAGAGCGAGGCCACCGGCAAGCCCGTCTTCGTGGTGTTCAAGTCCCACACGTGCAGCGTGTGCAAGCAGATGGAGGCCACCGTCCTCTCGTCGGCTGCCGTCATGGACAGGCTGTCGGATGACTTCGTCATCGCCCACCTCTACGTGGACGACAAGACGGAGGACGCGGAGTTCCGCACCCTGGGCCGCCGCTACCGCGAC
>DVGV01000063.1 GCA_018712545.1 Candidatus Coprenecus merdigallinarum | reverse complement strand
ACACCGGGTTCTCCGACCAGAATAGGGTTGTTCTTCGTCCTACGGCTCAGAATCTGGAGCACCCTGCGGATCTCCTCGTCCCTGCCGATGACGGGATCGAGCTTCCCCTCGCGGGCCCGCTGGTTCAGATTGACCGCGTACCGCTCGAGGAACTCCTTGTTGTTATTGTTCTGCGGGTAATTCATATTATTCATAACTTTTCTCCTTTTAAACTGCATATACGCAAAAAATCTGCCGGGGGAAAATTTATGACATCCTGACATACTTTTGTCCGAATTTTATTATATTTGTTGCTGATAAAATCCGCTTATACGAAGATGCCAGACGCGCACACTCACGACTTCCGCCCCGTCGGGACCGCTCTTCCGGTAGCCGAATCCTTCTACACAATCCAAGGAGAAGGAGCGAATACCGGAAAAGCCGCATGGTTCATCCGCCTCGGAGGCTGCGATGTCCGCTGTCCATGGTGCGACTCGAAGAGCTCCTGGAACATTGAAGCCCATCCTCTTATGACCATTCCCGAAATAATTGCCCCGATTGCCGCCTCCCCGGCCCGGAATGTCGTAGTGACAGGTGGAGAACCGCTGATGCACGACCTGTCCCCCCTGTGTGCTGCATTGAAGGACCAGGGATACAATATTTTCCTGGAGACATCCGGCACCCATCCGCTCAGCGGCTGTTTCGACTGGATATGCATCTCCCCCAAAAAGCATTTTCCTCCTCTTAAAGAAGTACTTGCGAAGGCCGATGAACTCAAGGCAGTAGTAAACGGGGCAGATTCGCCAGGATGGGCGGAGCAATACTGCAGATATGTCAGCAGCGACTGCGCTCTGCTGCTGCAGCCCGAATGGAACAGCCGGGAGACGGCACTGCCGGTCATCATCGAATACGTGAAGGCTCACCCACGGTGGAGAGTGTCCCTCCAGACCCACAAATACATGAACATACCTTAATACTCAACAACAATAACTACTCATTAAAAACACTAACTATGTCTATCAAACACATCATCACTGCATTATGCATCTGCTGCATGGTTTCTCCGGTACTCTCCGCACAGAAGAAGAACAAGAAAGAGGCAGCGCAGCCTGAAGGATACCAGTTCGAAACTGTTATCGAAGTGCCCACGACTTCCATAAAGAACCAGAGCAGCTCCGGTACATGCTGGTGCTTCTCGGCCCTTTCATTCTTCGAATCAGAGATTCTCCGCAACGGCTACACCGACTCGCTGAACCTTTCCGAGATGTTCATCGTACACAACTCCTATCAGGAGAAAGGCGAGAAGTACGTAAGGCTCCACGGCGTCCTCAACTTCGGTCAGGGCAGCTCGTTCGGCAATGTGCTCTACGGTCTCAAGAACTACGGCATCGTGCCTGAGTGGGAAATGGAAGGCCTCAACTACGGCACTGACATTCACCGTCACGGAGAGCTCGACGGCGTGCTCAAGGCCTATCTCGACGTGATCATCAGGAATCCCAACCGTACTCTCTCCACTGCATGGAAGAACGGTTTCAAGGGTATCCTTGACGCATACCTCGGTGAGTGCCCCGAAACCTTCACCGTCAACGGAAAGGAGTACAATCCCCACACCTACATGGAATCCCTCGGCATCAACCTGGATGACTACATCGACATCACATCCTGGACACACCATCCCTTCTATGAGAACATGATCATCGAAGTGCCTGACAACTGGCTCTGGGAGTCCTCCATGAACGTACCCGTCGATGACCTCGTAGCCATCATAGACAACGCCCTCGAGAACGGATACACAGTGGCATGGGCTGCTGACGTCAGCGAGAGAGGCTTCAACCGCGACGGTCTCGGAATCGTCCCTGACTATGAGGCTCTCCAGGCCGAAATCAAGGAAGTGGGCTCGGACCAGGCACGCTGGATCGGAGCCGACAACTCCAATCCCCAGGCAATCGCATTCCTGGCTCCCTGCCCCGAGCTGGAAATCACCCAGGAAATGCGTCAGGAGGGATATGACAACTACCAGACCACCGATGACCACGGAATGCACATCTTCGGTCTCGCAAAAGACCAGAACGGCAAGAAGTACTATATGGTGAAGAACTCCTGGGGCGACGCCGGCAAGTATCACGGAATATGGTACGTATCCGAGGCTTACGTAAGATACAAGACTATGGACATCATGGTCAACAAGAACGCCATCCCCGCCGACATCAGGGCAAAGATGAATCTTTAATAAACCCAAAGGTCTATGAAACTTAATCTCATCATAGCAGGTGCCCTGGCCGTTGCAATGACAGTACCCTCGTCCGCTGCTCCCAGGAAAAAACAGCAGGAACCCGAGAAGGTGAATCCATATCAGCTCACTGAACAGTTCAGGATTCCGGTAACTTCTGTAAAGGACCAGAACGCCACCGGCACATGCTGGTGCTTTGCCACCACCTCGTTCATCGAGGCCGAGCTGCTCCGCATGGGCAAGGGCGAGTACGATCTCTCCGAGCTCTACACCGTCCGCCAGAACTACTACGAGAGGATGAACGACAACTACCTCCGCCGCGGTAAAGGCAATATCAGCGAGGGCAGCATCGGTCACATGACCTTCAACATCATCGACAAGTACGGCATCGTGCCCCAGTCCGCATACTCAGGCATCAACTACGACTCTCCCCTGCCCAACCACAGGGAGCTGAGGACCTACCTCAAAGCCATAGCCGACGCCTCAGTGAGCCTCAAGGCCCGCTCAGATGAGTACTGGGAGCTGCAGGACGCACTCTTCGACATCTACATGGGCGAGGTTCCCGAGACATTCGTATATGAGGGCAAGGAGTATACTCCCGAGTCCTTCAGGGACATGCTCGGCCTCAACACAGACGATTACATCGAGATTACATCCTTCTCCCACCATCCCTTCTACCAGCAGGTGCCCCTCGAGGTACCCGACAACTGGGACCATGCACTGCTCTACAACCTGCCTCTGGACGAGATGATGGCAGTCATTGACAACGCCCTCGAGACCGGCTACACAGTAAGCTGGGACGGCGACGTGAGCGAGAAAGGCTACGTGTACAGCCCCCTCGGAATCGCCATCCTTCCCGCTGACGCTTCCCTCGAGCGCAAGGCCATCAGCGCTACCGACACCCTCATCGCCGAGGTAGAGAAAGTGGACCAGGAGCTGCGCCAGCAGGGCTACGAGTCCTTCACCACCACTGACGACCACCTGGAGCACCTGATCGGTATCGCCAACGATCCCGCAGGCACCAAGTACTACATCACCAAGAACTCCTGGGGTGCCGAAGGGCCCTACGAGGGATACCACTACATGTCCGAGAAGTATGTAAGGGCCAAGACCATCAGCATCATCGTCCACAAGGACGCCATTCCTGCCGACATCAAGGCCAAACTGGGACTGTAATACTTTCTGAAGCATGAAACTGACCAAATACCTGCCGGACGCCATCACCTGCCTCAACCTGCTCTCGGGCAGTGTGGCCGTCATCCTGGCATTCCAGGATAACTTCGATATGGCGCTGGCGATGATTGTGCTGGCATCGGTATTTGATTTCATGGACGGCCTTGCCGCCAGAGTGTTTCATGCATACTCCGACATAGGGAAGGAGCTGGACTCGCTCGCCGATACGGTGAGCTTCGGGCTGGCTCCCTCCCTTATTTTATACAACTGGCTGGCCGGATTCACATCCGGCATTCACCCTTACATCTGCTATATCCCCCTGCTCATAGCGGCATTCTCCGCCCTGCGGCTCGCCAAGTTCAACCTGGACACCCGTCAGAGCGAGAGTTTCCTGGGCCTGCCCGTACCGGCCTCAGCCCTCTTCGCCGCGTCCCTGGCCGCCTTCGCCGGCCATTACGAACACATCGCCAACACCTTCCTGGCCAACAACTGGGCAATCCCGGCAGTGACCCTCATCCTCTGTGCCCTGCTGGTGAGCGAGCTTCCGATGTTCTCCATGAAGCTCAAGTCCCTCAAGTGGAAGGACAACGCACAGCGCTTTACGTTCCTGTGCATAATAATACCCGCCGCAGTCATTCTCCTTATCCTGAAGATACACTGGACGGGTATCGTATTCACTGTCTTCGCGTTCTACATCGTATGGAACGCGGCCGCGGCACTACTCCGAAAACTGCTTCACGAGTGAGTCCACCGTCGCGGCAGCCTTCTCTCCCTTGGCACCGAAATAGAACTTAATCTTGGGCTCAGTACCCGAGGGACGCACTGTCACTACCGAGCCGTCCTCGGAGAAGAACCTGAGCACATTGGACTTGGGCAGACCGGTCTTCTCGGGTTCGGTGTAGTCGATTACCTTCACTACAGGTGAGTCACCCAGCTTAGCGGGAGGATTCTCGCGGTAGTTCTTCATCATGGCGGCTATCTGCTGGTTGCCGTCGATGCCCTTCTTGGTCAAGGAAACGAGTTTCTCGCGGTAGGTGCCGAACTCGGCGTATATCTTCTGCAGCAGACCGTAGAGGGTCAGACCCTGGTCAGCAGCCCATGCAGCGCACTCGGCCACGAAAGAGCAGGTGATGACAGCGTCCTTGTCGCGGACGAACTCGCCTACATTGAAGCCGTAGCTTTCCTCGCCTCCGCAGATGAAGGTCCTGCGGCCCTCGTTCTCGCGGACGATCTGGGCGATGTACTTGAAGCCGGTGAGCACGTCGTACATCTGGACTCCGAACTTGTCTGCGATGGCTGTCAGCAGCTCGGTGGTCACGATGGTCTTTACGCAGTAGGTGTCCTTATTGAGTTTACCGAGCTCGTGCCAGCGGGTCAGGATGTAATAGGTCAGCAGGGAAGCTGTCTGGTTGCCGGTCAGCAGGAGCATCTGCCCCTTGTCGTCGCGGACAGCCACGCCCACGCGGTCGGCGTCAGGGTCGGTAGCCAGCACGATGTCGGCACCCTTGGCCTCAGCCAGCTCGACGGCCATCTTCAGGGCCGAAGGCTCCTCGGGGTTGGGAGATACTACCGTGGGGAAGTTACCGTCACTTATCATCTGCTCATTCACGGGATACACCTCGGTAAATCCTATCTGGGTCAGAGCCCTCGGAACGAGACGCACACCGGTACCGTGCAGAGGGGTGTATACAAACTTGATGTCCCTGTGACGGGCTATGGACTCGGGCGAGAGCATCAGCGAGAGGACCGAGTCGAGATATACCTTGTCGGTCTCCTCTCCCATCATCTTGATTTTAGAGACATTCTCCTCGCCGAACTTCACCATGGAGGGATTCTCAATCTTGTTGACCTCAGCTATGACGGCCGTGTCGTGGGGAGCGGTCAGCTGGGCTCCGTCCTGCCAGTAGGCCTTGTAGCCGTTGTACTCCTTGGGGTTGTGCGATGCGGTGACCATCACGCCTGCGTGGCAGTGATAGTGACGGATGGCGAAACTCAGTTCAGGTGTAGGCCGGATGTTGTCGAAGAGATAGACCTCGAATCCGTTGTTGGCGAAGACCTCGGCCGTAATCTTGGCGAACTCGCGGCTGTTGTTCCTCGAGTCGAAGGATACGGCCACACGGATATTCTCCTCGCCTTCGTAAGCCTTGCGGATATAGTTGGCGAAGCCCTGGGTAGCCATGCCCACCGTGTACTTGTTCATGCGGTTGGTACCCACGCCCATGATACCGCGGAGTCCGCCGGTACCGAACTCTAATGTACGGTAAAACGCATCCTCAAGTTCCTTCTCGTCTCCATGAAGGAGAGCATTGACCTTGGTCCTGGTCTCCATATCGTACTCAGGGCCGGTCCACTGCATTGCGACTTCTCTGTAATTCATATTATTAAAAGATTAGTTGTACTTTCTGAGATCATAATAAAATATCTGAAGATTCCCCTCATCGGGCGAAAGGGCCGAGACATACACCGTCCCCGGCTGTGAGCCGCAGCTCAGCCTGGAGCCTACGTAGCGCAGTCCCTCCAGAGAATAACAGCCTTTCAGACGTCCGTCCCAGTCCATCTGGAAAAGATACAGGTCGTGGTCGGTATTCGCCCCGTCGACATTATCATCATACAGATCGTAATACCTGCCGTCGTAGATCAGATAGACATACTCCCGGTCGGAGCAGGCTGACAGATATGTATTGGCTATATTTCCGGAAAACAGCAGCTGGCCTTCCGCCACAGAATAGTCAGTACTTTCATGACGCGGCCCGGTAATCCTGCGGTTCACGGAAAGATCCTTATTCAGGATAAATATCTCTGATTCGACACTGTTGGCGAAAACCACCTTTCCGCTCTCCGGATGCACGGCCACCGGCCCCTGCACCACTCCGGCCGTCATGATCTTCGATGCATCGTACGGAGCTTTTCCGCCATCGGAGTAAAAAAACATCGGCTCGCCGTTGTATATGCCCAGGTCATCGTTCTCGAAATAAAACGGGTTGAGGGCCAACAGGCTGTCCCCGCACGAAATCAGGGACAACGTAATGAAATCGTATTTTATCTCTCTGGCGATTCCGGCATTAGGAAGGTCCGCGCACGGAATCATGAACAGCCTGTTCTTCTGTATATCCACCACCTGCAGCGTATCTCCGAACATATTGAAAATCGGGACTAACACTTCCTGCGGACCGTTGCCGTAGTGCAGCAGCTTCCCGGCCACCTTCCCTTCCTTCAGGTCATACACCTCCGCTGCAAATTCCTGGGTCACCATCTCGCACACCGCATACCGGTCTCCATATACGAGAGCTGAACCTGCGAAAAACAGTTCGGGGAGATCGTAAACATTATCCGGAGCTATTGCCTGAGCCTCAGTCAGCACATCAGGAGACAACTCTATCACGGATGTACTGCCACTTCCGCATCCGGACAGCAGAAATGCAGCCAAAGCTGCCGCACAGATAATTTTCTTCATAACTCAATTTTCGATTAATCGGTGCAATTTACGAAATTTTCCGGACAAATCCTTAAAATATTCCCCTCTTCGGCTTAATTTTGCGGCATGACAGAGCAGGAACTAAAAGAGTTTGTCCTCGCCCATGAGGCAGACAGTCCGGCGGAGCTGATGCTGCACCGGGGCCGATGGCCTGACATAGACATGACGGTGGCGGTCAGATGCATACAGGGACGGGCGAAGGCCAGGACCAAGCTGCCGCTGTGGTATGCCGAACCGGGGTTGCTCTACCCTCAGTCCCTTTCCTTAGAACAGTGCAGCTCACAGGGAACAGCCCTCTACAAGCAGCGCTTCGTCCGCAGCGGAGACAGGGTAGCCGACCTCACCGGAGGCCTCGGCGTCGACTCCTGGAGCCTCTCACAGGCAGCCGCCTCAGTGGACTATCTCGAACGTTCGGAAGAACTCTGCGCCTGTGCCCGGCACAATTTCGTTGCTCTCGGCAGAGACAATATAACTGTACACTGTGCAGAGACGACGCCAGAAATGCTCAGCCGCATCCCCTCCGACACCTACAGCCTCATCTACCTCGACCCGGCCCGCAGGGGCAGGGACGGCGGCAGGGTCTACTCCCTCAGGGACTGTGAGCCGGACATCACCGCCCTCCGCCCCGAGCTGCTGCGTATCGCCCCCCGCATCCTGCTGAAGGCCTCCCCCATGGCCGACATCCGCGTCCTGCTCTCGGAACTGCCGGAGGCCTCCGAAGTCCATATTCTCTCTTCGGAAAATGAGTGCAAGGAGGTCCTGGTCCTGATGCTCCGGGACAATGCCGTACCGGCCGGAGACATTCCCATAACAGCGGTAGAGCTCTCCTCCGGGGACAATGCGGCCGAATTCCATTTTACCCTCCGCGAGGAAAATGAGGCCGCCGCAGACCTCGCCGTTCCTTCGGAAATCGCCGGCTACCTCATGGAGCCCTCCCCCGCCCTGCTCAAGAGCGGAGCCTTCAAGCTCCCGGCCGTCCGCTTCGGCCTCCGGAAGATCTCCGCCTCCACCCATTTCTACACAGCCCCGGCGCCTGTCGGGCATTTTCCCGGGAAGATCCGCCGCATCATCGAGGTCCTGCCCTTCCACAAGGCCGCCATCCGCGATTTCCGGAAGAAATACCCCGCCTGCTCCGTCACCGCCCGCAATTTCCCGATGACCTCCGACGAGCTCCGCCGCCGCCTCGGCTCCGCCGAAAGCGACATCCTCCGCGTCCTGGCCACCACCGCCTCCGACGGCTCCCGGCTCCTCATCGTCTCAACACCTTCTATTTAAACGG